>JANMQV010000119.1:0-1898 GCA_031370645.1 Candidatus Eiseniibacteriota bacterium | reverse complement strand
TGGGGATACGGGAAGCTCGACATCCTCTCGGTGCTTTCCATGATCCCGACGGCAGTGGACCCCGGTGCCCCACCGCTGGCCCGGTTCACGCTGTCGAACGCCGCGCCGAATCCGTTCAATCCCCGAACGTCGGCGCTGCTCGATTTGGCTCGCGCGGAATGGGTATCGGTTCGCGTCCACGATGTGACCGGTCGGCGGGTGAGAACGTTGGTTGCGGATCGGCTTCCTGCGGGGCGGCGGACACTCGCGTGGGATGGGAGGGACGACCGCGGGGCCGGGGTCGCGAGCGGCGTCTATTACTTGGTGGTCTCGGTCGATGGAGATCGCGTCACGCGGAAGGTGACGCTGCTGAAGTAGGGCTTCGCTAAAGTGCGCCCGTGAATCAGACCCCGAACACCTCGGGGTCCCAGGTGATTCCGAGTTCCGATGGAGGCGCCATGTAGCCCGCCAACGCCGAGGCCGCGACCACGGCGGGGCTCGCAAGATATCCTTCCCCGCCCACTCCCATTCGGTTCTGCCAATTCCGATTGAACGACGTGATCGCGCGCTCCCCCGGCGCGAGCGAATCTGGGCCCTGGCCGAAGCAGGGGCCGCACCACGAGCGCCTGATTTCCCCGCCCACCGAACGGAAGACATCCGCGATCGATTCCCCCGCCAGGCGCGAATCGGGGCGCTCGATCTGCTCCTTCACCGTGCCGCTCCCCGGGAAAATCACGAACTCGGTTCCCTTCGCCGCGTGAGTCACGCCCTTCGCGCGCGCGGCCCGAATGACAAGCGCCGCGGCGAGGAGGTCTCCATATCCGCCGTTCGTGCAGGAGCCGATCATCGCCTTGTTGAACGTGATTCGCTCCTTCGCGACTTCCTCGGCCGGGAAGGCGTTCCCCGGACTGAAGGGCTTCGCGATCATGGGCGCGACCTCCGCGAGGTCGAACGCCTCGTCTTTCTCGTAGACCGCGTCAGTCCCCGGCGTCACGCGCGGGTAAGGCATCGCGATGCCGCGCTCGCGATACCACCCTTCGGTGATCTCGTCGCACGCGAAGATGCCGTTCAGTGCTTCGGCCTCGGCCATCATGTTCGCGATGGTGTTTCGAAGCGGGAGCGCCAATTGGCGATCGCGATCGACGAACTCGACGCTCATCCCTTCCGATTGCTTGGATCCCCAGCGCGCCAGGAGCCGGAGGACGATGTCCTTCCCACCGACCCACGGCTGTAGTTTCCCCGTGAAATTGACGCGCCGCTGTTTCGCGAGCGTGAAGTAGATGTAGCCGGTCGCCCAGCCGAAGCCGAGCGTCGTGCTCCCGATGCCGATGCCGACGGCGCCGTAGGCACCGTACGCGCGCGAGTGGGAGTCGGCGCCGGGATAGAAGCCGCCCGGCACGATCAGCCCCTGCTCCGGAAAGTAGAAGTGGAAGATGCCGGAGCCGGGTGCCGCGTAGTAGGGTTCCCCGATCGAGTGCTGCTTGGCGAATTCGGCGGAGATGGCCGTCTGCTTGTCGTCGGCCGCGCGCCCGGTGAAGACGAAATGATCGTTCGCGATCGCGGCTCGCAGTGGTTTCGCGTCCGGTGGAGCGATTTGGCGGAAGGTGTGAATGGCGAACGGCGCGGTGCCATCGGACGCCGGCAGGAGATCGGCGTAGACTTGAAGTGTCGCGCCCGGTTTCACCTCGGCGCGCTTGTCGACACGATGCGCCCAGACGATCTGCTCGGTGGAAGTCATCGTTCGCGCGAGATCGGGATCCGGGAAGACGATCTCCGGCTTCCGAGAGCGGGCCGTCGTAACCTCGCGGCGCCCCATCTCGAAGATTCCGCCGCCGCGGCGGATTTCCTCCTCCTTCACCGTGAGCGCGACTGGCGTGTACGCCTTCTTCTGCGTGGCGTTTCGTAGCGCTCGCGTCTCG
>JANMQV010000091.1:0-2546 GCA_031370645.1 Candidatus Eiseniibacteriota bacterium | reverse complement strand
CGTCGGGGAACAGGCCGCCGTCGACCACATCGACGCCTACACCGCCCCGCGGCTCGTGGAGTACTTCGATCCCGATCCGTGCATGATGGCGATGGAGAAGAGTGCCGGCTCCATGCGCCTCGGAGCGATGTCCGCTCCGATGGCGGCGCAAGATGCGATGCGGGCGAAGGCGCTCGGTGTGCGAATCGAGGCGCGATACAGCGTCGGCGAGTACGACATCCTCATCCTCTCGGCGAAAGAGAGCGGCGGACTTCAAACGTGGTTAGTCGAGAACGGCTACCAAGTGCCGCCTCGCGCCTCACGCGTCCTGCAGGCGTATCTGCGCCAGGGGATGAAGTTCTTCGTGGCGAAGGTGAATCTGAAGGAGCAGTCGAGGCTCGGATTCACGACGCTCCGCCCGCTTCAGATGGCGTACGAGTCGCCGAAGTTCATGCTCCCGCTCCGCCTCGGCATGGTGAACGCGGACGGCGCGCAGGATCTTTTCATCTTCGCGCTCACGAAAAACGGACGAGTCGAGACGACGAACTACCGGACCGTGAAGCTCCCCTCCGACGCCGAAGTCCCCGAGTTCGTGAAGGACGAGTTCGGAGGGTTCTATCGGTCGATGTTTGCTCGGTCGGTGAGGAAAGAGGGCGGCACGGCCGTCTTCCTGGAATACGCCTGGGACATGGCCTGGTGCGACCCCTGCGCGGCCGATCCGATGTCGCGGGAGGAACTGCGCGGGCTAGGCGTCTACTGGCTCGATCTCCCTCCGGGCGAGCCCAACCGGGGCGGCGCCGGCGTGTGGACTCCTCCGCCCGGCGGCGGCCCCCAAGCCGTCTTCGTCTCACGACTACATGTTCGATACGACGCGGCGCACTTCCCCGAGGACCTCGCACTTCAAGAAACGGGCGACCGGACGAACTTCCAGGGACGCTTCATCATTCGCCATCCGTGGAAAGGCGATCGCGATTGTCCTGGGGCGGCGGAGTATCGGAAGGGGCTGCGCGTCCGGCAGAACCGCGAGGCGGAAACCCTCGCCTCGTTGACCGGTTGGGATCTCGACCGCATCTATCGGAAGATGAATCTCCCCGATGAAGAAGAACCGTCGGGAAACGACGACTCGTGGTGGGGCCGGCTCTGGAAGGTCGGCTCTCGGTAAAAATGGCTCCGCCCCGCCGGCGTGGCATCGGCGGGGCGGAGCTGAGACGCGCCGGACGCGGCGCGGAGAAGAAACCGGCCTAGAAGGTCCTCTTCACCACGAACGCCACGGCGTTCGCCCGATAGTTGAGCACGTTGTCGCCGAGGAAGATGGCATTCGACGCGCCGACCAGCGGGAAGAGGAGCGGAATGTCCTGCGTCGCGAAGTCGCTGGCGTCGAACTGATCCCACGCCCACCGCGCACCGAATTGGAGATTCTTCTGCACGGTGTACATTGCTTGAACGTTGACACCCTGCCGCATGTAGACCGTCCCGGGCAAGTCTGTCGCCGGGGCCGGAAAGAGGCCTTTACCCTTCAGCCGATAGGTGCTCGGCGAGCGCTCGAAGTGGAAGTCGGTTGAGAGCGTGAGCTTGTCCTTGACCGCCGTATATTCAATGCCGGCGATCGCGGAAATCGACGCGTCATAGAGTCGGGCTTGCCAGGTGAGGGAGTCGGACTGAACCACGTTTGCCGTCGGAGACCGGCGTGACATCTGGCTGGTGTACGCTCGCGCCCAGCCGATGCTCGCCGTCAGGTCGAGTCGGTCGCTCGCATTCAGGGTCGCATCGAGGCCGGCCGACCGGCGGACGTCGTCCAGCAAGCCGAGTGAGGATCCCTCGTAATCATTTTCGAGATATCCCACGGTCGCGGTCAGAATCAGACGCTCGCTCCCGGTCCATGCGAGCGACGCGTCCGCCTGATCCTGCTTCCGGTCCGCGATGTCGAATCGCCGGAGCCCCTTCTGTTCGACGAACGTTCCGACGTCGTTCTGGTAGTGATCGAGATCGAACTCGTCGAGTTTGCGGCTCCCGTGCCGGAGCCGCGCCGTTAGTTGAACTCCGGAAACGGGCCGGATGACGGCCTTCGCCTGAACGGCTTTCTCGTCATCCTTCAGGACTTCGCGCAAGGTACGCTCGCGCTTGATGATCTCGGCCGTGCCATAGAGGCTCACTTCGGGAATCGGCCTCACGTCGACATCGACTCCGAGGGTGGTCTGCTGGTTCCCGAGCGGCTCGTTCTCGACGATTCCGACCGCCCAACTGCCGTCGTACGGGACCTGTCCCGCGAACTCGTGGACGGGCGTCTTGTTGTCGTACTTGTTCTGCCGAACTCGGAGCGTCCCGCCGATCTTGGCGGTGGGATGCGTTGTCAGGCGGGCATCGAGGAGGAGCGTGTTGGCCTTCGCGTCCGTGCTCGTGCCCGGGAGGGAGTCGCGGCTCGATTGCGCTACGGCCGTATTGCTCGTGTAAGGGAGCCACTTGTCGTTCTGCGTCGTCTGAGCCCACTGAACAGACCCCGTGAAGGCGGTCCGATGCGGGAATTGGACGCCGATCGAGGCGCCGACCCGCATCTGCTGGTTGTCGGG
>JANMQV010000060.1:0-37809 GCA_031370645.1 Candidatus Eiseniibacteriota bacterium | reverse complement strand
CCGAGACCGAGACCACGCCCGTTTATCGCGGCCGTGTGCACCAGGGATTCGCGAACGTCTCTTTCCTCGGCGCCATGACGAGTCTCGGCCTCTTTGACTCGCACGGATCCAACAGCGGAAACCGGGGCGTGTCGGTGAGTGTCGACCGGCCGGTCGGAAGAGCGTTTCACGTTTCCACGAACTTCTTCCACGCCGAGGATCGTTCCGGCGAAAACTTCAACACCGTCGTGGGAGTGCTCCGCGAAACAATTTCGCCGCACGTCGAGTTGTCGCAGGTCGTCACGCACACGCGCGGGAACAGCACCGTCTCCTTCGGGGGGAACTACGTCTCGGGTCGGTTCAGCGTCGGGGCCGAGTGGCAGACCGTTTACGTTCCGTTCGGCGAAGGAGACCCCTTCCGCCAGGCGCTCATGCTGAACGTGAAGATTCTCGCGTTCGGGAATTTCACCGCGAATCTCGGGAGCTACGTCGCGCCCGATGGATCCGTGAAGTACACGCTAGCGGGGAATCAGTATCTCTACCGAGGGGTGAGTGGTGCGTCGAACGAGTCGCGACCCTCGATGTCGGATCACATGGTCCAGGGAATCGTGACCGACGAGAAGGGGGCGCCGGTGCGTGGCGCCGCGATTCGGATCGACGGCGAACTCGCGTACACCGATTCCGACGGCTATTTCTTCGTGAGGAAGCCGAAGGGGCGGCAGTGCTCGGTGGAAGTCGCGGTCGGAGAATTCCTGACGCCGCTACCGTATACGGTGATCAGCGCGCCTGAAGTATTGGAGCCGCAGCCAGAGGGGCGTGGATCAGGGGCAGTAATTGTCGTCCGCCCGGTGATCCCACAGACTCCGAAACCGCAGGCGAGAGACTGGACGGAAGCGCGGTAGTTCTGGGAAGGCTGTTCTTCGAGGTGAGTGTGAGCGAAGGCAGTCGGGAAAACTCGGAGGGAGCCTACGGCCCGCGAAGCGGGCACGTACAGCGACCGGAGAGTTTTACCGGCTGCCTTCGGTCACGCGCCCCTAGACGGCGCGATCTTCGAGCACGACGGCGCGTCTCGCACCGGTCTTCGCGCTACTTTCCGACTCCCGTCATCTCTTCCGCCGAGAAGACCTTCTTGATCTGCGCTTCCGTCAGCAGTTTCTTCTCTCGCACGATCTCTACCACTGTCTTTCCCGTCTTCGCCGACTCTTTCGCGACATCCGCCGCGGCCATGTAGCCGATGTAGGGATTTAGGGCGGAGGCGAGCGAGATCGAGTGTTCGAAGTAGTGGCGGCAGGTCTCCTCGTTTGCCGTGATGCCGTCGACGCAGGTGGTGCGGAGGACCCGGAGCGTCGGCGCCAAGATCGCCAGGGAGCGGAGGAGGTTGTGCGCGATCACGGGCATCATCACGTTCAATTCCAACTGGCCCGCTTGGGAGGCGTAGGCGACCGTGGTGTCGTAGCCTAGGATTTGGAAGCAGACCATGTTCGTCATCTCGGCGACGACGGGGTTCACCTTGCCGGGCATGATGGAGGAGCCGGGCTGCACCACCGGAAGGACGACTTCGTCGAAGCCTGTCGTGGGGCCGCTCGCGAGAAGGCGGAAGTCGTTCGCGATGCGCGTCAGATCAAGTGCGAAGCCGCGAAGGTCGTTTGAGAGGCGGACGAAGGGCGCCATACTCTGCATTGCTTCAAATAGATTCGCCGATGGACGGAATGGCGCGCCGGTGATCTCCGCGATATTCGCGATCGTCTTTTCGCGGTACTTCGGATGCGCGTTGATCCCCGTGCCGGCGGCGTTGCCGCCGAGACCAAGCGACAGGAGCCCGTCGCGGCTTCGCTTCAGTGAGTCGAGCCAACCCTCCACGCAGACCTGATAGCCCGAGAACTCCTGCCCCAGCGTGACCGGCACCGCGTCCTGCAGGTGCGTCCGCCCCGACTTCAAGATGGTGCGAAACGCCGCGGCGCGACCCGCGAAGGAGGCCGCGAGCGCGGTCATCTCTTCCACGACCGGGCCGGAGAGTTCGTAGGCGGCGAGGCGAATGGCGGTCGGGATCACGTCGTTGGTCGACTGCGCCATGTTCACGTGATCGTTCGGGCTGATGAGCGACGTGTCGCCGCGCTTTCCGCCCATCAGTTCGCAGGCGCGGTTCGCGACGACTTCATTCACGTTCATGTGGAAGGAGGTGCCGGCGCCGGCTTGGTAGGCATCCACGACGAAGTGAGCGTCGTGCTTCCCGGCCACCACTTCCTCGGCGGCGTGGACAATGGCGTCGGCCTTCGCCGCGTCTAAAACTCCGAGCTCGGCGTTCGCCTTGGCGGCCGCGATCTTGATGCGCGCGACGGCGCGGACCATCTCGCGATGGAGCCGCTCGCCGCTGATGGGGAAGTTGGCGACTGCCCGGGCCGTCTGGACGCCGTAATAAGCCTCGGCGGGGACCTCGAGAGGTCCGAGGGAATCCTTCTCGATCCGGGTCTGGGCCTTACCGCTCGCGGCGGTCGCGTCGCTCATGGGGCTCCGATCAGATGGAATCGAGGAGCCAGCTTTCCGGATCCTCGAGGAGTTCCTTCACGCGGTGAAGGAACTGGGCCGCCGGCGTGCCGTCGACGAGCCGGTGATCGAACGAGAGCACGACCGTCATCATCCAGCGGACCACGATGCGGTGATCCCGCACCACGGCGCGCTCCTGAATGAGATGGACGCCCAGAATGCCGACTTCGGGAACATTGATGACCGGCTGCGACGCGGTGGCGCCGAACATGCCGGCGTTCGTGATCGTGAAGGTGCCGCCCTGGATGTCGTTGAGCGTCAATTTCTCGGCGCGCGCGCGGGCCGCCATGTCTTCCATCTCCGACGCCATCTGGAGCAGCGACTTCTTGTCGGCGTCGTGGAGGATCGGGACGATGAGACCCTGCTCGCGGTGCACGGCCATGCCGATGCTGTAGTACTTCTTGAACCGCGCGTCGGTCTCCGTCATGGAGGCGTTCAGAACCGGATATTCCTTCAGCGCGCGGACCACCGCCTTCGTGATGAAGGGCATGTAGGTCAGGTTCACGCCGTAGTCGGCCTTCACCTTTTCTTTGAGACGTCCGCGCAGTTCCACCAGCGCCGTCATGTCGACCTCGTCGGTCACCGAGCAGTGCGCGGCGGTGTGGCGCGACTTCGACATGTTCTCGGCGATCTTCTTCCGAAGCGTCGTGAGCGGCTGAACGACTTCCTCGCGCGATCCGGCCGCCGATACTACCGCGGCGGGAATCGCCTTGAGCGGACGGGGTGCGGGAGCGGGTGACATCGTCGCGCCGGCCATGGCGGGAGCCATTCCGCCCGGTGCGGCCATGGCGCCTGGTAGTCCGGGCGCCAGCTTTCGCGCTTCCATGTGCGTGAGGACATCCTCGCGCGTGACGCGACCACCCATGCCCGATCCGCGAATCTGCGCCACGTCGACGCCATGCTCTTTCACCAGCTTCCGGACGGCGGGCGAAAGTCGCATCCCGTCGGTGGAAGGAGGTTCGGGAAGGGTCGCGGTGGACGAAGCGGACGGCGCATAACTCGGCACCGGCGCGGCGTGCGTGACGGTCGAATGACTCGGGGCCGGAGCGGTTGAGGAGGGGGCCGGGGCGTTCCCCGCCGCGCCGAGCGATTCGCCGGGCGCGAGTATCACGGCCAGCTCGTCGCCGACCTGCGCGACGACTCCCTCGGCCACGGTGATCTTTCCGAGTGTGCCGGCGATCGGCGCCGGAAGCTCGATGTTGATCTTATCGGTGATGATCTCGACGATCGGTTCGTCCTTGGCGATCGGATCGCCGACTTTCTTCAGCCACTTTCCGATCGTCCCTTCGACCACGCTCTCGCCGAGTTGCGGCACGATGACGGTGGTAGGCATCCTTCCTCCCGATGGGCCCGAAGGGCCTAGTAGGCGACCAGCTCGCGGATCGATTGCGCGATCCGGTCGGCGTTCGGCAAATAGTGATCGGCCATCGACGCCGCGAACGGCTCCTGAGGCGCGTCGGGCGGCGAGATCCGGATTACCGGCGCGTCGAGGTAGGCGAAGCCCTCCTCGGCGACCATGGCGGAGATCTCCGCTCCGACTCCCATCGTCCGGCTGCTTTCATAGACGACCGCGCAGCGCGACGTCTTCTTCACGGAATTCAAGATCGTCTCGTGATCGTACGGCACGAGCGTTCTGAGATCGATGACCTCCGCTTCAATCCCCTCGGCCGCGAGCTTGTTCGCGGCTTCGAGCGAGCGCTGGAGCATGAGCGCGTAGGAGACGATCGTGACGTGCTTGCCTTCGCGGGCCACGGCGGCCTTGCCGAGCGGAACGACATAGTCGCCCTTCGGAATCGCCTGCTTCACCGTGCGGTAGAGGCGCTTGTGTTCGTAGAAGAGGACCGGGTTCTGGCCGCGGAACGCCGACTTCAGGAGTCCCTTCGCGTCGTACGGATTCGAAGGTGCGACGACCACGAGGCCGGGGCTGTGCATGAACCAGGAGGCGTTGAACTGCGAGTGATAGAGCCCGCCGCCGACGCCCGCGCCGCAGCAGACGCGGATCACCATGGGGCAGGTCCACATTCCGCCCGAGCGGTAGCGCATCTTGGCCGCGTGCTCGACGATGCCGTCCACCGCGAGCGACGTGAAGTCGTCGAACTGGATCTCGGGCGAGGGGATGAGCCCCGCCAGTGCCGCGCCCACGGCGCCCTGCACCAGGAAGTTCTCGGAGATCGGGCTGTCGATGACCCGGAGCGGTCCGAAGCGCTCGTAGAGATTCTTCGTCGCCTTGAACACACCGCCGTAGCTCGCGATGTCTTCGCCGATGAGGAAGATGCGCTCGTCGCGCTCCATCTCCTCGGCCAACCCCTGGTTGATGGCCTCGATGAGGTTGATCGTCTGGGTGTCGCTCGGCGCGGCGGCCGGGGCCGGGGCGCTATCCATCGTTTTCATCGATGCGGTATCTCCCTATCGGCGTGGTGGACGTTCTTCAGGCGCGCCGCGCGCCGCGCTTCCGCCGCGCGCGCTTCCCGTCGTTCGTGTTCGGTTTCCAGGAGCAACGGAGGCACCGGGACCGGCCGCCCCTTCTTGTCGATGGCGACAAAGGTCAGATATGCCGTGCTCGTTTGGACCCGGCGCGCCGTCAGGAGATCCTCGCATTGAACGTCCACGCGGATCTCCATCGAGGTGCGGCCGGCGTAGGTCATGCGGCCCGTGATGAGGGCCAGTTGCCCCACTTTGATCGGCGCCTCGAACGACACCTGGTCGATCGAAGCGGTGACACATTGAGTGCGACAGTGGCGGTGCGCCACGACTGCGGCCGCCAGGTCGATCCAGTGAAGCACCATCCCGCCGAGGACGTTTCCGAGCGTGTTCGCGTCGTTCGGCAGCACGAGTTGCACCATGTCGACGCGCGATTCGCGCGGTGCCTTGCCCGGGACGGCGCTCGTGCCACTCCCGCGCGCCGGGGCGCGCCCCCCCGCGTGGCTCCCCGTAGGGCTACCCATACGGCCATTAGAGCGGGGCGTAGACGTCCTCCATGATCTCGCTGACGTCGGGATGCGGCGAGCGTTCGGCGAAATCGATCGCCTCTTCGATCTCCCGCTCGATCCGCTGGAGCGTCGCCTGCTTGTAGGTCTCGTCGATGATGCCGCGCTCCATCAGAAGCCGCTCGTACCGCGGAAGCGGATCCCGCTTCTTCCAGTATTCGACTTCCTCGGCGCTCCGGTAGTTGGCCGGATCGATCTCCGAGTGGCCGTACCAGCGATAGGTCTTCATCTCGATGAGACTCGGCCCCTCTCCGCGGCGCGCGCGGCGAATCGCTTCGTGCGTCGTCTCGTAGGTGAGGAGGAGGTCGTTGCCGTCGATGGTGATGCCCGGCATGCCGTAGGCCTTCGCGCGATCCGAGGCATTCTCGATCGGCATTCCGAGGCTCGCGGGGACCGACTCGGCCCAGAGGTTGTTCTGCACGACGAAGACGCAGGCGAGTTTGTGAATGGCGGCAAAGTTCAAGGCTTCGTGCCAGACGCCGTTCGACGTGGCGCCTTCGCCCACGAAGCAGACACAGGCGTTGTCCTTTTTCTGGATCTTCCAGGCGAGCGCCGAGCCGGTGACGATCACGGTCTGCGCGGCGATGGTCGAGGCGGGCGTGACGATCCCCATCGGCTTCCAGCCGTAGTGGCAAGGATGGCTCTTGCCGCGGTCGGGGCTATCCTTCCGCGCGAAGAGCTGCGCCATGAGGTACTTGATCGGCATCCCCTTCGTGATGACGGCGCCGATCTCGCGATGCTGAATGCCGATGAAGTCGTCGGGGCGGAGTCCGTAGCAGGGACCGACCACGGTCGCTTCCTGACCGACCGCGCTGAAGAACGTCCCCTGGAACCGGCCCTGCTTGAAGAGACGCCGGCAGCGCTCATCCACCTGCCGGACGAGATTGATGTAGTAGTAGAGGCCTTTCATCTCGTCGGTCGAAACGGCCATGCAGCCCTCCTGAGGTCGACTCGGTCGCGCGGCGGATACCCGGTTGCCGCACGGTGGCGCGACACGCCAGCCCGAAACTCTACCATAGTGGTAAGGGCGCCGCTAGGCGGCGCCTCACGACTTACCGGCCCGGTTTCCACCCGCGGAGCCGGAGGCTATTTCCCACGACGGAGACGCTGCTCAGGGCCATCGCCGCCGACGCCACCGTCGGATGGAGGAGCCAGCCGGTGAAGGGGAAGAGGGCGCCGGCCGCGAGCGGAATGGCGATCACGTTGTAGCCGAAGGCCCAGCCGAGATTTTGAAGAATGGTCCGCCGGGTGCGGCGCGAGAGGTCGAGGGCGTCGGCGATGGCGCCGAGGCCGCCGCGGACGAGCGTGATATCGGCCGCCTCCATGGCGACGTCGGTGCCGCTTCCGATCGCGATCCCGACGTCCGCCGCCGCGAGCGCCGCCGCGTCATTCAGTCCATCGCCGACCATCGCCACCGAGGTGCCCCCTTCCTGAAGTCGTCGGACCAATGCCACTTTGTCCTCGGGGCTGAGCGAGGCGTGAACCTCCTCGATACCGAGCGAGGCGGCGAGTCGCTTGGCCGGCGCCTCGCGGTCGCCTGTCGCGAGCACGAGCCTCAAGCCGCGGCGCCTGAGGCGCGCGGCTGCCTCGGCCGCCTCCTCGCGCGGGGCGTCCTCCAGCGCGAAGAGCCCCGCTGTCGTCTGCCCGACGCCGACCCACGCTACCGTCTCGCCCCGCTCCGCCGCGGCTTCGGCTGCCGCGAGGAGTTCCTCCGCCGCGCGCCCGGCGAAGGCGGCGAATCCGAACGAGCCGACGCGTACGGAGACGTCGCCCACTCGTCCCTGCGCTCCGTGGCCCGGGATGACGTTCACGCCTTCGGCGAAGGGGAGGGCGGAGGCGCCGGCGCCGGACCGGGCGTGGCGGACGATCGCTCGCGCGATCGGATGCTCGGATCCCAATTCGATCGCGGCCGCTTGGCGAAGGACGCGCGCGGCGTCCTCACCCGGCGCGGCGAGGAACCGCGTGACGGCCGGCTCGCCCTTCGTGAGCGTCCCTGTCTTGTCGAGGACCACCACTGAGAGCGATCCGACGCGCTCCAGGATTTCGCCGCCGCGAAGGAGAATCCCGCGCCGCGCGCCGACTCCAGTGCCGACGAGGATCGCGGTCGGCGTGGCGAGACCCATGGCGCAGGGGCAGGCGATGATGAGAACGGAGACGAACGCGACGAGCGCATAGCGAATGGGCGGAGGCGGGCCGAGGAAGAGCCAGAGCGTCGCCGTCACGAGCGCGATCAGGAGTACGGCGGGAACGAAACGCCCCGCGACGCGATCGGCGAGTGCTTGGAGCGGTGCTTTTCCGCCTTGCGCTTCCTCGACGAGGCGGACGATGCGCGCGAGCGTCGTGTCGTCGCCGACGCGCGTGGCGCGAAGAAGGACCGGAGCCGAGCGATTCACCGTTCCCGCGGCGAGCGGATCGCCGACGGCGCGCGCCACCGGGAGCGGCTCGCCGGTCAGCATCGATTCGTCCACTTCGGTCGAGCCCTGCTCGATCAGGCCGTCGACCGGGATCGTCTCGCCCGGAAGGATTTCAAGCCAATCGCCCCGCACGATCTTCTCGAGCGGCGTCTCCTCGCGCGCCGCGAGCGGGGAGGCCATCGCCAGCCGCCGCGCCGTGGCGGGCCGGCGCGTGAGGAGCGCCTTCACCGCTTCGCCGGTTTGCCGGCGGGCGCGCGATTCGAGGAGCCGGCCGAGGAGCACGAAGGCGAGGATCATGGCGGCCGTGTCGTAGTAGACGTGTCCGCCGAGGCCCGTCGATTCGAACCATGCCGGTGCGAGCGTTACCGCGAGGCTATAGAGGTAGGCCGAGCCGGTCCCGAGCGTGACAAGCGTGTTCATGTCGAACATGCCGTGCCGGAGGCCGACGGCAGTCCGCCGATGGAACGGCCATCCGGCGATCCACTGAACCGGCGTGGCGAGAAGGAGCCCGAGCCAGCGCGCCTGCCCCAGGTCGTGCACGAAGAGATGCACCAGCATGAGCGGAACCCCGAACGCGGCGGCAAGGACGAGCCGGCGTCGGTTCGCGTGCTCTTCCTCGATCCGCATCCGTTCGCGGTCGGCCCCCGAAGACGAGGCGCGCGGCGCGGCGCGATAGCCGGCCGACTCGACTGCCTTCACGAGCGCGGCAACCGAGGCGTTCGGCGCCGAGACGACAAGCGCCTCTTCCGTCGCCAGATTGACCGCCGCGCTCTCCACGCCCGGGACGCGCTTCAGCGCGTGCTCCACGGCGGAAACGCAGCCGGCGCAGGTCATACCGTGAATGGAGAGGCGGGTTTCCCGCTGCATCGTTTCAGTCGTCATCGGCGTCTGTAGGTATGGGACCTCGTGTCTTGTGAATCGGCAACTTCTGCCACGGCGGGGGATTCCCCTACCGGCGGGTTCGGGCGGCTGTTACGATCGAACGCTCCGATTCGCCCGTAACCTCCATTGTGGAGCAATCATGACCGGTCCCGCCATCACCGAAGCACAAATCTTGGATGCCCTCCGGTCCGTGATGGATCCGGATCTCCACCGAGACATCGTTTCCCTCGGCTTCATTCGAAACATGAAGATCGAAGGGAGCGTCGTCGCGTTCGACGTCAATCTCACGACCCCCGCCTGTCCGGTGAAGGAGAAGCTCCGTGATCAGTCGCGGCAGGCGGTGCTGACGAAGGTTCCCGGCGCGACCGATGTGCGAGTCAACATGACGGCGGAAGTCCGCCGCGCGCAGGCCCCAGACACCTCCGCCCTGAAGACCGTGAAGAACATCATCGCGGTCGGAAGCGGCAAGGGAGGCGTGGGGAAGTCGACGGTCGCCGCCAACATCGCCGCCTCTCTCGCATCGAGCGGCGCCCGTGTAGGGCTCCTGGACGCCGACATCTACGGCCCTAGCATCCCGATCATGATGCAGACCGGGACACCCGCCGAGCCCCTCGCCGATAACACGATCCAGCCCGGCATGGCGCACGGGGTTCGCCTCATGTCGATGGGCTACCTCACGCCGGGCGATCAGCCGCTCATCTGGCGCGGGCCGATGGCGCACAAGGCGCTCCAGCAGTGTCTCCTCGGCGTCAATTGGGGAGAGCTCGACTACCTGGTTGTCGACCTCCCGCCTGGAACGGGCGACGTTCACTTGACGCTGGTGCAGACGGTCCCGGTGACCGGTGCCGTCATCGTTTCGACGCCGCAGGACGTGGGGCTTCAGATTTCCATGAAGACGCTTCGCATGCTGCAACAGACGAAGGTGCCGATTCTCGGCATCGTGGAAAACATGTCGTACTACCTCTGCCCTCACTGCGGCGAGCGCGACGAACTCTTCGGGCACGGCGGCGCGAGGAAGGCCGCCGAGTCGATGAAGATTCCGTTCCTCGGCGAAATCCCGCTCGATATCGCCATCCGCCGCTACGCCGACAAGGGAACGCCGGTCTCGATCGCCGAACCGGAGTCGCCCGCGGGCCTCGCCTTCCGAGAAATCACCGGCAAATTGGCGCAGCAGGTGAGCATGCAGGCATTCAAGAACATCGCACTCTCGATCGTGGAGGAGTAGCGTGCCGCCGCTCACCCCCGAGCAGACAACACCGGTCGGACTTCGAAAGAAGGGGAGCGAGCGATTCACCGTGGCGTGGGCCGATGGACACGAGAGCGTCTACGGTGCCCGCTACCTTCGCGGACGCTGTCCCTGCGCCCAGTGCGTGAGCGAGATGAGCGGCCAGCGCCTGGTGTTCGAGGAGCACGTGAATCCCGACGTCGCCGTTTCCGCGGCGCGCACGGTCGGGCAGTACGCGCTTCACTTCGATTGGAGCGACGGCCACACGACGGGGATCTATTCCTACGACTACCTCCGACGCATCTGCCCTTGCGACGCGTGCCTGAGCGCGCTCGAGGGCGGGCCGGCGTAGCGGCGGCCGCCTGAGTTTCATCGGCGACTCGCTCGGCATGGGCCCGGCCGCGGCCCCCTGGAGGCGAACGCTCGGCGCCCTTTGGCTAGCGCAGTTCCTCACCATGCTCGGCATGAGCATGTTCCTCCCGTTCCTCCCCCTCTACCTCCGATCCCTCGGCGTCACCGGCAAAGGCGAACTCGAGACGATGAGCGGGCTCATCTACGCCGCTCCCTTCTTTGCCGCGGTCATCGCCACTCCCATCTGGGGCTACTTCGGCGATCGCCATGGGCGGAAGCTGATGGTGATGCGCGCCTCATTCGGGCTCGCGCTCATCACGGCGGTGATGGGCTTCGCCACCTCGCCGAGCCAGCTCCTGCTCCTTCGGCTCCTGCAGGGCGCCATCAGCGGCTTTGTCGCCGCGGCGGTCGCGCTCGTCGTTACGACGGCGCCGCGGGAGAAGATGGGTTACGCGCTCGGCTCGCTTCAAACCGCGATTCCGAGCGGGACTATCATCGGACCCCTCGTCGGCGGCGTGCTCTCCGATTTGATCGGGATGCGTTACATCTTCTTCATCACGGCGGGCTTCAATCTCCTCGGCGGGATCGTGGTCTGGCTCCTGGTGCGGGAGGCCGAGAAGCCGAAGCCGGAGGGCGGCATCGAGCAGATCGTGGAGAACTACAAATTCGTCTTCGGCACGCCGCAAATCCGAATTCTCTTCTTCGTCCTCCTGCTGAGCCAGTTCGCCCTCATGTCGCTCGTGCCGATCATGGCGCTCTTCGTGGAGGAACTCGGCGCACACGGCCGCCTCATCGCCACCACGACCGGCGCGATCCTCGCCGTCACGGGTGTGGCGAACATCATCGCGTCGCCGCGGTGGGGAAGGCGGAGCGACAAGCAGGGATACCGGGCAACCCTGAAGCGGGCGCTCCTTGGCGCCGGAATCTTCGCGGTGCCCCAGGGCTTTGCGATGGCGCCCTGGCATCTGTTCGTCCTCCGCATTCCCTACGGTCTCATGATCGGAGGGATCATCCCCTCCGTGCACGCGATGATCGGGCTTCGGGCGCCGGAGAACCGCCGTGCCGGCACGCTGGGGGTGACTTCCACCGCGCTCATGATGGGAAACATGATGGGGCCGCTGGTGGGCGGGGCGCTGGCCGGGGTGTTCGGAATTCGCGCGGTCTTCTTTCTGTCGGGAGCGGTCTTCTTTGTCGTTCTGCTCGGCCTTTGGCCGAGGATCGAAGAGCCGGAGCGGGGAGCGGGGCCGCCGATTCCGCTCCGAGTCGAGGTATGATGTTGTCGCGCGGGCCGGGACCGGCGGCGCGCGCGTTCGCCGCGGGGCGAAAGGGAAGGGAGTGGAGCATGCGATTCGGAAGGTGGATGGCGATCGGGGTGGCGCTCCTCATGATTGCAGCGCCTGCGATGGCCAAGAAGACGAATCAGGAGCTCGCGGATGAAGTGCGCGCTTCCGAGAAAGCGTTCGCGAAGACGATGGCCGACCGCGATCTGAAGGCGTTCGGAACTTACGTCTCGAAGGAGACGCTCTTCTTCGGCGGCAAGGGCCCCCTTCGGGGCCGCGACACGGTGGTCGAGGTCTGGACCCGTTTCTTCGAGGGACCGGCCGCGCCCTTTTCGTGGGAGCCCGAGACGGTCGAGGTTCTCGACTCCGGGACGCTCGCCCTCAGCAGCGGCCCGGTCCACGACCCGGACGGCAAACTGATCAACACCTTCAGTTCCATTTGGCGGCTGGAGAAAGACGGCAGGTGGCGGGTGATCTTCGACAAGGGGTGCCCCGTCTGCGAGCCTGAAACCAAACCGTAACCGAGCACCCGTTCGGACGGGTGACCCGTCCCTCCCCTCGTGATATTCTTGCGGACTTCGCACACGCGCCGTCCTAAGGAGGGGGAGTCGTGAAGATCCAAACCACGCTAGCGGGCAGTTACCCGAAACTTCCGACCGTCGCGGGGGACGTCAACCTGCGCGTCGTTCGTAATCGTCGCGACGCCGGAAAGGCGACCGACGCCGATGTCGCCGCCGCCGTCCGCGCCACCACGAAGCGGATGGTCGAGCTTCAGAACCGGATCGGCGTCGACCTTCCGATGGAAGGGCAAGCCGGCTGGGACGACGCGCAGACGTTCGTCGCGCGCGGCTTCGAGGGGATCCATGTCGCGGGTCTCCTTCGCTACCTCGACACCAATACCTACTACCGCCAGCCGGAAATCGTCGGTCCGATTCGCTGGACGAGCCCGATCACGGCCGGCGATTTTCGCGAGGCGCAGGCGCTCAGCGCCCGCCCGCTGAAGGCGTTCCTCCCCGGCCCCTACTCGCTCTATCGATTCTCGAAGGACATGCGCTACGGCGATCCGACCGAAGGGGCTCGCGCCTACGGCGAAGCGCTGAGCCGCGAGGCGGAGGCGCTCGAGGAAGCGGGCGCCTCGTGGATCCACATCGAGGAGCCGTGGCTCGGACATGCTCGCGCCGGCGACGCTCGCGCGGTGCGCGTCGCGCTCGAGTCGCTCCTGACCGGACGGCGCGCGAAGACGATGCTTCACGTTCCGTTCGGAGCGCCGACCGCGGTCTTCGATTCGATTCGCGACCTGGATTGGACCGGAATCGGGCTCGATCTCATCGGCGCGCCGGCGGGGTGGGATCTTCTCCCCCAAGTGCCCAAGGGGCGGACGGTGGGGCTCGGCCTGATCGATGCTCGGAACACGCGGCTCGAGACGCCGGAGGCGGTCGCGGCGGGCGTTCAACGCGCGCGCGGGATGCGGTCCGATCTCGACTTCCAGCTTTCGCCCACGGCGAGCCTCGAATATCTGCCGGCCGATACGGCCGAGAAGAAACTAGAACGCCTCGTCGCGTCGGCGGCGTTGGCCTCGAAGGGAGGGGCGTAACAATGCCGCGCGGACTCTGGACCACGACCGTCGGAAGTTTCCCGAAACCGCCCCAGCTGGAGAAGGCGCGCCAGCAATTCGCGCGCGGTGAACTGACGGCCGACCGACTCGCCGAGATGGAGCGCGAGGAGACGATCGGAGTCATCCGCCGCCAGGAGGCGATCGGCCTCGACCTTCTCGTCGATGGGGAACTCTACCGCGGCGATATGACCACCTACTTTGCCGAACTGACCCCCGGCTTCGCGATTTCGAATCCGGTCCGCTCGTACGGTAATCGCTACTACAGGAAGCCGGTCGCGGTCGGGCCGATCCGCCGTTCGAAGGAGTGGACGGTCGAATGGTGGAAGTTCGCGCAGTCGCAGACGAAACTCCCGATCAAGGGGATGCTGACCGGGCCCTACACGATGATGGACTGGTCGTTCAACGAGCACTATCCGTCGCGCGAAGCGATGACGATGGACCTGGCCGCGGCAATCAACGACGAAGCCTTGGCGCTTCAAGAGGCGGGAGCGAAGTACATCCAGATCGACGAGCCGGCCATCTCCGTTCGTCCCGAGGAACTGCCGCTCGCGGTGAAGGCCTTCGCGCGGGCGACGCAGGGAATCAAGGCGAAGACGATCACGCACATCTGTTACGGCGACTTCGACGTGATCTACCCCGCGCTCCTCGACCTTCCGGTCGACCAGATCGATCTCGAGTTGGCGAATAGCCGCTACGACTTGCTCGATCGCTTCCGCGTGAACGCGTTCACAAAAGAGATCGGCTACGGCGTGCTGGATGTCCATAGCCACCGGATCGAGACGAAGGACGAGATCAAGGAGGGGATCCTCCGCGGTCTCGAAGTCCTGAAGCCCGAGCAGATGTACATCGATCCGGACTGCGGCCTGAAGACGCGCACCGTGGAGGAGGCGTTCGCGAAGTTGGAAGCGATGGTCGCGGCCGTCCGGGAAGTGCGCGCGGAGAAGGGCATCACAGCGTGACCGAAGGGCGTCGCCCCATTCACGATCTCTCCGGACTCACCATCGACCGCGACGCGCCGGCTCCCGAAAGATTTCGGCTCGGCACCTGGATGGCGATCGGCCTTGCGGTCGTCGTGCTCGTCACCGGCTCCGCCTTCTTCATCGTGGGCGCCATGAAGCCGATCGACGTGTCGGTCGCGACGGTGGAAGCTATGGGCGGCACGCCCGGCGCCGCGGCTTCGGCATCCGAAGTGCTCACCGCCAATGGCTACGTGGTCGCGCGGCAGCGCGCCTCGGTTTCGTCGGAGACGGCCGGCCGGCTGGAGGCGCTCTACGTCGGAGAAGGGAGCCGCGTCCAGAAGGGGCAGGTGATGGGCGTGCTCCGGAATCAGGATCAGCGGACCGCGGTCGAAGCCGCTCGCGCCGCGCTCGCCTCCGCGAACGCGAACTACGAAGAGGCGAAGGCGAACCGCGATCAGTCGGAGTTGGCGCTGAAGCGGAGCGCCGACTTGAAGGAGAAGGGGCTCATCTCGGCGTCGGAGTTCGAAGCCACCGAGGCCCGCGCCAAGGTCGATCGCGCACGGGTCGCCCGGACCGCGGCCGAGATCCAGAACGCCGAGGCGCAGTTCCACGTTGCCGAGGTCGATCTCGAGAAGACCTTTATTCGCGCGCCTTTTTCCGGCGCCGTGCTCCGAAAGGAAGCGGAAGTCGGGGAGATCGTGAGCCCCATTCCGTCGAGCGGCGGCCTCACGCGCGGCGCCATCGTGACGATGGCGAATCTCGCGACGCTGGAAGTGGAAGCCGACGTGAACGAAGGGTACGTGTCGCGCGCCCGAGAGGGAATGCGCGCCGAAATCACGCTCGACGCCTATCCCGGCGTCCACTTCGCCGGCCACGTGCGCCAGATCGTGCCGACCGCCGACCGGCAGAAGGCGACGGTCCTCGTGAAGGTCGCGTTCGATTCGCTCGACGCGCGCGTCCTTCCCGAGATGGGGTCGCGCGTCGCGTTTCTCGCCGATCTCGAGCCGGCCGCTCCGGCGGGTGCCGCCGACGCAACGCTCGCGGCCGTCGTCGCCATCCCCCGCGCCGCGGTGCGCGACGTGGGAGGGCGATCAATGGTGTTCGTCGTCGAGAAAAACCGTGCCGCGGCGCGTCCGGTATCACCCCGTCCGCTCGACGTGGACCGCGTGACGGTGTCGAGCGGATTGGCGCCTGGGGAGCTGGTGATCGTCGAGGCTCCGGCCACATTGAAAGACAAGGCCCGCGTGCGGGTTCGTGAATCAGGGGGGAAATCGAAATGACGCCGACCGAAACCGGGGCGTCGTCGGAAGCGCTCATCCGCTTGCGCGACGTCTACAAGATCTACCAGCGCGACAAGATCGAAATTCCGGTCCTCACCGGACTCAGCATGGAAGTGAAGGGAGGCGAGTTTCTCGCGCTCATGGGACCGAGCGGATCGGGAAAATCGACGCTCCTCAATCTCATCGCGGGGATCGACACACCCACCCGCGGAGAGGTCTGGGTAGCGGGCGCGTCGCTAGGAGCACTCAAGCCCGACAAGCTCGCGGCCTGGCGCGCGCGCCACGTTGGCTTCATTTTCCAGCTCTACAATTTGATTCCGGTTCTCACGGCCTACCAAAACGTCGAGCTTCCGCTCCTCCTCACCAAACTCAACTCGGCTGAACGGAAGAAGCGAGTGCGGCTGGCGATGGAGCTCGTAGGCCTTGAAGATCGCGACAGGCACTATCCCCACCAGCTCTCCGGCGGCCAGGAGCAGCGCGTCGCCATCGCGCGCGCCATCGTCGCCGATCCCACGCTCCTGGTGGCGGACGAGCCGACGGGAGACCTCGACGCGAAGAACGCGGATGAAATCCTGACCCTCCTTCAGCGGCTCAACAAGGAGATGGGGAAGACGATCGTTATGGTGACGCACGATCCGAACGCCGCCTCGCGCGCCGACGCGACGCTCCATCTCGAGAAGGGAGTCTTGAAGGAGCAGGCGGTGGCGCGATGAAGTTTCTCAACTACATCGCCTCCCACCTCTGGCGGCACAAGCGGCGGAGCTTTCTCACGATCTCGTCGATCGCGATCGCCCTCTTTCTCTTCTGCACGCTACGGACCGTGATGACCTCCTTCGACGCGGCGCTCCGCGCCTCGGCGGACACGCGGCTCGTCGTGCGTCATGCGGCGTCGCTCGTCTTTCCGCTGCCGCTGGCTTACCGCGACCGCTTGACTCAGGTGGAGGGAATCACCGGGGTGTCGTACGGCAATTGGTTCGGCGGGATCTATCAGGATCCGAAGAACCAGTTCGCGCAGTTCGCGGTCGAGGTGCCGACGTTTCTCAAACTCTTCCCTGAGATCGAGATGCCAGAGGCGCAGCGCTCCGCCTGGCTGGCCGAACGGACGTCGTGCATCGTCGGCGCCACGCTCGCGGCCAAGTTCGGCTGGAAGCTCGGCGACACCGTTCCGATCAAGGGGACGATCTACCCCGGCGACTACCGGTTCATCGTCCGGGGGATCTACAAGGGGAAGACGGCCGACGTCGATGAGAACACACTCTTCTTCCACTGGGACTACTTGAACGAAGCGATGCCCGCGGGGCGGAAGGGCTGGATCGGGATCTATTGGCTCGAGATTCCAAACGGCGACATGGCCGCCGCTGTGAGCGCCCGCGTCGACGCGCTCTACGCGAACAGCTCGCAGCCCACGAAGACGGAGACGGAAAAGGCGTTTCAGGCATCGTTCATCTCCATGATGGGAAACGTGAGTCTCCTTCTCACGATTCTCGGCTCCGCCATTCTCTTTGCCATTCTTCTCGTGACCATTAACACGATGATGATGGCGGCGCGGGAGCGGACGACCGAGATCGCTGTTCTGAAAACGCTCGGCTTCACGGACGGTCTGGTGCTTCGCCTGGTGGGAGGGGAGGCGATCCTCGTTTCGCTCTTGGGCGGACTCGTGGGGTGCGGTACTGCGTGGCTCATCTTCCAACGCGTCGACTTCACCGCGGGCGGCATGTTCCCGAACTTCACCGTCGTCCCCGCGACCGTCGGGTGGGGGCTGCTCCTGGCATTGGCGATGGGCCTCGTGAGCGGGATGGTTCCCGCGTTCCAGGCCGGCCGCCTGAAGATCGCGAACGCGCTCCGGAAGGTGGCCTGACATGGCTCGAATCCCGCTAGTCTACAGCATCCGGAATCTCGTGGTGCGCCGCACGAGCACGTCGCTGACGGCGCTCGGAATCGCGGCGGTCGCCTGGGTCTTCATCTTCACGCTCGCTCTCGCCGGCGGCTTCGAGGCGGCGCTCCGGACGACCGGATCCGCCAAGAATGCCATCGCCATCCGAAGCGGCGCCGCCTCGGAGCTGATGAGTATCGTCACCCGCGAGGGGGCGAGCTCCATCTCGGCCCAGCCCGAAGTCGCGCGAGCCGCAGACGGCTCTCCCTTCGCCGCGTCGGAGTTGGTCGTCGTCTGGAACCTGGTGCGGAAATCGGGCTCCACGACGAATGTGGTCGTTCGCGGCGTTTCGCCGCACTCGCTCGCGCTTCGCGAGCACGCGAAGCTCATCGCGGGGCGAATGTTCCGGCCTGGGCTGAATGAGATCGTCGTCGGCAAGATGGTTTCCGAACGATTCCGAAGTTGCGGTCTGGGAGACAAGTTGGTGTTGGCCGGCCGTGAGTGGGCGATCGTCGGCATTCTCGACGCTCATGGGAGCGCATACGAGTCCGAAGTCTGGGGCGACGTGGAGCTCTTCATGCCGGTTTTCGACCGGCCCGTCTTTCAAAATGTAACGCTCCGGATGGACGATCCGAGCCACTTCGAGGCGTTGAAGAAGCGACTGGAAGCCGACCCTCGCTTCTCGCTACAAGTGCGCCGCGAGGACGAGTTCTACGCCTCGCAGTCGGGCGCGATGGCGACCCTTCTTCGCACGCTCGGACTCTTCGTCACGATCATCATGGCGCTCGGCGCCGTCTTCGGCGCGTTGAACACGATGTACGCGTCGGTCGCTTCACGCACGAAGGAGATCGGCACGCTCCTCGCTCTCGGCTTTTCGCGCGGCGCGGTGATGACCTCGGTGCTGGTCGAGTCGGTGTCGCTCTGCGTGATCGGCGGCGCGATCGGCTGCCTCTTGGCGCTCCCGGTGCGCACCTTCACCACCGGTACGATGAGTTTCGCCACGTTCAGCGAGCTGGCGTTCCGCTTCGAGGTGACGCCGATGATGATGGGGGCGGGAATTCTCTTCGCCGCGATGATGGGGCTGGTCGGAGGATTCTTCCCGGCCCGCCGCGCCGCGATGATGCCGATCACGGAGGCCGTGAGGCAGGCGTAGTCGCGACGGGGGAGGAATGTGGCATCCATCGCTATCGCCACCGCTACCCCGCGAACGCAAGGTGTGATAATGTTTTGGCCATGCTTGACCCGAAACGAATTCGCGCGCAGATCGATCTCGTTCGCGAGGCCTGCCGCTTCAAGAAGACCGACGTCGACCTCGACCGCTACCTCGTTCGCGAGGAGAAGCGCCGCGAGATCCTGGTCCGAGTCGAGGCGCTGAAGGCCGAGCGGAATCGCGCGTCGGAGGAGATCGGGAAGGCGAAGAAGGCGGGGAAGGACGCGGCAGAGGCGGTCGCGGCCATGAAGAACGTCGGCGACGACATCAAGGCGCTCGACTCGCACCTGGCCGAGATCGAGGCCGAGCTCGAAACCCTGCAGCACTGGATCCCCAACATTCCGCACGAATCGGTGCCGCGCGCGGAGGCCGACGGAAACGTCGTCGTCCGCTCGGTCGGCACGCCGCGGAAACTCGACTTCGCGCCGAGGCCTCACTGGGAGCTCGCCACCGCCCTCGGCCTCCTCGACTTCGAGCGGGCCGGAAAGATCGCGGGCGGCGGCTTCCTCCTCTTTACGGGACGGGGAGCGCGGCTCGAGCGGGCGCTCATCAATTTCATGCTCGATTTCCACACGACGAAGCATGGCTACACCGAAGTCTCGCCGCCGCACGTCGTCCGCCGTCAGTCGCTCTTCGGAACCGGGCAGTTGCCGAAACTCGAAGGCGACATGTACCGCCTCGCCGACGAGGATCTTTTCCTCAATCCGACAGCGGAAGTGCCGGTCACGAACATCTACCAGGACGAAATCCTCGAAGGGAGCCAACTCCCCATTTACCTGACCGCGCACTGCGCGTCGTATCGGCGTGAAGCCGGCTCCTATGGGCGCGACACGCGCGGAATGGTTCGGGTTCATCAGTTCGACAAGGTGGAACTGGTGAAGTTCGTCCGCCCCGAGACATCATACGACGAGCATGAGAAGCTTCTGCGCGACGCCGAGGACATTCTCGCGGCACTCGAACTGCCGTATCGAGTCGTTCTCCTCGCGGCGGGCGATCTCTCGTTCGCGGCCGCGAAGTGCTACGACCTGGAAACGTGGGCGCCGGGGGAAAATCGCTGGCTCGAGGTTTCTTCCTGCAGCAACTTCGAAGACTTCCAGGCGCGCCGCGCGGGGATCCGCTATCGGCCCGAGAAGGGGGCGAAGGCGGAATTCGTCCACACGCTGAACGCTTCGGGGCTCGCGCTCCCGCGCACCTTCGCGACGATTCTCGAGTATCACCAGACGGAGCGGGGCACGGTGCGGATTCCCGATGCGCTCGTTCCGTACTTCGACGGAGTGCGCGAACTGGCGCCGGGCTAGCCGCCCGCGCCGACTCCGGTCATGACCGCGCGCCCCGCCGATCCCGCTCGAGCGGGCCGACCGCTTCGCCCGATCTCGTTCCGGGTTTACCTCTTTCTCGCCATCGTGCTCCTCATGATGGCGCTCGTCGCGCATTCGAACTACGTCATCGGCAGCCTGAACTCGGAAGCGCGGAGCCTCTGCACGGTCCTCGCCCGGTTCTTCGCGGTGGCCACGTTCGAGGCGGCGGAATCTCCCGAAATGCAGCCGATCTATCGCGATGTCGTTCAGAACATCAACTTCCCCCTCATCCTGACCGACACGAAGGGAATTCCTCGCGCCTGGCGGCACGTGGGAATCCAGACGACCGACGTTCCCGACTCGCTGATCGTCATCGCCGACACGACCGGTGTCATCGCGCCTCAACTGGCGCGACTTCAAGATATCGTCGCCGACCTCGATCAGGTGAACGAGCCGATTCCGATCATTCGAATCGGGCATCCCGACATCCTCGGCTACGTGCACTACGGCGAGCCGCCCCTTGTCTCGCGCCTGCGGTGGATCCCGTATCTCGAATTCGGCGTCGTCTTGGGACTCCTCCTCTTCGGCTTCGCGGGGTGGCGGAGCCTTCTCGCGGGAGAGCAGCGCTCGCTCTGGGCCGCGCTCGCGAAGGAGACCGCGCACCAGCTCGGGACGCCGCTCTCCTCGCTTCTCGGCTGGACCGGATTGCTGAAAGAGCAGGTCGCCGCCGGCACGCTGGCGCCGGAGAAAGTCAGCACGGTGGTGGACGAAATGACGCGCGATCTCGATCGACTGGACAAGATCGCGTCGCGCTTCGCCCAAGTCGGTTCGACTCCGTCGCTCGAACTCGCCGACTTCTCCACGATCGTCTCGGGTACCGTTTCCTACTTCCGCCACCGACTCCCGCACCTCGGACAGTCGGTCCAGATCGAGGAGCGATACGAACCGGCGCCCCGCGTGGCGGTCCATCCGCAGTTGATCGAATGGGTGGTCGAAAATCTGTTGAAGAACGCGCTCGACGCAAGCGACAAGCCCGCCGGGAAGATATCGGTTTCGGTCGCATGGAAGCGCGAGGAGCGCGCCGTCGAACTCCGCGTCGCCGACAACGGCCGCGGCATGACGCCGGAAGAGCGCCGTCACGCCTTCGACACCGGATTCACCACAAAGCGGCGCGGCTGGGGCTTGGGCCTCGCGCTTGCGAGGCGCGTGGTGCACGAGTACCATCGGGGCCGCATCGCCATCGCCGAGACAGCTCCCGGCCGCGGCACCACCGTCGTCGTCACGCTTCCCTTGCCGCCGTCTCCGCCCGACGGCCGGACCTCCTGATTTCATGGCCGCGAACGAACGAAAAATCCTCTGGGCCGACGACGAGATCGAGCTCCTCCGTTCCCACATCCTCTTCCTCGAGGAGAAGGGGTACCGGGTCACGCCCGTCTCGAATGGCGAGGATGCGCTTGCCTCGACGCTCCGGGAGAAGTTCGATGCGGTCCTGCTCGACGAATCGATGCCGGGCCGAGGCGGGCTCGAAACGCTCGAATTGATCAAGGAGCACGACCCCGGCCTTCCCGTGATTCTCGTGACGAAGAACGAGGCGGAGTCGCTGATGGATGAGGTGATCGGGAGGCGGATCAGCGACTACCTCCTGAAGCCGGTGCGTCCAATGCAGATCTTTCTCGCGCTGAAGCGACTGCTGGATGGCGATCGGCTCCACGAGACGCGACTCGCTCGCGACTACGTGGCGGAACTGGCGAAGGCGAGAGCCGAGGCCGGTCCCGCGCCCGACTGGCGTCGCTGGATCGAGATCCACACGCGGAGCGCTCAATGGGACGTGGAACTCGACGCCGCCGGCGACGCGGGTCTTCGCCAGGCGCACGCCGATCAGCGCCGCGAAATGAACGTCGAATTCTGTCAGTACGTCGAAGCGAACTACCACTCGTGGACGCGCCCCGACGCCGACCCGGCTGATCGCCCGCCGCTCTCCGTGGACGTGGTGGAACGATGGGTGGCGCCGCACCTCCGGGCGGGCAAGCGCGTCACGCTTGTGGTGATCGACTGCATGCGGCTCGACCACTGGCTCACCGTGGAGCCGATTCTCCGGCCCTACTTCGACATCACGCTCGATCACCAGATCTCCATTCTCCCCACGTCGACGCCCTATTCCCGAAACGCGATCTTTAGCGGGCTCTACCCGGAGGAGATCCAGAAGCAGTTTCCGGAGTTTTGGCAGGAGATATCGGCCGACGAGCGAAGCAAGAACCGATTCGAGCGGCAATTACTGGAGAAACTCCTCGAGCGGCTCGGGGTCTCGCTCGCGGCCGGACTCAAGTACTTGAAGGTCTCGAATGTGGAGGAGGCGAGCCACGTGCGGCGAAACGTCGTCACGTTCCAGAACATTCCGCTCGTCGCCATGGTCTTCAACTTTCTCGACATGCTCACCCATGGCCGGTCGGAGTCCGATCTGCTGAAAGAGCTGGCTCCGGACGAGTCGGCGTTCCGATCGGTCATGCGCTCGTGGTTCAATCACTCGGCGCTTTTCGACGCCCTCAAGTGGCTTTCGAAGCAGGATGGCGTCGTCATCGTCACGACCGATCATGGGGCGGTCTTGAGCCGGCGCTCCTCGCTCGTGTACGGGAACCGGGAGACCTCCACGAATCTCCGGTTCAAGTACGGCATGAATCTCGGCTGCGATGCGCGGGCCGCCGTGCATGTGAAGGACCCGTCGCGCTTCCGCCTTCCGGCCGACTCCCTCAACAAGCACTACATCGTGGCCAAAGAAGACTTCTATTTCATCTATCCCACGAAATTCCACGAGTACGAGAACCGCTACCGCGGCTCCTTCCAGCACGGAGGGATTTCGCTCGACGAGATGATCCTTCCGGTGGCCACGCTGGTCCCGCGCGGATAGGCGATGCCGGTCGAGATTCGCTCCCTTCTTCGAACCGACGCCGAGACGCGCGCCCTGGGCCGCTACCTCGGAACGATTCTCCACGCGGGGGACTGGGTGGCGCTCCGCGGCGACTTGGGCGCGGGGAAGACGACGCTGGTTTCGGGAATCGTCGAGGGAATCCACCCCGGCATGCGGGGCCGAAGTCCAACCTACGTTCTCGTCGAGGTCTACGGAGAGGCGCCCCGAGTCGTGCACGCCGATCTCTATCGCTTGGAGCGCCCCGAAGAGTTCGAGACGCTGGCGCTCGACGATCTCGCCGCGGGCGACGCGGTCACGCTTGTCGAGTGGGCCGATCGCGCGGAGGAACGTCTCCCCGACGAGCGGCTCGACATCGAACTCCGCTACCTCGATCCTTCCGCCGGCGCGGGGCGGGAGATTCGCTTGAAGCCGCGCGGCGAGCGGTGGGACGAAGCGGCCCGCGAGGGAATCTTGGATCGCGAACGCTGGTACGATGCGCTCCATCCTGGGAATTGACACCGCGAGCCCTCACGGCTCGGTCGCGCTGATCGTCGACGGCGTGCTCCGCGGCGTGGTGTCGCTTCCACCGGCCGGACACTCGAGCGGGCTCTCCGCCGCCGCCGAACAGGTCGCCACGAACGCGGGCATTCCGCTCGCTTCGCTCTCCGGCATCGCGGTCTCCAGTGGTCCCGGATCGTTCACGGGCCTTCGGATCGGACTCGCCTGGGCAAAGGGGCTCGCCATGGGCGCGTCCATCCCGCTCGCGCTCGTCTCGGCCCACGAAGCGGCAGCGCACGCCGCGCGAGATACCGCGACGCTCCGTCTCACCGTCACGCCCGGCGAACAAAAGCAGGTCGAGATCGCGCTTTGGGAGGCGCCTGACCCCGTCGAAGCGAACGGCGGCCGACCGCGCGCCCTCGAGCCGCCCCTTTCGATACCGGAAGAGGACCTGGAAGAACGCGCTCTCGCGCTCGCCGTGGACCGCCCCTTCGTGGCGCTCCCGTCGAACGAAAAGATCGCCGCCCTCTTGGACGACGACGAACTCCCTCGCCGCGACCCCGCGCCGCTCGCGGCCTCGGTGGCGTTGATGGGCGACACCCTCTTCCGGTCGGGGGAGGCGAGCGACCTCGTCCTCGCCTCCCCCGCCTACGGCCGCGCGCCGAACGCGAGGAAGCCCGCCCGGTGACGTATCGAGAACCGATTCGCGTCGTGCACATCTCGACCGACCGACTCGACGAAGTGGTGGCGATCGAGCGGCGATGCTTCTCCGACGCCTGGACCCGTGCCATGTTCCTCTCCGAATTGGAGGTGGGCGGCGGCACCTACGCGCGCGGCGCGTTGGTGCCCGACAAGGGAGAAGGGGAGCGGCTGGTCGGCTACTCATTCGCGGTCCTCGTGATGGACGAAGCACATCTCGGCAACTTGGCCGTCGATGCGGGGTACCGCCGGAAAGGGATCGCGCAGCGATTGCTGGGAGATCTCATGACCGAGGCCCGTCGCCTGGGCGTGCGGCGCATCACGCTGGAGGTTCGAGAGTCGAACCTCCACGCCCGTACCTTCTACGCCCGCAATGGTTTCATCGATATCGCGATGCGGAAGAGCTACTACCAGAACCCGGTGGAGGATGCTATCGTCATGCTCCTCATGCTTCCCGGAGGGAAACTCGCATGACCTGGCTTCGTAAGGCGAAGGAAGGGCTGAAGGCGCAGCAGCGCCGGCGCGAGTTACCGGACGGCCTCTGGTCCAAGTGCGAAGAGTGCGGCGAGATCCTCTACCACAAGGAACTCGAGCGAAACCTCTGGACCTGCGGCAAGTGCGGCTTCCACTTCCGCATCTCCGCCCGCTCCTACGTGAAGATCCTCCTCGACGAGGGTTCGTTCCAGGAACGCTTCGCCGAAGTCGTCTCCACCGACCCGCTCCGCTTCCGCGACGCCCGCCGCTACGTCGATCGACTGAAGAAAGCGCGCGAACAGACGGGGCTCGGCGAGGCGGTCCTTTGCGGCGAAGCGACGATCGAAGAGCTGCCGCTCGTGGTCGCGATCATGGACTTCGATTTCCTCGGCGGGAGCCTTGCCTCCGCCGCGGGGGAGCGGATCGCGCGTTCCATTCTTCTCGCCATCGAAACGCGGCGCCCGCTCGTCATCCTTGCCGCATCCGGCGGCGCGCGCATGTTCGAGGGGATTCTCTCCCTCATGCAGATGGCGAAGACGAACGCACTCCTCGCGCGGCTCTCCGACGCGGGGATTCCCTACATTTCCGTTCTCACGCATCCGACCACCGGCGGCGTCACGGCGTCGTTCGCGTCGGTCGGCGACGTCATCCTGGCCGAGCCGAAGGCGCTGATCGGATTCGCGGGACCGCGCGTCATCAAGCAGACGATCGGGCAGGAGTTGCCGGAGGGATTCCAGCGCTCCGAGTTCCTGCTCCAGAGAGGGATGATCGATCAGATCGTCCCGCGCGCCGAGATGCGAAAGACCCTTGCCTGGCTTCTGCGCTTCTTTGCCGCGGCCGAGCGGCTTCCGCATCCACCCCGGCGCCGCGCGGGCGAGTCGCTCGCGAGATTCCGCGCCGCGTCCGAGCCGGTGCCGGCGCCGGTGGGGCACGCGCTCTCGGCGACTTCGGCCCCCGCGCCCGCGCCGCCGGCCGCTTCTACCGCCGGAGCGACCCGAACCGACGAATGACGGCGATCGCCGGCCTGCCGCTCGCGCGGCAGCTCGAGCTGCTCTATCGCTTCGAGCGGAGCGGAATGCGGCCGGGCCTCGAAGGAATCGAACGGCTCCTGGCCGGCGCGGGCCGGCCCGAACGCGCCTTTCCGAGCGCGCTCATCGCGGGAACGAACGGCAAGGGCTCGACCGCCGCTCATCTCTCCTCCATTCTTCGCGCCGCCGGATGGCGGGTCGGCCTCTACACTTCGCCCCACCTGGTCCGCTTCCACGAGCGGATCCGAATCGACGGCGCCGAGATCACCGACGACGCCCTGGAGTCGCTCCTTTCGCGCTGGTGGCCCCGCTTCGAGGAGGCGCCCACCTCCTTCTTCGAGGCCGCCACCGCCGTCGCCTTCGATCACTTCGCCGCCTCACGCATCGATTTCGGCGTCGTCGAAGTGGGGCTCGGCGGTCGACTCGACGCCACGAATATCCTCACGCCACGCGTCTCGGTCATTACCACGATCGCCTCGGACCACGCCGAGATCCTCGGCGGCACGCTCGCGCGAATCGCGCGCGAGAAGGCGGGAATCGTGAAGGACGGGGGCACCCTCATCCTCGGCGTCCGGCGGCCCGAGCCGCGGGCGGAGATTCTTCGCGTCGCCGCGGAGAGGGGTTCTCGCGTGCTTCGCCTCGGTGCCGACGCGCGCTATGCCGCGAGATCGGTCGACGCGTCGGGAACCACGTTTCACCTGACCACGCGCACCTTTCGCGGCACGCTCCGTACTCCGATGATCGGAGTCCACCAGGCGCGTAACGCGGCGTTGGCCGCGCTCACCGCGGAAACGATCCTCGTCCCCGAAGGGCGAAGCGGGCGGGAAATTGCGGAGGCGATCGAGACAGGCATCGCGGCGACGCGCTGGCCGGGGCGGGCCGAACTCCTGCCGGGGGACCCGCCGGTCCTGCTCGACGTGGCGCACAACGTGGAAGGGGCGCAGGCGATCGCGGCGACGAGCGAGGCGCTCTTCGGCGAGCGGCCGGTGGTCGTCGTCGCGGCCTTCTCGCGCGACAAGGAGCACGCCTCGATCCTTCGCGCGCTTGGACATGCGGCCGCGCGATTCATCGTCACCGAGTTCGGGGGGGAGCGTTCGACGCCGGCCGCCGAACTGCTCGCTCATGTGCCGTCGCGCCATCCGGAGGCGGAGGCGATTCGCGATTCCGCGGAGGCGTTCGCCCGCGCCCGCGGCTGGGCGCGTGAGAAGGGTGGCGCGGTCCTCGTGACCGGCTCCTTCTTCCTGATCGGCGAGTTGCTCCCGCACCTTCGCCGGGAGATGCCGCGTGCGCTCTAGGACGGACGCCGCTCGCGGCGCGATCCGCGCGCTCGCACCGCTCCGCTACGCCCTGTTCGCCCTCCTCGCGGCAACGGCGCCCGCCGCCCTCGCCTTCGCCCAGACCGCGAGCGCCCCCGCACCGATTCTGACACCTCCGAGTCCCGAGGAGCCGTACCAATTGAACGCGGACCATCTGGAAGGGTCGGCCGCCTCCGGAGAAAATGTTCTCCGCGCGACGAAGGTCACCGTCGTCCACGGCGCGACGCGTGTCACCGGCGACTCAGCGCAGATCTATCAGAGTCGTGAATTCGTCGTCTTCCACGGCAACGTGAAGATCGTCGACGGCACGACCGTCATGCGCGGCACCGAGGCCTCCTACGACCGGAAGCTGCGCCTCGCCATTCTGCGCGGAAACGTGCGGATCGACGATCAGGGCACCGTCATCACGGGACAGGAAGCGACCTTTTACCGCGACCGAGACTTCTCGGTCATCACGGGAAACGCCATGCTCCGCGATTCCTTGCGCACGCTCCGCGCCGAGCGGATCGAGTACGACCGAGGGCACGACATCGTTACCGCCATCGGAAAGGTGGACGCGGAGGATCGCGCGGAGAGCACGAAGGTCCGCGCCGGGCGAATCCGCTACGACCGCCGCGCCGACTATGCGTGGGCCGAGGAATCGCCGAGCCTGATACTCGTCGAAAAGGACGGACGGGCGACCAACATCGCGGCCGACACGCTGCGCTTCGACAACTCTCGAAACCGAGTCTTCGCCGTGGGAACGGTGCGGATCGACCGCGACAGTCTTCACGCGACAAGCGAGGCCGCCTCGTTCTTCCGGAGCGAAGACCGGGCGCTCCTGGTCGGGAACCCGGCCGCCGTGAGCCCTGAGGGGATCGCGCGGGGCGACAGCATGGAGGTCCGGTTCCACGACGGCCGGATCGCGTCGCTCCAGATGCGGCCGAACGCCTCCGTGGACTACGAGGAGCGGACCGCGACCGGGCGTGGAGAGCGGAACATGGCTCGCGGCGATACGATCACGCTCTTCCTCGAAAACGACGAGGCGCGGGAGGCGTTCATCGTCGGGAACGCGAAGAGCCTCTACTGGCCCGCCTCCACCGACAGCGCCGAAGGGGGCCGGAACGTGGCGAGCGGCGACACGATCCGCGTCGGCTTCGAAGACGGAAAGCCGCGGCGCGCGACGGTGCTCGGCCGAAGCGAGGGGACGTACTACCTCGCGGCCGAGGGGGACACGGCGGCGGCGGCGAAGCTCGACCATATCCGGTACCGAGGGCAGCGGATCGAATACGACGTGGAGACGCGCCTCGTGGACGTGCTCGGCACCGCCGACGTGACCTACAAGGAGATGAATCTCCAGGCGACCCGCGTCCACTTCGACGCGCGTTCCCAGAAGATGCGCGCCGACGGGGAGCCGGTGCTCCAGGACGGGAAGGACCGGATCGTCGGCGAGACGATGACCTACGACCTCGCCATCCGGCGAGGGACGGTCTACGCCGGGCGGACGACCTACGATCGCGGCTACTTCGCCGGACACGAGGTGCGGCGCGTTTCGGAGAACATCTTCAACGTGCGGGAGGGCACCTATACGACCTGCGATCTCCCGGAGCCGCACTTCCATTTCGGCTCTTCCAAGATGCGCCTCGTTCTCCGCGACAAGGTCGTGGCGAAACCGGTCGTCTTCTACTTCAAGAACATCCCGCTCTTGGCGCTTCCGTTCTACATCTTTCCGATCAAGTCGGGGCGGCATTCGGGCTTCCAATTGCCCCAGGTGGAGTTCGGATCGTCGAGCGCCGGAGGAAAGTTCATTCGGAATCTCGGCTACTACTGGGCGATGAACGATTATGTCGACGCGACCGGGTGGGGCGATTACTACCAGGCCGCGCGCTGGGTGGGTCACGGCCAGGTCCGCTACCACAAGCTCTACGAGTTCCAAGGGCAGCTGAGCGGCTCCTATCAGCGCTCGCTCGGTCCGACGTTCCAGCAGTCGGCGTGGGATCTCCAGGGGAGCCACTTCCAGACGCTGGCACCTGGATTCACGGTTCGCGGCCTCGCGAATCTCACGAACTCCTCCTCGTACTACCGCGACGCGAACCTCGGACGGCCGGTCTCGGTTCGGGTGCAGCGAAACCTCCGTTCGAGTTTCTCGCTCGATCGCACGTGGCCGAGTTCGACGCTGAACATCGGGCTCCTCCGGAATCAGGACCTCGACCCCGAGCCGTTCGGGCTTCGCATCGAGCAGCAATTGCCGTCGGCATCGTTCCGACTCTCGGCGCGGCCGCTGGGACACCTGGCGCGGGGAAAGGAACCGGCTCGCCTGCCGTGGCTCTCGCAGACGCTGGTGGCGTTCTCCTCCAGCGTCGTCAGCCAGCGAAATCAGTACGTGAATTCGATTCCCGCGGACTCGACGGGCGGCGGGCAGGACTCGGTGATCGATGCACGCACGGCCGCGCGCCACGACGTTTCGCTCACGGATCAGAGGCGGGCGCTCGGCTTCCTGGGGCTATCGACCCGGATGGACTACAGCGAGGCGTTCACGACGCGCGATCAGGCGGGGAATCGAAATCAGCGAGCGGGCGTCTGGCGCGGGAGCGCCGGCGTGAACACGGCGATCTTCGGCACGTTCCGCCATCCCCTCGGACCACTTCGCGCGCTCCGGCACGTCGTGACGCCGTCGGTCACCTTCGCGTACCAGCCCTCCTCCCCGAGCCTCTTCTACCGCACACCCTCAGGTGTGCTGGCTCCGCGCTTCGGCGGCGTGAGTGGGATTGCACCGATCAGCGCCAGTGAGCAACGCTCGCTTCAATTCTCGCTGCGAAACGATCTGCATCTGAAATGGGGCGACGCGCAGCAGCCGAAGGTGATCAACAACTTCATCCAGATGAACACCTCCGGCTCCTACGACTTCCTGGCCGAGAAAGTCGGGAGAAAGCCGCTCTCCGATCTTTCGACGACGCTCCGCGTGGCCCCCACGCCGCGAAGCGATTTTTCGTTCAGATTCCTCCACAATCCGTACGACCGTCGGCTCCTCTCCTTCAGCGCCTCGACCGGCTTCACGCTGACGGGCCGCTCGGTCGCTTCCGTGGACCAGGCGAACGCCGGCGATCCAGCCGTTGCCGCCGGGGTGGTGGGGAGCGGCTTCGCCGGGGCGCTCGGGGACCCGCTCCGTCCCGGCACGGCCGACTCTGGGCTCCCCTGGAACCTGACACTCTCCGTCGCCTATGACGGCTCCCGCGCCCGGAATCTGACGGGCGGGGGGTACCAACGGTGGGCATCGACGGAGCGCGCGAATAGCTTCCTGAGCCTCAACCTGTCTCGCAACTGGCACGTGGAATATGCTGCGCAGGCGGACCTTCGCGCCGACATCAAGGATCGGGCTGGCGTCATCACCGGTCATGCCGTGCGCCTCGTCTCCCAGAACTTCAGCATCACGCGCGACCTCCACTGCTGGCAGGCGCAGTTCACTCGGAGCATCTCGGGCGACACGAAGGAGTATTACTTCAAGATCAACGTGAAGAATCTTCCCGAGGTCTACTACGAGCAGGGGTCTCGCGGGCTCCGCGGCTTCGGCGGAATCGACCAGCTCCGCTGACGCCCAAAACCCGCACACGGACGGTGAATCCCCTTGACCCTCCCCAGGGTGCGGCGTAGCGTACGCCTCGTTCTTCGAAAGGAGGTGAGACAGACATGAACAAGACCGAACTCGTAGCCATGATCGCGAAGAAGGCGAGCATTTCCTCCCGTCAGGCGCGCTCCGTTGTCGAGATGATCTTCTCGCCCGGAAAAGAAGGTGTTATCGCGGCCGCGCTGATCTCGGGCAAGAAGGTCCAGATCACTGGATTTGGCACTTTCGAAACCCGCAAGCGGAAGGCTCGCGACGGGCGCAATCCGCAGACCGGCGAAAAGATCAAGATCGCCGCGTCGCGCTTCCCGGCGTTCCATGCCGGCAAGGCGCTCAAGGATCGCGTCAAGAAGTAGTCCCCCCATCGACGATTTCGGGGTGGGGATGGCCGAAACGCCTCCCCGCCCCTCTTTTTTCCTCCCGCCTTGAACCCGGGAAGCGCAGCGGGGTATAGTTTTGCGTCACGTTGCCGATACTATCTGACCGCGTGAGGGGGTGATTTCGCTGGCTCGAATTCGATACCTGCTCTTTCTTGTTGTCGCGCTTATGCTTACGGCTGCCGCGTCGCTCCAAGGGAAGAGCGCCCCGACCGACATTTTCCTCCAAAGCACCACCGACGTCTTTGGGGAGCTCGCCCCCTGTGGCTGACACGCGCACCCGCTAGGCGGACTCGCCCGGAGGGCGAGTCAACTCAAGATCGGTGCGACGAAGTTCCCGAACCGTCTGCTCGTGGACGCGGGCGACTTCTTCGGATTCGGCGGCGTCCAGGATTCGCTGAAGAGCGAGTTCCTGGTCCAGACGATGAACAAGTTGCATTACGACGTCGTCACGCTGGGGGAACGTGAGTTCAGTTTCGGGCAGAAGTACCTGCTCGACACGTTCAAGAAGACGAAGATCGACGTCGTCTCGGCGAATATCGTCTTCGCCGGCACCAAGAAGCCGTTCGTGAAGCCGTACGTCATTCGGCGGATCGGCTCCGTGCGCGTCGCGTTCACCGGCTTCATCTGGAAGGACGCGAAGTTCCGGACGGTGCCGTCGGAATCGCCGCTCGAAATCCTCGATCCGATCGAGACGGCGAGGACGCTCATTCCGGAGCTCCGGAAGAAGGCCGACGTGATCATCGTTCTCTCGCACCTCGGACTTCCCGAGGGGCAGCGGCTCACGGTGGAAGTGCCGGGGATCGACGTCATGGTCTTCGGACACCAGGTGGGGCTCTTCAAGGACGTCGTCCAGACGCAGGGCGTCATCAACGTCCGTGGAGGAGAGCGCGGGCAACACATTCCAGGCATCCACCTCGTCGTGGAAGACGGGAAGATCACGTCGTACGACGGCGAAGTCGTCGTGCTCGACGACAAGGTGCCGGCCGACGAAACCATGAATCAGCAGGTGGACGCCTTCAGCGACGAGTTGAACCGGCGGTTCGCCACGCAGAACCAGCAGCAGGCGACGCAGCAGGAAGCGCAGACGCAGCAGCTGTTGGCCGCGGACCACTATCTCGGCGAGAAGACGTGCCGTCGCTGCCACGAAGTCGAATACCAGAAGTACCTGAAGCAGAGCCACGCGCGCGCGTTCGAAACGCTGGTGAAAGCCGAGCGCGACGCCACGCCTGAGTGCCTCACGTGTCACGTCGTGGGGCTGGGGCAGGCCGGCGGGTTCATCTCGAAGCAGTCGACCCCCGACCTCGTAAACGTCCAGTGCGAGAACTGCCATGGGATGGGAACGAAGCATCCGGACGGAGTCTCATCGGTGGGACCGGAAGCCTGCGCCCGTTGCCACACCAAGGAGCAGAGCCCGAACTTCGACTATGACGAGGCCGTCAGTCACATCAATCACTGGGATTAGGTTTCTCCGCGTTGCGGCGTTCGCCATCTTTGCGTTCGCCGTGGCGGCGGGGAGCATCCCTTCCGCTTCCGCGCAGACCCTCAAGCTTCGTTCGCTTCGCCTCCCCGCTCACGATTTAGTTGGTACCTGGGTCTCGTTCCACGGGCGGACCCAAAGCGGCCACTCTTCCGTCCGGGAATTCGACCAGCGCGTCGCCGTCGTCTCGAGGGAGGATCTCGGGAGGGGACGCTGGGGGCTCTGGGTCGAGCTGAAGACGACCGACGGCCGCGGCATGCCGCGGATCGAGCGTGGCCTCTTCGCGCCGGCGGCTCTGCGCGGGACCGACCTCCTTCCCGGCGGCGACGGATCGCAGATCGGCGGCTCTTCGCAGACGGGCGATTCCCCCGGCTCCGACGACTCGGCGAATGACGACGACGCGGCCCCTCTCGCCGCGACGCGCGACGAAGATGGCTTCGTGCTGGTTCGCTACCAGGCGATGAGCGGAGCCAAGCTCTACGAATATCCGGTCGGCGCCTCCCGCCACGCTCGTTCCGGCGGAGAAGTCAGTTCGTTCGAACTCTTCGAGTACGATCCGAGCATCCGGCCGATCCAGTCCTCGGTAGGGCCCGATACGCTTCGCCTGGGCCGTCGCGTCGTACCCGCCGTGGTGGAGCGCGTGCGCCGCTACGGCACGGATCGCTGGCCGTCGAACGACGATTCGACCGGCATCGAGCGGCTCGTGCTGACGCAGACCTTCTGGCGAAATGGCGTCGTGCCGATCACCGGATTCGCCCGTTCGGTCTTCCAGGCGGAAATGCGACGCCTGCCGTGGAGTGCGAAGAGCGACAGCCTCCTGTCGGGCGCGCCGTTGACGACTCGACCCGACTCGACCCTCCTCGCCGCCGCGGTGGCGGTAGCGGCGCAGGCCGATAGCCTCCTCCACGCCGATACGGTCGCCGGTGCGCTTGCGCCCGATTCGACCGGTCTCTCTGCTTCGGCCACGCCCCGATCGCTCCTTTCCTGGACCGAGCTGACGCTCACCGATCTCGGCTCCGACGCGAAGCCGGAAATCAAGCAGGAGCCGGAACTTCCGCCCGACCTCGAGAACTCCGAGACAGACCCGAGCGAATTCCAGCGATAGACCGCTTTCCGGCCGGTGCCGGCGGGCCTCGCGTCCCCGAACCCCGGTCGCTATAGAACCCCCTCCCCTCGGCCGATAACCCATCCGACAGCCCGCTCATCCGCGCGGCCGCAAGGAGGGGATCGCCATGAATTCCGGAGGACGAAAGCCGCTCGGACAGTGCCTCGTCGAGCAGGGACACCTCACGTCCGCGGGGCTTTCGCGCGCGCTCGAGGAGCAGCGCCGAACGGGCGCCACCCTTCGCGAAGTCCTCCTTCGCCTCGAGCTCGTCTCCGAGAACGCGATCCTCGACTACTACGAAGAGCAACTCGGCGTGCCTCGGATGGACCTCTCGACCTACGTTCTCGAACCCGAGATCGTGCGGCTCGTCCCCGAGCGCGTCGCTCGCCAGTACCAGATCGTCTCCCTCTTCAAGATCGGAAACACGCTCACCGTCGCGATGGCCGACCCGCTCGACGTGGTGGCGCGCGACGAAGTGCGTCTGACAACCGGGCTCGACGTCGATGTCGTCGTGGCGGCGGGCTCTCAGATCCGCGAGGCGATCGACCGCTACACGCCGGCCTCCGGCGGACTCGATTCGATCGTCCGCCAGCAGGCGGCGTTGAAGCAGGCGGCCGCCGCGGTGGCCGCGCGCCCCGAAGAAGACGGCCCGATCATCCGCTTCGTGAACGCCCTCATCGAACAGGCCGTGCGCGAAGGAGCCTCGGACCTCCACATCGAGCCCGAGGAGGCGTCGTTCCGAATCCGGATTCGCGTGGACGGTCAGCTTCGCGAAGTCGCAACCCAGGCGAAGACGCTCTACGCGTCGGTCGTGTCGCGCATCAAGGTGATGGCGTCGCTCGATATCTCCGAACGGCGGCTCCCTCAGGACGGCCGCATCCGGACGAGCGCGGCGGGGAAGGAATTCGATCTCCGCGTCTCGACCTTTCCGACGATCCACGGCGAGAACGTGGTGCTTCGAATTCTCGATCTCTCCTCGCCGCTTCGGGGCCTCGCCGATCTCGGCATCCCCCCCGAGCCGCTCGCGCTCGTGGAACGGATGGTCGCGCGGCCGAACGGCATCGTGCTCGTGACCGGCCCGACGGGAAGCGGCAAGACGACGACCCTCTACGCCTGCATCAACACGATCAACACGGTGAACCGAAACATCGCCACCCTGGAGGATCCGGTCGAGTATCACGTGACGACGGTCCGCCAGACCCAGGTCGATCCCGAAATCGGGCTCACCTTCGCGCGCGGCCTCCGCGCGCTTCTCCGCCAGGATCCCGACGTGATCCTGGTTGGCGAGGTCCGCGACAACGACACGGCCGAGATCGCCGTTCGCTCGGCGCTCACCGGGCATCTCGTCTTCTCCACGCTCCACACGAACGACGCCGTCGCCGCGATTCCGCGCCTTCTCGACATGCAGATCGCGCCCTACCTCCTCGCCTCGGCGCTGAACGGCGTCGTGGCGCAGCGGCTCCTTCGCCGCGTCTGCGAGAAGTGCCGGCGCCCCGTGACGCCTCCCGACGATCTCCTCGCTTCGCTCGGTTTGCCGCGGGGGAAGGGGACCTTCTTCGAAGCGGCCGGCTGTCGCGCCTGCGGAGACACCGGGTACAAGGGGCGGATCGGCATCTACGAAGTCTTCGACATCTCCGAGGAGATCCGTTCGCTCATCGCCTCGCACGCTCCGGTCGAGGAACTGGCCCGGGCCGCGCGGCGCGGCGGCATGCAGCTCCTCGTGGAGGACGCGGCACGAAAAGCGGCGAAGGGGCTCACCACGCTCGAGGAGGTGCTCCGCATCACGTCCCGCGACGCCGCCCTCGTCGACAGCCAAGCGACCGACGCGGGCCGGTAGCCGATGGCGACCTACCACTATCGCGCTCTCGCGGCGACCGGGAGCGCCGAGCAGGGTGTTCTCGATGCTCCCGATCTCGACGCAGCGATCGGCCAAATCCATGCGCGGGGACTGACCCCGATTCGCCTGGAGGCGAAGAGCGAGGCCGCAACGGGCGCGAAGTCGCCGGTCGGCGCCGCGTCCCGCCCCCTCGTGATCCCGTTCTTCACCCCGCGCGTCTCGAGCCGCGACCTCATCCTCTTCACGCGGCAATTGGAGACGATGCTCGAGGCGGGCCTTCCGCTCGTTTCAGCGCTCGGGCTCCTTGGCGCGCAATCGACGAGCCTTCCGCTCCGCGAGGCGATCGACACCGTGGTGAGCGACGTCTCCCAGGGAAGCACGCTCACGGAGGCGATGGCACGCCACGATCGCTGTTTCCCCGAGCTCTATGTGAGCCTCGTCCACGCGGGCGAGGAGAGCGGTCTTCTCACGCAGATGCTCGACCGTGTGGCGATCATTCTCGAATACGGAGAGGAAACCGATCAGCGGCTCCGCTCGGCCACCTTCTATCCGATGGTGATCTGCATCGAGCTCGTGGTCGCGTTCCTCGTGCTCGTGAAGTTCGTCCTTCCGCGCTTCGCCAGCCTCTTCAAAGGACTCGGCGCCGACCTACCGTTTCCGACGCGCGTCTTGATCGGCGTGAGCGACTTCTTCGAAGCGCAGTTCCTCCTCGTACTTTTCGGAATCGTCGCGGCGGTCACGGCCTGGATTCTCTGGTCGCGCACACCGGGCGGGAGGGCCCGCATCGACGGCTGGATTCTCGGCGCGCCGATTTTCGGGCCGGTCATGCAGAAGCTCATCGTGTCGCGCTTCATCCGCGTTTTGTCGGCGCTCCTCGCGGCCGGTATTCCGGTCGTCCAGGCGCTGTCGATCGCGCGGGGGGTGCTCGGCAACAAAGTGGCCGAAGTCGATGTCGACAAGATGCGGGATGGAGTGGTGGCCGGTCAGGGATTGACCGAGCCGATCCGGGGGAGCCGGGTTTTCCCGCCTCTGGTAGTCGAATTGGTGGGGGTCGGCGAGGAGACCGGAGCGCTCGATACACTCCTCGCCCGGGGCGCCACATATCTCGATAGGGACGTCGATTACGCCCTCAAAAACCTCTCCTCCGCCCTGGAGCCGGTGCTCCTGGTTGTCATGGCGGTCGGGATCCTCTTCACCGCCTTGGCCGTCTTCTTGCCTCTTTGGAACCTCATGAGCGCCTTCCGCCACTAAAGGCGCGATTTCGGGGACTAAAGATCGGGTTCGAAACAGCCGAATCTTTCACTCGTAGCCATCCATGCAGCCCGCGGGGGCTGGGCACTCAGGTCCGTTGAACAGGGAGGTTTTCATCATGGTTCGGAAGCATTCGGAATCGGGCTTCACGCTCATCGAGTTGGTGATCGTGATCGTGATCCTCGGCATCCTCGCCGCGGTCGCGATCCCGAAGTACGAGGACATGCGGGAGCAGGCGCGCGTCGCCACGCTGAAGGGCCAGTTGGGCGCGATTCGTTCGGCGATCGCCATTCAGTACGCGCGTAACGCTCTCAACGGCAGCGCCACCTTCCCGACGCTCGACGGCACGATCTTCGCCGACGGCCGCGTCCCGAAGGAACCGGTCAACAACTCGCTGGCTGTGAAGACGACGGCGGGCATCGATAACGCCGGCGGCTGGCAGTACAACTCCACGACGGGCGTCGCGAAGGCGAATCTGAACGCCTACTCGTCGTACTGATCAAAGCGTCAGTGGATGGACCCGCCTCACGGCGGACCTGAGCGGCGGCGAGGTGGGGAGGGAACCCCGCCTCGCTCCACCGTTTTCAGGGAGCACGGTCGAACGGGGGAAATAGCATGCGCCGGACCATGGCGGGAGAAGCCCTCTTCGCGGCGACTGCCGCCGGAGTGCTCTACGCACGCACGCTGGCGCCCGGCGTCGGTGCGGGGGACCGCGGCGAGCTTCTGCTCGCCGCCGAGTCGCTCGGCGTACCTCATCCCCCCGGATATCCCCTCTGGACCCTTCTCGCCCACATCGCCTCCGTCATCCCGGTTGGATCGCTCGCCTGGCGCGTGAACGCTCTCTCAGCGCTCCTGGCGGCGACGGCGGTCGGACTGCTCTATCTCGTGGCCCGCCGATTCGGCGCCGGCCGAGTCGCGGCCGGCGTGGCGGCGGCGCTCTTCGCGCTCTCGACGCCGCTCTGGCACGTCGCCGTGGAAGCGGAAGTCTACGGACTGGCCGCGGTCGCGTTCCTGGCGATGCTCCTCGCCGCTCGAAACGCGCGAGCCGCGCGCACCGCCGGAATTCGCGCCGACGCGCTCTTCGGGCTCACGGCCGGTCTTGCATTTCTCTCGCATCAGACGCTGGCAGCACCCGCCATCGTGCTCGCGGGCTGGGTGCTGGGACGCCGGTTCGCGTGGCGCCGCCTCGCGCACGGCGCGGCCTGGTTTGCCGTCGGGCTCACGCCGGCGCTCATCGTTCCGTGGCGCGTTGCGGAAGGTGCGGGACTTCTCTGGAAGGACCGAAGCCCGCTTCAGGCGCTCGGCGACGTCTTCACGCGTCAGGCATACGGCGCGGTGGCG
>JANMQV010000045.1:0-1513 GCA_031370645.1 Candidatus Eiseniibacteriota bacterium | reverse complement strand
GCATCTCGGCGATCGCCGACAAGACGACCATCGGCGCCGATCGGAATCGGAACAACACTGATGAAATCACAGCCTGTTTCGCGAAGACGGACCTCCGAAATCTTTTCAGTGCCCTCTCGGGAGGGCGGCACACCGTGGGCGTGGTGATCGAGGGTTCCTTGACGACGGGCGGGCGGTTCCGCACGACCCTCGAGATGGATGTCGTGGCGTCGGGCGGCAACGGGCTCGCGGCGTGGATTTCGCCCAACCCGCTGAACCCGTCGGGCGTCCTGACGTTCCGAATCTCCAAGCCGGGATCCGTCACGATAACGATGTTCGATCCGGCGGGCCGGCTCGTTCGAACGGTTCTCAGTGAGCCGTACCTGGCCGCGGGCTACCACGACGCGCCTGTGGACGGTCGGAGGAACGACGGCGCAAGACTCCCGTCCGGCGTTTACTTCTATCGAATCGAAACGGAAGAGGGAGTAACGGTCGGGAGGTTTGTCGTTCTGAAGTAAGAAGCGTACCTGGCGGTCAGCGGGGGCGTCGCGCGACGATGGCGATATTGTTCGCAAAGTCGCAGCCGAGAATATTTCGCTTCACGTAGGCCGTGATCCCGATTTTCGCGCTCCGAATGAGACCCGGGTTTCGGTCTCGGAGGGTGACGCGATATCCCGTCACCTCGAGGCGATCACAGGCGAGGTAGGCGTAGAGGTCGGGAAGATTGTAGAGGTGGATGTGCGTCATGTCCCACGAGCGCGCGTCCGGCAGGTAGGCGGCGTTCGGAGTTTGCAAAACGAGCGACCCGCCCGTCTCGAGCAGGGTGACCATCCGATCGAGCAGCATCAGTCCGTCCGCGAGCGGCAGGTGCTCGATGACGTCGAGACAGAGGATCGCGCCGTACCGGCGGGTCACCTCGCTCAGGTCGCCGTAGGTGTATTGCCCCTCCTTCCCGATGTCCTGCGTGTGGTAGTCGCCCGTGAATCCGGCGCTTTGGAACTTCCGCATGATGCGAAGGTCGCCGGCTCCCACGTCCAAGAGGCTCGAAGCCCCGCGGACCGCGTCGAAGTAAATTTGCTCGATCTCACTCAGTCCGTCCGTATCCCACCAACGGCGAACCGGGAACGCCGGCACACCGCGACGCAGCATTTCCTTTCGCTGCCAGTACGTCCGGTAGGCGGGATGCTCGGACACGCGCCGTCTACTCCTTCATGACGCGCGCGAGTTCATCGGTCAGCGCCGGCACGATCTGGTAGAGATCGCCCACGACGCCGTAGGTCGCCAATTTGAAGATGGGGGCATCCTTGTCCTTGTTGATGGCGACGATCGTGCGCGACGACGACATCCCCGCGAGATGCTGGATCGCTCCGGAGATGCCGATCGCGAAGTAGAGCGTCGGATTCACGACCTTGCCGGTCTGGCCGACCTGGTAGGAGTGGTCGATCCAGCCGGCGTCCACCGCGGCGCGAGAAGCGCCGAGCGTGGCGCCGAGCACCGCGCAAAGTTTACGAAGCAGTTCGAAGTTCTCCGGCCC
>JANMQV010000041.1:0-13334 GCA_031370645.1 Candidatus Eiseniibacteriota bacterium | reverse complement strand
TTCCGAGAGCGGGCCGTCGTAACCTCGCGGCGCCCCATCTCGAAGATTCCGCCGCCGCGGCGGATTTCCTCCTCCTTCACCGTGAGCGCGACTGGCGTGTACGCCTTCTTCTGCGTGGCGTTTCGTAGCGCTCGCGTCTCGACGTCGAACTCCAGCGTATCCCCATCCTTCGCGTCGGCCACCGCTTCGGGGCTCTGGACGACGTGAAGTCCGAGATTGAGCGCGTTCTTCCGGAAGATGTCCCCCATGTTCGCGCCGCAGACGACCACCATCTCGAGACCCGCCTCCTCGGCGATTCCCTTCAGGCCCGCGGGGGACATCTCCCGCGATGAGCCGATGGCGAAGCGCTCGCCGGCGATGAGGAACGTCTCGCCGCCATGCACGCGCGCCCGGAAGTCCGCCATGACGTGGCGAAACGCGCCCGACTTCCAGCGCTCGTCAAGCGTGGCGAGCGATTCGGAGACGCAGTCTTCAGCGGGCGTGATCTGGTCGGTGTCGATCGCGTCGCGCTTCTTCTCGGGCTGCATCAAGTCCCAGAAGATGAGCGCACGGCCGCGGATGGTTCGCAAGGTGTCGGTGGCGGTGGTCATGGCTCCAGTTTATCTCGGTGTCAGGGCTCTGGGCTAGGCGTGTCGCGAGTGGGGCTAGGTGAGCCCCCGCGCATGGAAAAGCGTGGAATCGACCATCACATAAGAGCAAGCGTATTGTTCTCCGTCGGGGGTCATGCGGAGCGAATTGAAGCCGGCGACGCCGCTTCGCACCAACGGCCACAATTCCATCCACGGCTCCGTCGCCCCGGTTTCCACGTCGACACGAAGTATTCGCGCCGGGACCTCGCCGCGGCTCCAGACGAAGAGAGCGCGTGCATCCGCCGTCCAGGTCGCCGGGAGGAACGAAGGTAGAAGGCCGGGTATGAGGCGGCTCGACCCGTCTTTGATTTCGATGATTCGAACGCCCGCTGCGTCGCGGGCGGCGATCCGCGCCCCGTCGTGCGAGACATGCACGTGAACGCCGGCGACGGGGATTCCCGCTCCGATCGGTTCGATCGCATGCGTGGCGAGGTCCACTCGATAGACGAGTCGTGGACCGTTGGACGTCGATGCCACGACGACGACTGAATCGGTGCCCGGAATCCAGGCTCCGTTCGCGATGGCATAGCCTTCCAGCTCGATTCGACGCGTCTCGCCGGCTCCGGTCGGGACCACGAGAAGAACACTTGGCTCCTGGCCACGTCCGGCGAGGATGTGGCGGCCGTCGGGCGAGAGCGACGAACAGATCCCATCGGCGAGCCGCACCGCGGGGCTCCCATCGGTCGGCCGGAGATAGATGCCCGCATTTCCGGCCGACCCGAGACCGGTTTCATCGAACAACACCACCGACCCGTCCAGGCTCATGTCGCGTAGGAGCGACCAATCGAGATTCGAGAGGTCTCTCACCCCGAGAACCCCTCCCGCTCGCGAGCCCATTTCCATTCGCATCCGTGGGCGCGTCATCGCGAGCAGGACGTCTCCGTTTCGCGCCACGTCCTCGACCGCGGCCCAACCTGGCGCTGAGAAGACGCGGCGCACGACACCATCGAGCGTGACGCCTGCGACTCCAACCGTCGGCTGGTCGGCCTCCTGAGCGCCGAACCAAATTTCTTTCCCGTCGGGCCGCCAGGCCAGCCGCCACACCATCTCGTACCGCTCCGTCAGCCGTCGCGGGGCCTCGCCTGGGCGAATGACGCAGACGTAGCCCGCGTTATTCCCCATCCCGGGATGTTCGAGGTACGTGAGCATCGAGCCGTCCGGGGAGTAGCGGAGATGGCTCATCCAGGCCTGGGTCTTGTGAATGACACGGCCCAGTGGCGCTTCAAGCTGGCAGGCTCCGTCCACCACTCGGATCGCCGCGAGGCTCCGCCCGTCCGGCGACCAATCGGCGAAGTAAACAGAATCGACGACCTCGCGCGGCCGCCCTCCCATCAGAGGGAGGCGAGCCAGGGTGCCGACCCAAATGAATCCGCCGAGATCCTTGGGGCGAAGGATTGCGGCCACTTCGGTCGTGGAGGAGACTGCCTGGATGTTGGCGTTCTGAATCCCGAGCGGGGTTGACTCGGGCGATTCCAACCTCGTGAGATAGAGCTCGCTCCGTCCCCCGCCCCAGCCCGCGTCGTAGACAACTGTTTGGCCGTCGGGAGCGAATCTCGCATTGCCGATTTCACCGTCTCGGAACGTGAGCTGCCGGAATTCGATGCTCGCCTGCGAGGGGCGATCACCGGTTGTGCCCGCGCTCGCCAGTGCCGGCGGAGCCGGCTTCCCTTTCAGGAGTGTCAGGGTGAATGCGAGATCGGCGGCGGTGTCGAATCGGCCCTCCGGCCGTTTCGCGAGGAGGCGCGAGACGACCGCGCCGATGCCCGGGATCTCTCGTTCGGCCGCGGGTGGAAGCGCCGGCGGGTCCGCCATGAGGATGGCGCTCACGCGATCGGCGGCAGTCTCGCCGGTAAATGGCTGCTTGCCGGTCAGCAGTTCGTGAAGAATCGCGCCGACGGCGAAGAGGTCGGCGCGTTGATCGACCGGCCGGTCGCGGAGTTGCTCGGGAGCCATGTAGGAGACGGTGCCCATGATCGTCCCCGCCATCGTGAGCGATGCGAAGACCGGAGTCGTTTCCGCCTCGGAGACGGAGGACTCGGTACGCATCAGCTTCGCGATTCCGAAGTCGAGAATCTTGAGGCGCCCGTCGGCCAGCACGAAGAGATTCTCGGGCTTCAAGTCGCGGTGGACGATTCCCTTCAAGTGCGCGACGGAGAGTCCGTTCGCGAGTTGAACGACGAGATCGACGGCGGCGTTCGGCGGCACCGGGCCGCGCTGGACGAAGGCGCGGAGACTCTCGCCTTCGAGTACTTCGGTCACGAGGTAAGGAACGCCGTCCGCGACCCCGACGTCGTGGAGGGTCACGATGTTCGGATGGTTGAGCGCGCCGGCCGCACGCGCTTCAGCTTCGAAGCGCTGTTGGCGTTCGGGGTCGGAGGCCATGCCGCGCGGGAGCACCTTCACCGCCACGTCCCTTCCGAGCCGCGTGTCGCGAGCACGGTAGACCTCGCCCATGCCGCCGGCTCCGAGGAGTGCGATGATCTCGTAGGGGCCGAGCTTGGTTCCGGCGGCGAGCGACATTCCTACTTCGTCTCCTTCGCGTCGGCGAGAGCCTGCTCGTACGCACTCTTCACGAAGTCGAGGACTTCCCGGTCGAGGGCTCGTGTGATTTCGACCACGGCGCGGGGCGACTTGAGCCTCACGAGCGCGGCGGCGGCGGCGGCGCGGGCGCGGAACCATGGCTCCGCGAGCATCTCGATCAGACGCACTTCCGTAAGGTCGTTGAGGGTGCCGAACCGGCCGAGCGCGCGGGCGGCGGCGGCGCGACGCTCGTTTCGGTAGCCGAAATCTGTCGAATCGAGCAGCAGGTCGATGGCGCGCGGATCCTTGAGCGTGATGAGCGCGTCGAACGCGAGCACCTGGAACGCATCGCGGTGACTTTCGCGTTCGAGTTGGGAGGCGATCGCTTCGAAGGCGCCCTTACCGCCAACGCGCGCGATACCGATCATCGCCGCACCGGCCGCGTAGGAGTCGCGTTCCTTGAAAGCAACTCGGCGGAGTCGTTTCCCGGCCGATTCGTCCGCGATCATTCCGAGCGCCCAGATCGTCGCGCGACGGACGCGGATGCCCTGCTTCATACCGGCCGCGGCGATTCGGTCGCCAAGGCCCGCCACCTTCCGGCCGATTTCGCCGAGTGAAACGGCGGCGGCGGAGCGGACACCCCAGAATCGATCCCGTTTCACCGTGCGAAGCAGCGCGGCAATCGTCTTGTCGTCGGTTCGCGACGCGAGTTCACGGGCGCATCGGATTCGCTCCACCGCATGCGGCGAGCGCGCGAGTCCTAGACGGAGTTCGTCGTCCGTGCGGTCGAAGGCGAGGAGTTTCATGACGTCGTGCGCCGGGTCGATCGCCACGTACGCGGGGCGGGCCGCGAGGGGAATTTGAATCGTCTCCGACTTCGCGCGGAGTTCGATCGGGATCGTATGCCAGCGGCCGGCCACCGAGAGTTCGATGTTCATCGGAAGCCGATAGACCGCCGGCGTACCTTCGACCGCCTCATGCACCTGCTCGAACTTGAGCGTCAAGACGCCCGAGCGATCGTCCCAACGCCGCTTCACGCGGAGTTCCGGATGACCGGCGCCGTAGATCCATTGGTCGAAGAACCAGGTGAGGTTCCGCCCCGTCTCCTCTTCGCAGGCGCGCCGGAGGTCGGCGGTTTCCACCGGACTGAACGCGTGCTGCGTGATGTAGCGCTGGAGCGACCGGCGCCACGCCGCATCACCGAGGAGCGCGCGCAGCATGTGGAGCACCAGCGCGCCCTTCTCGTAGAGATGACGGTCGAAGATGTTGTCGGGGCGGCGATAGTTGGTCTGAACGATCGAACGGCGATAATCGCGGCCGCCTTCGATCTGGTAGGCCACCATCTGCTCGAGCCGCGCGTAATTCGCGTGGTCCGTGCCCTTGTCCTTCTCGAGCCAGATGATCTCGGAGTAGGTGGCGAACCCCTCGTTCAGCCAACCCTCCGACCAATGGCGGCAAGTGACGCAGTCGCCCCACCACTGGTGCGCGAGTTCGTGCGCCACGAGCCCTTCGTAGGAGCCCTCGAACGAGTCCTCCGGGAGGCGGAGCGCGCTGTCGAACATCGTCGTGGCGCTCGTGTTCTCCATGCCACCGTAGGTGAAGTCGGGGACGCAGACTTGCGCGTACTTGGGGTACGGATACGGGAATCCGAAGACCCGCTCGTAGTGGGCGATCATCTTCCCCGTCTTCCGGAAGAAGAACCAGCCCTCGCGCTCCTTCCCGCGCGGCACGTAGTTCACGAGCGCGGTCTTCCCGATCTTGTCCTTCAGCACGACGTACTTCCCGACGACGAGCGAGGTCAGGTAGACCGGGTGTTCCGTATCTTGCCGCCAGCGCCACGTGACCGTCTTGGCGCGTCGATTGATCCGCTTCCCGATGAGCCGGCCGTTGCTCACCGTCGTGAATCCCGCCGGCGCGGTGACGTTCATCTCGAGCGTCGCGCGGCTCTCGGTGCTTTCGAGACACGGAATCCACCAATGCGAGTCGTCCGCCTGCCCTTGCGACCAGCCGCAGGGAGACCGATTCGGTTCGGCTTCCGTGGGGCCCGTGAAGGTGAAGCCTTTTCGCGGGCGCGTGGAGTAGTCGATCTCGACGGTCGTGCGTTCGCCAACGTTCAGCGCCTTTGGCAGCGTGACGCGGAGTTTGTGCCCTTCCACCGCATGCGAAGCGCGGCGGCGGCCCGAGCGGACGGCCGCGATCCGGAGTTCCGCGGCATCGAGGACGACCTCGTGGAGCGAATCGCGAAGCGACTCGATGGTGAGCGTCGCGCGACCCTCGAGCATCTTCCGTTCGAAGTCGACCCCGAGCGCAATCTTGTAGTGCCGGACGTGGAATTCGAGATCGCGGCGCGAATTGTCGGGCTCCGACCATGGTTTCCGGCCCGTGGGCGGAAACGGCTCGAAAAGCGCCACTTCGAGCGCCGCGCGGCGGTCGACGAACATCGGGTGGTACAGGGGGTCGCGGATCGGCATTCAGCCTCCCAGGGGGGTGAAGCAGGGATCGTCGGGGAGCGGCTCGGCGCTGTCAAGTCAGCAGGCGGTACCACGTTGCGCGGCGGGAGTCGTTGTTTGTGGGCCGGGGCGGCGTTTGTGCCGGACGTCCGCCGGGGTACAATGGGAGGATGAATCCCACCGCGTCGCTGGCCACGGTCAGCGCCACGTTCCTCGCCGCCTCCATCGAGATCCTCCCCTTCTTCCTGCTCGCCATCTTCCTCGGAGCGTTGATCGAGGAGTTCGTGACCGAGGCAACGATCGCGCGATTCCTCACAGGGACGAGCCCAGGGACGATGCTGTTGGCCTCGGCGGTCGGCGCTGCGCTGCCGCTGTGTACCTGCGGGATGGTGCCTTTGGCGGTGTCGCTACGGAGGCGCGGGAGCGACTTGAAGCACACGTTCGCGTTTCTCACGGCGGGGGCGGCGGTCAGCGTTCCGGTGGTATTGCTGACGTGGAAGGTGCTCGGCGGGTGGTGGGCGCTCGTGCGGTTCGGGGCGTCGGTGGTTTTTGGACTGATAGTCGGCTATGCGAGTACGCGGGTCCTGAGGAGTTCCGGGGAGCGTTCGGCGATATCTCCCTCGGAGCCGATCACGCTGGCGCCCATCGGAGGACGGACCGCAGTGCTTGGTGGCGCGGTTGGGGCGACGGCCGCGACGGCGCCGCAGCGGACACGCACCGCGAAGGTGCTCCGCCGATTCTGGGGGCAAATCAAGGAGTTCGGACCGTGGGTTCTTGTGAGCCTAGCGCTCGCCGCCATCGTGGATGGGCTCGTTCCGCGGCATTGGATTCACGTGTTGTACGGGCAGAAAGCTGTGACCGGATCGTTGCTGGGGGCGCTGACGGGAGTGCCATTCTACTTTTGCTCGGGCGCCGAGCTACCGCTCGTGCATGAGTTGCTGGAGAAGGGAATGGGAACTGGTCCCGCGACCTCGATGATGCTAGCGGTGCCGATCGTCAACATACTGACCTTCGGGGTAGTGTCGAAGTGGCTAGGAATGAATGGTGCAGCAAGATACCTCACGAGCTGTGTGCTTGCGGCGGCGCTGATCGGTGCCGGATTGAATTTGCTATCGAGGTAGATCCGAGGGCGGGCCCACGCAATCGAGGGTGACGGTGTGAGATTCCTTCGAACCATGTTGTCAGCTCTTGGGGTCGCGTTTTCAGCACTCGCGATCGCCACCGACTCGACCGCAGCCGCCGCATTGCCCGATTCATCGGCACTCTACGGGACGTGGCGATGGATCGGCTCCTCTGGTGGTTTCGGGCCCGTTCCAGCCGGCTTCCGGCCAGCTTCGGTCGGTTACGACCGATTTCTCACAATCCACCCGCGTGGGCGATACGAGTACTTCGAAGTTGATTCGATCGCGACCTATCGGCTTTGCTAGGGGCAGGTGACGATTCACCGAGCGCCACCCCTTAACAAGGAAGGTCCGCGTCAGCGCTTCTGGATGACATTCAAGAACTGGTATTTCGACCTGCTCGGGGAGGGCCAGATCTTTTGGTTCGAGGGGTCTACAGCCGAGACCCTCGTGGCTTACCCTGGAGGACCCGGCATCTTCGTGGACGACGCTAGCGACACGTGGTATTCGCGATCGGAGGCGTCTTCGGTGAACCGACGTTCGATAATCGAACGCCCGCGGAGATCCCATTCCATCCCGCCTCCGGAGAGTCAGCCGGACAGACCCGGGCGAGATCCAAGCCGGTCTATTCCAGTTGATCCCAGATAGGCCCGGTTCGGGAGTGCAGAAGAAACCGGATCCGGTGTCTAAAAGATACCGGATGGGTGCCCGTTGATTCGTCGAACCCAATCACCAACTAAACCGCGTGCACCATCCAAACATTTGGCTCCACGTAGAGCGCGTCGTCTCGTTCGCGATCCACCCGAACCGGCACCAGCGCTCCCGGGACAATGTACTCCCCGCTATCCGGAAATCGCATTCCGGTCCACTTCTCCCAGTCCGCCACCTTTCCCGGGATCCGCATCGACTCGTGGGCGATCTTCACGATCTTCGCCCCTAGCCGGGCGTGGGTGCGGAGCCACGGGTCGAACGGAAGACCATCTTCCGACTTCCACCCCACATACCGCTCGATCGGCGTGGTGGGATAGCGGCTCTTCATCGATGGCCGAACTGGCGCTACCAGGGTCTTGAAGCCGCGCGCCTGGGCCATCGTGCGCATCTCCCCGATGACACGCTTGCTCAACCCGCTCCCGCGATGAGCCGGAATGATCGTGGCTTCGATGGCGGTCATCATGTTCGGCTTCCGACCGGCCAGGTAGTCGTCCACGACCTTTCGGAAGATGCCGTCCCACCCTGTCTCGGGGAGATCTCCGAGCGGGCGATCCCAGTGAAACGGCAGCGTGTGCCCCACTGCGATTGTCTTCCCCGCGTCGTCGCGGTAGATGAACTGGTACTCCGCGAACTCTTCCTGAAGGTAGTGCCAGAGCTCATTGGCCAGGGGATCGTGAAACATGAACTCCGGCCATGCGGGGACCTTCACTTCTTGAAAGATGGTGGTCCGAATGGTCGGGTCTTCCGCGTACGTTACCCGCGTCAGATTGAGGCTCGTCGGCATGCTTACTTCTTCGGCGGCATGCTGGGCCGGATTTCGACGCACGACGGGAGCGAGCGCGCATCGTGCCCCAACAAATCGACCACCACCCGCGCGATGTCCTCGGGCTGCAATTGCCACGACATCGACGCGTCCGGAGTACCCGAGTTGAAATAGGTATTCACGCTCCCGGGCATCACGTACGAGACGCGGATGCCGTCGTGGCGAACTTCCTGCATCAACGCCTCGCTCATGCCGTTCAACGCGAACTTGGAGGCGTTGTAGGCGGTGGCCTGAGGGAACGCGTTCTTTCCCGCGAGCGACGACAAATTCACGATGTAGCCGCCGCCGCGCGTGCGCATCCGAGGCACGGCCGCCCGGCAGCACAAGAAGACGCCAGTCACGTTCGTCTCGATGATCGAGTTCCACTCCTCCAGCGTCATCTTCTCGAGATTCTTAAAGAATCCGACGCCGGCGTTGTTCACGAGCACGTCGATTCCGCCGAAGCGCTCATCCACCGCGGCGAACGTCGCCTCCACCTCGTTCTCCCGACGCACGTCGCACCCCAGCGCCAGCACGCGCTTCGGGAAACGCTCTTCGAGCTGCTTTCCAACTGCTTGAACCTCTGGCACGTTTCGCGCGCAAATCGCCACGCTCCCGCCTCGCTCCAAGATTGCCTCGGCCACCGCGAGCCCGATTCCCTTCGAGCCGCCGGTTACGAGTGCGACCTTCTTCGCCAATCTGTTCCCTGAGTCCGCCATCGTCCCTCTCCTATCTCGTCGCGCCGCCGGAAGCGAGCGCGCGAATCCCATCCTTCAATGCCTCGCGGAGCACCTCGATCTTTCCCGTGAAGAAGTGATCGGCCCCCACGACCACGCGCAATTCAACACGCCCCATCGCCGCGAGCCGATCGCGCAGCGCCTCAATATCGGCTACCGACCCGTACCGATCGTGATCTCCCTGCACCATGAGCAACGGCCACGGCACGCGATCGAGAAACTCAAACTTCCGCCCGTCCACATTCCCGCTCGCCGGGAGCCCGAGTCCGATCATGAACTCGACCTTCGAATCGCGGAGCGCGAAGTTGAGGCCGATCCACGAACCGAAGGAGAACCCCGCGATCCACAACGGCTGCGACGCCACGCACCTTCGCGCATACGCGGCGGCCGCTTCCAGATCGCCGATCTCCCCGTCCCATCCACTGTACGTCCCTTCACTCTTCCCCACTCCACGAAAGTTGAATCGCAACGTCGGGTGTCCGCGTTCCTCCAACACTCGATAGACGGTGTGCACCACCTTGCTGTGCATCGAGCCGTGATGCGCGGGATGAGGGTGGCAGATCACCGCCGCCGGAAGCCCCGGCGGCGCACCGGCGCCCGGCTCGCACCAAAGCCCCTCCAAGGCCCCCTCGGGGCCTGAAAAGAGGACCGGCTGTACCTTTCTCAATTCGTTCATTCGCCCCTTCCGTGTCCCATTCTCCCTTGGTACCACGCGCCGAGGCCCCGCAGATCGCCTAATGAAGCGGACTTCCCGGCGTTCCCGGCTCGGAGATTCTCCGGTATACTAAGGGTTCTCAACACTCAAATCCCGCCTTCAGGAGGACGTTCCGTGGCCCTTCGCGCCGACACCACGACATTCCATGGCTTGAACCGCCCGGATCTCGTCGACATCTACCGGCTGATGCTCCTCTCTCGCCGGACCGACGACCTCGAGATCAAATTGAAGAAGCAGAACCTGATCTACTTCCAGATCAGCGGCGCCGGACACGAGGCGGTCCTCGTCGCGGCCGGGAAGGCTCTGCGCACCGGTTACGACTGGTTCTATCCCTATTACCGCGACCGCGCCCTCATGCTGACCTTGGGCATGACGCCGCTCGAGATGCTCTTCGAGGCGGTCGGCGCTTCGGCCGATCCGAATTCGGGCGGCCGCCAGATGCCGAGCCACTGGGGCTTGAAGCGCGCGAACGTCGTCACCCAGTCGAGCCCGACCGGCACCCAGTTCCTCCAAGCGGTTGGATGCGCCGAGGGCGGCCGATTGCTCGCGACGATTCAAGAAATCCGCGAACGACGCCCGTTCCACAAGGACGAGGTCGTCTACGTCTCAGCGGGCGACGGCACGACCAGCCAGGGCGAGTTCTGGGAAGCGATCAACAGCGCCGCGACCGGCGCGCTCCCGGTTCTCTTCATGATCACGGATAACCAATACGCCATCTCAGTCCCGGTCGAGGCGCAGACGCCCGGTGGGGACATCGGGAAGTGCATGAGTTCGGTCCCCGGACTCCGCGTCATGAAGGTGGACGGTACCGATCCTCTGGCTTCGTACCGCGCCTTGCTCGAGGCGGCGGAGCACATGCGCTCGGGCAAGGGCCCTGTGCTGATGCATGCGATGGTAACGCGCCCCTACGGCCACTCCATGTCGGACGACGAAGGGTCGTACAAGCCGGCGGTGGAGCGCGAGGCCGAGGCGAAGCGCGACCCGGTGAAGACCTATCCTGCATTTCTCATTCGCGAAGGGATCGCGACGGCCGAGGAGATCGAGCGCGTTCGCCTGGACGTCGAGACGGAACTGGCGCAGGCCGAGGCGGCCGCGCTGGCCGCGCCGAAGCCGGGCGCCTCGACGATTTACGATCACCTCTACTCGCCGACAGTCGATCCGACCTCCCCAGCGTTCGAGACGGAGCCGCACTTCTCGGGGAATCCCGAAACGATGGTGACTCTGATCAATCGCTGCCTCAAAGACGAGATGGCGCGCGATCACCGGATCATCTGCTTCGGCGAGGACGTGGCCGACGCCACGCGCGAGGAGAGTTTGGAGACCGTCTCCGGCAAGGGCGGCGTCTTCAAGGTGACACACGGCCTGCAGCGCGCGTTCGGCAAGACGCGCGTCTTCAACTCACCGCTCGCCGAGGCGAACATCGTCGGGCGCGCGATCGGCATGGCGACGCGCGGCATGAAGCCGGTCGTCGAGATCCAGTTCTTCGACTACATCTGGCCCGCCATGATGCAGATCCGAAACGAACTCACGATGATCCGGTGGCGCTCGAACGGGGAGTTCTCCTGCCCCGTCGTCATTCGCGTGGCGACAGGCGGCTATCTTCAGGGCGGCTCGGTCTATCACAGCCAGTCGGGCGAGAGCATCTTCGCCCATTGCCCCGGCATTCGGGTCGTCTTCCCGTCCACGGCCTCGGACGCGAATGGGCTCCTTCGCTCCTCCATCCGCTGCGACGATCCCGTGCTTTTCCTGGAGCACAAGCACATCTACCGCCAGCCGTACGCGAAGGGGCTATACCCCGGCGCCGATTACATGATCCCGTTCGGCAAGGCTCGGATGGTGCGCGAGGGGACGGATCTCACGGTGATTTCGTGGGGCGCGACGGTGAATCGCGCCGCGTTGGCGGCTCAGCGGCTAGAGGCCGACGGGATCAGCACCGAGGTGATCGACCTTCGCACACTTGCTCCGTGGGACAAGGAGGCAGTCGCGGCGTCGGTGAAGAAGACCGCTCGCGTCTTGGTCCTCCATGAGGACGTCCTGACCGGCGGCTTCGGCGGGGAGATCGCGTCGTGGATTGGCGAACATCTCTTCGATTCGCTCGATGCGCCGGTGCGGCGGATCGGCGCGACCGACACGCCGGTCGGCTACGCGCCTGATCTTGAAGACGCGATCCTGCCGCAGGTGGAAGGGATCACGAAGACGATGCGTGAGTTGGCGAACTACTAGCCGCGAAATAGCGCCACTAGCCGCGCAGAATCCTGAGATACGCCTTCCAGGGGCCGACCTCGGCTCCGTAACGCTTCGCCATCACCCGCGCGATCTGGGAGATGTGCGTCAGATCGTGCGCGACCCACGTGGCGAGATGTTGGCGCAGGGTCACCGTCCCGAATTCAGGATGGCGCCCGGTCTTGTCTAGATCCGCCGCGGTCAGTTGACGGGCGCGGAGCCTCGCCAGATTCTCTTTTCGGAGCTCCGCGAAGGTGTCGAGCAACACTCCGAGCGACTTCCCCGTCGACGCGGCAAACATCGCTTCTCGGTCGAACGGCGGGAAGGGCTCCGATTCCCCCTTCGTGAGAATGTGTTCCATTCGGGGGATCCAATCGGTCCGCTCCCCATGGATCAGGTGCCCCACGACGTCGAATGCGTTCCAGGTATCGGCTCCTTCCGTGGCCATCAGCCACGGCTCGGGAAGTCCCGCGAGCCACGAGCGTAGGATTTGCGGCGTCCGCGCCAGGAGCGATGCCGTCTCTTCGATCGAGAAGGTCACGGCAGAAGCCTCGCCTCGCCACCTTCCACCACGACTCGCTTCTCCGCCTCGAGCTTCTCCAAGTGCGCGGCCAAGGTGCGCGCGGCCAGCGTCGGCGCCGCGTCGGGCGTGTCGGCGTAGGCGCGGACTCGGAGTTCCTCGAGCGGGAGCGGGCCCGAGACGAGCGCGTGGAGGATGTGCCCCTCTCGCATGCGCCGATGCTGCACGAGCGCGTCGATCAGCCGAGCCACACCGCGATGCGGTGCCCCGTGGCCGGGGATGAGCGTCATCAGGTCGAGCGCCCGAACCCGCTCCAGCGACGCGAGGTAATCACGCAGGTTTCCATCGGGCGGATCGATCACCACGGTCCCGAGACCGGAGACCAGGTCCCCGGCGATCAGCGTACGCGACGATTCTTCGTGGAACGAGAGATGCGCCCTCGCATGCCCCGGCGTTTCCATCACGCGCACCCGGCGCGGATGGGCACCGGACAACTCGATCACGTCCCCCCCCCGAAGAACCCGATCGAGCTTGACCCGCTCCCCGACCCCTTCGTGCGCCCAGACCGGGGCGCCGTAGCGTTTCCGCGCCGCTTCAACGCCAGCGATGTGATCGCGATGGTCATGCGTCAGCAGAATCGCCACGACGCGTCCCCCCGCGCCGAGCATCCCACGCACCACGGTATCGAGTGCCTGTTGTTCCTCGGCATCGGCGCTGCCGGGATCGATGATGACGACGTCGCCATCCCCAATCACAACCGCGTTGGTGTGCGTCGCCGGGAGAAGGGTCTCGCTACGGAGCGGCGCCATCGTGATTCCCGGACGAACCTCCACGTGACGCGACGGGACACCGTTCGCCTCGGGAATCGCGTGAAGACGGGCGGGGAGTTCGTGTCCTCCCTCCGCC
>JANMQV010000030.1:0-2088 GCA_031370645.1 Candidatus Eiseniibacteriota bacterium | reverse complement strand
CGGCAGCCGCCGCGGAGGTGGCGGCCGGACCGCGGCTCTCCATCGGCAAGGGCGATCCCGCCTGGGCCGGCGTGTTCGGAATCGGGTCGGTGGTCGGCTATGTGGCGGGGCTCACAAGCATCGGAACCGGGACGCTCTTCGTGAGCGCGCTCGCCGGCCCGCTTCGCGTCGATGCGCACCGCGCGGTCGCCGCGGCGCTCATGGCGGGGCTCCTCACGCTCATCGTTTCTGCCGGCACGCACGTCATGCTCGGGCATCTCGATCCAAGCCTCGCGGTCATCACGACAGTCGGTTCGGTGCCGGGAGTGATCGTGGGGACTAGATTGGGGCGGCGGCTCACGGCGAGCTGGCTGTGTGGGGTGATCGGGGTGGGGATCCTGATCGCCGCGGCGTTGTCGCTCGCGCGGCTTCGGTAGCGAAGGTTACGGCGTCCCGGCCAACTCCGGCCAAATACTCCGCAAATCATCCAGCAGATACGCATTCCGCTCCACGCGCGCGCGAGCGAACGCGAGATGCTTGCCGTCGGGCGAAGGCACCGGGCTCGAAGGCGGCGCGTCCGCGGTGCGCCACATGGCGTGCGCCTCTCCGTCCATCGCGATATCGAGAATGGCGTAGGCGCCAGACGTTCCCCACGTTCCGATCAGTCGCTCGCCGTTCGCCGACCACGCGATCGCGCGGAGCCCGTCGTTCCAATCCTTCACCACAATATCCCGTCCCGGCGTTCCATCGACGTGAAGGATGCGAATTCGCCCGTCGGCAGCGAGGAGCGCGACCTGCGTCCCGGCGGGCGACGGCGCGAACTGGATCCATTCGTCTGGATTCACGTCGAGTTTCGCGCGCGTCGTCATGTTCCCCTTCGCCAGATCGACCGCGGCGACCGTGAGTTTCCGCTCCTTCGGGTCGAGCGCGAACGTTAGGAGCGGCTCGCCCGGCCTTCGTGGCCCGACAACCGCGATGCGCGAGCGGCGTCCCGAAAGGACGAGCCTCGACGTCATTCCGCCATCGGCGACGCGCATGAGATGGGCTTCACTCTCCGCCGTTCCCTCGCTCCGCTCCCACGACCAGTAGTAAACGTCGGGCGGATCGCCCGCGACGAAGGCGCCGCCTTCTTCGTCGGGGAGCGCTGCCACCGCAGCGGCGGCCTGCGCCGAGGCGCGGGTTGATAGGCTCTGCTCGAAGACGTCGGAGGTGCCGTTTCGGTCGGTCTCGAAGAGAACGGAACTGGCATCGGAGCGCCAGCCGGTAGGGACCGCGTCTCCGTCGCCCTTCGTGAGAGCACGCACGTCAGTGAGCGCTCCGCCAGTCGTCGCCAGTTCACCTACAAGGACGTCCGTTCGCGCGTGCGACTTGAGGACGACGAGACGCGAACCGTTGTAGGTGACGCTCGGCGCGAGGAGCGTCGTGCCGGCCCAATCGGTGAGGCGACGCGGCTTCCCGACGCGCTCTCCGGAGCGGAGATTGATTCGCAGTTCCCAGAGATTGCTATCGGTTTGGTGGGGAGGCGGCTCCGCCTTGCAGTAGACGATCCGTCCCTTCGGCGCGCCCCAGATTCCCGCTTCCACCGTCGTGGCGAATTCAGGGCCCTCGGCCAGCGTGCTCGTCTTGTGGTCGAGGACGCCGTGGCTCTCGATGAAGCCGACGTTTCCCTCCTCCGCTTGCCTCCACCCGCTGACGACAATGCGGTCGTTGTCCGTCGCCCAGGCGAGCCGGGCGTAGCGACCACGCGCCGGTGCCGTAGAAACGCGTCGCGGCTCGGCGCCCTTCGCGTCGGTCACCCAGATCTCGTTTCCACCACGCCCCGGAAGGAACGCGATGAGCGATCCATCCGGGGAGACGGCGGCGGAAGAAGCATCGTCGCGTAGTTTCCGCGCTTCGCCGCCGAGGATCGAAGCGAGCCAGAGTGTGGAAGCCGCGCCGTCACCTTCGAACGCGCCGAGCACGAGCCGTGCGCCGTCGGGGAACCAGGAGACGCTGTGGCCGCGGACGCCGGGCGGCATTTCGAGACGATGAATCTCACCCGCTCCGATCAGTTGCAGATAGAAGCCGGACGAATCGACAAAGGCGAGGTACTTCCCATCCGGGGAGATC
>JANMQV010000028.1:0-1656 GCA_031370645.1 Candidatus Eiseniibacteriota bacterium | reverse complement strand
TGCGCCGCTTGGCGCACGGAGACGGCCGCGTCAAAATCGTGGGCCGACGTGATGCCAAGCCGACGTGCGGCCGTCACGGCGTCGCGTAGTTCTTCACGTGGATCATGGAGCCGCGGCACGCGCGAACGGACGAGGTTCGCCGCCGTCTCGACGAGATGCCCCGTCGGCTCCCCGCGCGAGTCGCGGACGATGACGCCCCCTTCCGGGGCGCGAGTGTTCTCGTTCACGCCGCAGAGGGCGAGGGCGGTCCCGTTCGCCCAGACGGAATGGCCGTCGGCCGCGTAGAGGACGAGCGGCCGGGAGGGGGCGATTCGATCGAGCGTCGTTCGGACGACCGATCCCGCCGGCCATTCGCGAGCGACCCACCCGCGAATGGTGAGCCAATCGCCCGGGGCGAGTCCCTCCTCGCGCGCGCGGACGAGTGCGGCGAGAGCCTCGGGAGTCTGCGCTTCCCCGAAGGACGGATCGCGCGTGACCCGGAGCCAGCTGGTCAGGTGGATGTGCGCGTCGACGAAGCCGGGGACAAGCGCGCCTCCGCGAAGGTCGTAGGACTCGACGCCTCGCCCGGTGAGTTTCTTGAGCTGGGAGAGCGGACCGACCGCCTCGATGTTCCCCTCTCTTACGAGGAGCGCCTCGCCCCCGCTTTTCTTCGAGCCAGCATCGTACGGGCGCGCCGCGCGGCGGGCATCGAGTAGCGTTCCGCCGTGGAAGAGAATCCCTTTCGCGCGGGGCACTGCGGCCTTCCGAGTCGTCATCGCTTCCCCTTCGTGGAGGCTGCCAGCCTTGCGGCGCGGATGGCCGCTTCAACGCTTGCCGCCGTTCGCTCCCAGCCGAATGCCTGAATCGCCTGATTTCCCGCCTTCGCGATTCGGAACCGTTCTTCCGGACGGCGAAGGAGCTCCCCGATACGTCGCGCGAGAAACCACGACAAGGGCCACCGCGCCACGAGCGCCGTCTTCCCATGGTGGGCGAAGTCCTCCGTCCCGCTCGAGGTGCAGACCACGGCGGCTCCGCTCGCCATCGCCTCCGCGGCGGTATTGCACCACCCGGCCCGGCGTTCCGCGCTCACGAAGATATCGGTGTCGCGATAGAGCGCGGCGAGTTCCTCCTGGGTCGGACGGATCACCCAGCGGTGCGGAACGTGAATCGGCAACGAAGCCTCCTCCGTCGTTCCGGGCGGCGGCGCGTCGAAGAGTGCCAGTTCGACCGGGACGCGAGTGAGGCGCGCGGCGACATCGACCGCGTGAGCGGCGGTCCAGGTACCCTTTCGCTTCCGCGAAACCCTCCCGTAGATGAGCACGCGCACCGGTGCGCCCGTGCTCGCGCGCAGCGGCCGCGGATCGGGCGAGGGTCGGCGAAAGAACTCGAGATTGACGCCTCCCACGCCGTCGGCGGCGCGAATCCCTCGCTTGGCGAGGTGGCGCTTCATCGTGGCGGAATTGGCGAGCACGACGTCGGCACTCCGCCACGCCTCCTCGGCGCGAGGCGCTTTCTCCAGCACCGCGTAGAAGACGCGTAGCGCCCCCTCGGCCCGAGAGCGGAGAAAGAGATCGGGGTCGGGTGAGAGGAGGACATCCCAGGTCTCGGCCGTAAGCCGGTCGAGGCCGCCCCGCTCTCCTCCGAAGGGGAGCCACGGCTCGGCCGGCTCCGCGCCAG
>JANMQV010000013.1:0-13305 GCA_031370645.1 Candidatus Eiseniibacteriota bacterium | reverse complement strand
GGGGTTTCCCTAATTGGGTTTTTTTTTGGGGGGTGTCTTTTGGTCGGTTTATGGGGCAACTGCGTCCCGGGTTTGTTAGTGGGCCCCCGGGCGCCTGGGGCTATTCACAGCCCCGCCTCGGTTGGTTCGAAGGCGTTACGTTCTGTTACCGACCGACTCTCATGTTCCCCATGCTTCCCATCATCCCGAACGCCTGGAGGAGCCAGATCACCACGCCGATAACGACGACGATGTTGAGGATGCTCTTGATCTTCGCGTCCATCGGGAAGTACGTGTTGATCAACCAGAGCAACACCCCGACGACGAGCAAGGTGACGACTACGTTCACGAGCGGCATGTTAGTTCCTCCCTGCTACGCGGAAACCGCGACAGATTCGGTGAGTCCAGTGACCCGCACGGATCATCGGGACATCTCATCGCCGTCGCGAAGCGCGGAGCCGACAACCGCGGCGGCCTCGCCGGCGTGCGTCATACGGCGGTCGGAACGCGACTCGCGCGTGCCGAGGTCCTTCAAGAACGCTTCCTGGCCGGCCTTGATGGCCGACTTCGCGTCGGACCCCATCTCCACCATGGTCGCGCGCGCCTGATCCATGGTTTCTCCGGCGCTCTTGCCGACGCGCTGAGCCGTCGAGGTAAGGCGTTCTCGCGTCTTCCTACCGCTCTCGGGCGCCAGGAGGAGCGCGACTCCCGCCCCGACGACGGCGCCGACGGCGAATCCGAGGAGGACAGCAGTGGTGTTCGAGGAGCCGTTGGAATTGGACGTGTCATTCATGGTCATGATCTCCATTGATCGAGGTGCGGCGGTGAGTGAGTCGAAGCAACAATTGGTTCAGGAGTAAATTGGCGCCGGTCCTCACCCCTTGAGTGACGGCGGCCGCGATGAAGACGGGGGGCTCGACTGCCTCGAGCAGCGTGGACGAAAGAGTCGCCGTGCGCTGGCCGATGTCCACGAACCGATCGACCACGCGCTGAACGGGAGTGACGAACCCGCGAGCCGACGCCACCAAGTCCCTGGCTTCCTGCGTGACCAGATTGATCCGCTCGACGGACTCGCTGACCGCTGCGGTGAGCCGCGAGAGATCATCGGCCACCCTACTCAAGTGACGATCCATCATGCGCGCCGTCAGCACGGCAATCACGAGCAGCGCGATTGTCACGATTACAATCCATATCTGGAGCAGCTCGGGCATGAAGCACCTTCCTTCGGGTGTCGAGACAAGGGCTTAGAGCGCGAACGATCGCCGGGCGCGAGCGAGACATCCGACGATCACGAGGAAGGTACGGCAAGATCGAGGCCAGACTAGTCGGGGGTGTGAGCCTGAATCGAAACAGATTTCCCTGAGGTGGGTGGCGCGGGCACGGCTAGCTCGCCGACCACGGCTTGGAGCATGGCTGCTCCCGGAAGTCCTAGCAGGGCGCCGGCGGGTCCGAACACCTGGGTGCCCGCGAGGATGCTGACGGTCACGACGAAGGGATGCATCTTGAGGTACCGGCCCATGACGCGCGGCGCCACGAAGGTGCCGATCGCCCAATTGATGACAACATAGACCCCGACGCCGGCCAGGGCATGCAGCGGGCCCACCGCCACTCCGGCGAGAGCGATCGCCGTCGCGGCGATCAGGAAGCCGAGATAGGGAACCAATTCCGCGAACGCGACCACCAGACCGAGCAGCAAGGCCACCGGAGATCCCATCAGGGCGAGGAGGACGCCGACGCTGACTCCCATCACCAGGCAGACGATCGCCTGCCCCCGCACATACGCGCGCAGCGCGCGGTCGACGGCGCGGCCGAGACGCGAGAGCTCGGAGTGGGCGCTCTCGGGCACGAAGCGAAGCACGCTGACCCGTACCGCCGTCGGCTCCGCCAGGAGATAGAACGACAGCACCGGCAGGAGAGCGAGGCCTAGAAGTTGGCCGAGTCCGCCGAACCCGCCGCTGGCCCACTGCGAGAGGGAACCGGACATGTTTTGGAGAATGTCGGAGAGGCTCGTGCGCGCTGCTTCGACCGCCGGATTCATCCAGGCGCTCAGCCCATGCGCCTCGCCGTACGCACGCGCTCCCAGATCGAGTCGGGCGATGGCCGCGGGCGCTCCTGCCGCGAATCGTGCCGCCTGAGTCGCCAGCCGCGGCACAGCGAGAGCGAGGAGCCAACCGACGATCGTGACCAGCCCAGCCATCACGACCGCGGCGGCGGCGCCCCGTGGCAACCGGGCGCCCCGGCGGCTCAGGGGGTGTTCCAAGGCCGCCACGACGGGAAGGAGGGCATACGCCAGGAGGACGGAGTACCCGACCAAGAGGACGAGGTCCCGGAAGACCCAGACGAGGAGAAACACGACGCCGGCGACCCAGAGCAGCGCCCTGCGTGCGGAAATCAAAAATTCACCTCGCGGGATGTGGTGGGGACGAAAAGACGGCGGGTCACGATGCGGGTTTCGGCTCGCCGCCGTCTCGTGCAAAGGCGCGACCCGACGCGAAGCGCTGTTGGCGCCTCGATCATCCGCACACGCCCCGCCGTCAAGCTAGACTTCGGTGCGCTCCACGGATGACCCGCGCCGCCCGGATGCGAGGCTCGCCACGACCGCCATGAGTTCGCTCGGGTCGGCCGGCTTGGAGAGATACATCTGAAATCCGGCGGCCAAGATTTTCACGCGGTCTTCGATCTTGGCGTAGGCCGTGAGCGCCGCCGCCGGCGTCTCGCCGCCCTGCTCCCCGGTTCGCGCGCGGACCTTCTTGATCAGCGCGTACCCGTCTTCCTCGGGCATCGCGATATCGGAAATGAGGACGTCGGGTTTCCACGTGTCGAACACCTGGATCGCTTGCGCGACCGAACCGGCGACACGCACGTCCGCTCCGCAAGATTCGAGCAAGGCCTGCACGGCTTCGTTCGCGGTGGGCTCGTCGTCCACGAGCAGGACGCGGATCTTATCGAGCCGGCGGAGCAGGACGTGCGAAATAGCGTCGCCGGCGCTGGGGTGTCTGGGGCGCCCGTTCGTCGTCATCTCGCCCGTTCCGAGGAGGGGGAGTTTGACCGTGAATCTCGACCCAAGCCCGGAACCGGCACTTTCAGCGACGATCTCGCCTCCATGCAGCTCGATAATGTGACGAACGATCGAAAGGCCGAGCCCGAGCCCGCCGTGACGCCGCATCGATCCGTCCATAGCCTGCTGGAATGGTTCGAAGACGTGAGGCAAGAATACGCTTTCAATCCCGATTCCCGTGTCTGCGACCGCCAATTCGACGTGTGACTCCGCGCGGCCGAGCGTGACCTGCACGCTCCCGCCCTTTGGCGTGAACTTGATGGCGTTCGAAAGCAAATTTCCCACAACTTGGTGAAGACGCTCCGAATCCCCGGAGATCAACCCCGCCCGTTCGTCCAAGACAAGTTGAACTCGGATCTTCTTCGCGTCGCTGGCGGGCCGCTGGGACTCCACGGCGGTGCGAATGACGCCGGCCAGATCGATGGCCCTCACGTCGAGCCGGAACTTGCCCGACGCGACCCGGGAGACATCGACGAGGTCGTCGATCAATTGAGACAGGGAGATGACATTTCGCTCGATGACTTCCAGGCCGCGTTCGGACTTCTCCTTATCGAGCGTCCCGCTTCGAAGGAGCTGGGTCCACGTGAGGATCGGAGCCAGGGGGTTGCGCAATTCGTGGGAGACGGTCGCCAGAAACTCGTCCTTCAGATGGCTCGCCGCCCTTTCCTCCTGCAAGGCCTCGGACGTCCTGGTTTGCCCCTCTTCGGCGAGCAGCCGGGCGCTCGACTGTTCCCGATAGGTCCGATTGATGAGCAGGATCAGCATGACGCAAAGGAGGAGCGCCAGCACGATCGAGACCGTCGTGACGACGTTGAACACGGTCTGCGTCCGTTCCACGGATGTACGGGTGGCCGTGAGACCTCCCACAGCGGCCGGCTCCATGTGAGCGACGAGCGAGTCGAGCGCCTGTTGAAACGCTCGCCCGCGCGACCCCGTGGCCGTCAGGAGCGTTTCAGGACCGCCGGCGCCGAGCAGAGCCCGCTCGAAAGCGTCCTGGAATTCTTTCTCGGCGAGCTGAATACGCTCCACCATGGCCCGTCCCTCGGCGTCGACGATCTGCGTTCGGAGCCGCGAGATCCTCGCGCGGACCACCGCGCTTCGCGCACGAGCCGATTGCGTGTAGGGCTCCTCGCCAGTGAGGAGCGACGCGCCGACGTCCGAGACTTCCCGAAGGCCGTCGAGCCGAAGCGACTGGCTTTCGGAGAGATCTTGCACCTCGCCCAGGGCGAGCGTGGCCATCCTCTGAACCAGTACCTTCGACGCGAACAAGGAAGCGCCGCTGCTCACGATCGCCAAGAGGCCGATCACGATCAGTCCGGTGTTCAGGGTGTGCTGGTGAGACCACTTCCACATGGGGCGGTCCTGTCTAGGCTTCGAAAGGGTATGGTTCGGCGCGCCCACCAAGACGGTGAGGCGTAAATCGAAAGCCTATATCGAGAATCGTGCCAGCGGAATCGGCAACTCGAGGCTTGTTGGAAGTCGTTGCTCGGGCGCGGTGTTGGTGGTTTGTGTTCGGCAAACCACCGCACGGGAAGTCCCCGACCGCGAAGCGGCGCGGCAGCAATTTCAAATTCTCGGAAGCTATTTCAATCAAATCTTGGCGTAGAGGTGGAGCCGGTTGTAGAGCGTCTTGAGGCTGATCCCGAGAATCTCGGCGGCCCGCTTCTTGTCGCCACCGCAATGATCCAGGGTGGCCAAGATGAGCTGCCGCTCGGAATCGTTGAGTGAACTCCCGACGTCGGGAGGCGGCGAGGCGCCTGCCTGGAGCGTGATTTCCCGAACCTCGGCTCCCAGGTCATCGAGTTCGAGCACGTCGACGCCCATGATGTAGGCACGCTGGATCTCGTTCTTGAGCTCCCTGACGTTTCCGGGCCAGGCATAATCGCGGATCCGTTCGCGAGCGCGAGCGCTCAGGCGCTTCGTCGTGCCATCGGCACGATTGAGCACGGCCAGGAAGTGATCGGCCAGCATCAACACGTCTCCCTCCCGCTCCCGGAGCGGGGGAAGAACAATGGGAAACACATTCAACCGGTAGTAGAGGTCCTCCCGCAGCCTTCGAGCCAGAATGGCCTCGCGCGGCGGACGATTCGATGCCGCGATCAAGCGTACGTTCACCGGAATGCGCGCCTCGCCCCCGACGCGAGTCAGAGCGCCGGACTCGAGCACACGCAGCAACTTCACCTGCAATTCGACCGGCATCTCCGTGATCTCATCGAGGAACAGGGTGCCGCCGGTCGCACGCTCGAAGTGCCCGCGCCGCTGCTGGGTCGCGCCGGTGAAGCTGCCGCGTTCATGTCCGAACAATTCGCTTTCGATGAGCGCCGGCGGGATCGCGCCGCAGTCGAGCGGGATGAAAGGACGGACGCGCCGGGGACTCAGGTCGACGATGGCCTGTGCGACGAGTTCCTTCCCGGAGCCGCTCTCGCCGGTAATCAGCACCGTGGCGTCCGTGGGGGCAACCTTGGCGATCATGTCGTAGACCTTCTGCATCAGAGAAGACTCCCCGACCATGGGGCCGAAGCGTCCGAATTTTCGCAATTCAGCCCGAAGCGACCCGACCTGATCTTTGAGCGATCGGACGCGCGCGGCATTGGCGAGAACGGCTCGTAAGCGGCCGACGTCGAGCGGCTTCGTGAGGTAATCGAGCGCGCCGAGACGCAGCGCTTCGATTGCGGAATGGACGGTCGCCACACCCGACACGATGATCACGTCGGTCGGCGTGTCCTTCAATTCCTCGAGAAGAGCGGTCCCTTCCCCGTCGGGAAGTGCCAGATCAACCACCACGATATCGACCGCGACGCTGCCGAGGTGCTCGCGCCCGGCGGTAAGCGTGCCGGCCGTGGCGATCGCGAAACCTTCCTGCTCGGCGATTTCCGCCAACCCTGCGAGGAAGTCGCTGTCATCGTCAATGAGGAGTGCGTGCAACATCGGGAAACCCCCGTTTTCATGCGGATCACGAACCAAGTTGTGGTCTTGCCGGGTCCTGCACGCAGCAAGACCCGCCGCTAAGACAGGTCGAGAATACACCCGTACGACCGGTATGGCCGCAACTTTCGCCCGTGGCACCCTCACAAAGTCGCGGAAGCTCGGTCGATGACGCCGTCCGCGAAGTTCGAATTCGCGTGAGTCGTGGCGTGCCGCTGAGGCACCGCATCTTTGTAATAACGGGCTGGAATCTTTTACATGAGCCGCCCCGCCGTGGAATCGCGGGGGCGCGGAGTGTGGCACCCCAACCGGTTACGCCGGAGAACGCGCTGGCACATGTCATGCTGTGCCTAGAAGCAAAACAGCTTTCCGATACTCGTAAAGCCGCGCCGAAAAGCGCGCCGGGGGGAACAAAACCATGCTCTGGACTATTGCCGTCGTGCTCATCGCGTTGTGGCTGCTCGGGCTCGTGACCGCGTACACGATGGGCGGCTTCATCCACGTTCTGTTGGTTATCGCTGTCGTCGTCGTGTTGCTCCGCGTCATTCAAGGTCGCCGGGTGGTCTGAAGCGTCGTCCGGGCCAGATTGGAGAAGTAGCGTGAAGATATTCGGGTTCGTGCTAGTCATTATCGGTGTGCTCGCGCTCGTCTACGGCGGGATCAGCTACAACAGGGAGCGCACCGTCCTCGACGTCGGCCCATTCCAGGCGACGGCCACCGAGCAGAAGAACGTCCCCCTCTCGCCCATCGTTGGGGGGATCGCCCTGCTCGGTGGTGTTTTGCTCCTCATCGTGCCGAGAAAGCGCCTCGCCTAGCGCTTCGTGATCGTCATCGTGAAGCGATGGCTCGGGGGAATTGGACGCCGGCTCGGAATCGAGTCGCATGAGCAACGGCTTCTCGTCCTCATGGGGGCGCTGGTGGCGACGTTGTTCTGCGCCTACACCATCGCCAAAATTCTACGTGACGCCCTCTTCCTGTCGGAATTCGGCGCCCTCGCGCTTCCGTACGCCTATATCGGCGTCGCGGTGGCGGCCGCAGGGTTCGTCTGGTTGGAAAGCATCGTGGCGCGACGCTTCACGGACGTCGGCGCGACGCGGTTCAACCAGTACGCCGCAATTGGTTTCAGCATTCTGGCCGCGATCACACTCCCGCACGCCCGCCACTGGACCATCGCGGCCTTCTACATCTGGACCGGCAGTCAAGCGATGATGCTCTTGCCACACTTTTGGGGGCTCGCGCTCGACGTGTGGGACTCGCGCAGGGCGCGGAGCATCTTTCCGTTATTCGGCGGCTGCGGATTGCTGGGAGGCTTGGCGGGAGGCGCCTTTGCAGCCTGGTCGACCCCACTGCTCAAGCACGTCGGGCTCATGTGGACGATGTCGGGTCTTCTCGTCGCGTCCTACGGCCTCACACGCATCGTGGAACGCAACCGCGCGCTCCGACCAGCGCCGCTGGAAGCAAGCACGAAGACATCGCGCTGGGGCGCCATCCTGCGTTCTCCCTACATCAAGACGCTCACGATTGCCCTCGCCCTCTCGGTCGTCGTATCCACACTCGTCGACTTTCAGTTCAAACTGTACATTCAGAGTGTCTACCCGGATCAGCACTCGCTCACCCAGTTCTTCGGGAAGTTCTACGTGGGGCTAAACGCGCTTTCCCTACTCTTTCAGTTCAGCGTGGCGGGGTTGATCCTACGCCGGCTCGGTCTTGGCGCCGCCACCGCATTGCAACCGATCACGGCGGTGGCCTTCATGTCGTGGATCGTCCTCAGCCCGATCTGGCTGGTGATCGTCGCGATGCGATGGATCCAAGGCATTGTGTTCGGGACGCTGGGCAAGTCGTCGGCCGAGATCTACTACACGGCCATCCACCCCCGCGAGCGGCGCCGCATCAAGCCCGCCATCGATACTCTCGTGGAACGGTGGTCGGACGCGGCCGCGGGATTGTTGCTCATCGTCGTGTTGCACACGGTCGGCGTTCGCACGTCGGTGATCGCGGTCGTGACCATCGCGCTGTCGGTGGCGTGGGTCGCCGTTCTCATCGTCTTGAACCGGCAGTACGGCGATGCATTCCAGCAGACACTGAGCAGCCGGTGGATCGAGCCGGAGGCGACGCCCGATGCCGTTCGGACGCCGTCGGCGCGTCGTGCGCTGATGGAGGCGCTCCGCGCGGACGACGAGCAACGAATCGTATTTGCACTAACATTGAGCCGCGCGGTTCGGGACCGAGGCGTCGCGAGCGCGGTGCGCGGGTGTCTGCGACACTCGTCGCCGGCTGTTCGCACCGCGGCGGTGGACGCGATGCGGGCGATGCGCCTGTCCGACCCGGAGAAGTTGATCGAGGGGTTCATGCAGGAGTCGGAGGAGACGCTTCGACGCGCGGCGGTCGGATACCTGCTGGCCCAGAGTCCCCACGCGACCACATTCGCTCGCCTGATCTTGGACGGGGAGGAAGTGGCCGTTCGGCAATACCTTCTCGACGCCCTTTTCGAGCGGCCCTACGAAGCCCCCGATGCGATCACGCCGGCGTGGATCGACGCCCGCATCGCGGCCGGCTCGCGAGAGGATCTGCTGCTTGCGGCCCGCGCGGCGGGCGTCCTGTCCGGCACGGCCTCCGTAAGGTTCCTTCGTACGCTACTCGCCAACCCCGACCTGGACGTGAAGCGCGTGGCGCTTGTCTCCGCGAGGCGCCGGCCGCACCGGGAATTGATCGAAGTGTTGTTGCCGCTCTTCCTCATCCCCGATTTGAGTCACGAGGCGCGCGAGGCGCTCGCGGCGATCGGCGATCCGGCCGTCACGAAGCTGGAGCCGCTACTCCAGGGCGCCGGGGGCGCCTGGGCACAGGCTCTCGCCGCACGCACGCTGGCGCGGATGGCGACCCCTCGCGCCGTCAAGGCCCTGATTGTCCTGGCGCGAACCGGCGATCCACGCCTACGTCACTTTGGCCTCGAGGGATTGAGCCGAATTCGCGCGAATCGCGGCAGGCCCGTTCTTCCACGCGCCACGGTTCACAAATTGTTTCTCCGAGAATTGGCGAGTGTAAGATTGAATCGCGAGGCGAGCCAGGGGATCGCGGCGCACGCCGCCGCCGAGGTGAGGCTCTTCGCATCGAGCCTCGAGGAGCAGGCCGAATGGGGCCTCGAGCGCGGGCTCCGCGCACTAGCGTGCTGGTACGAGGCCAAACCGCTCGCCGGGGCGTTCGAGAGGCTCCGGTCGCGGGAGCCTCAAGCCGCCGCGCCCGCGCTGGAGTATCTTAGCCATGTGCTCCCTCGCGCCGTGTTCCGTCCTGTCTCGAGAGTTTTCGAAGGAACCGTACCAGAGGAGGTGACGGTGGAGGAGGCGGCAGGTCGCGACGACGTCGCCGAACCAATCCGGGCCGCCTGGAAGTGGGGTGACGATTGGCTCCGCGCCTGCGCCGTTCGGGCATCGCGGTTCTCACCGTCGTTGGATCCGTCCCTGTTCGAATCAGGCGGATTCAAGGATCCGCTGGTGAGTGCGGAATTGGCGGTGCTCGCCAAGGAGATCATGCGAGAGACCAACCGGCGACCAGCGGCGGAAGAACCAATCGTGCCGACGAGCGTGCCATGCTGACCGCCGTGGAGCGCGTGCTGACCCTCAAGCGCGCCGACCTGTTGAGCGATGTCGGGCCGCGTCACCTCCTGGGTTTGGCGGAAGTCGCTCGTGAAGTCGAGATCGTGAAGGGCGACATGATCTACAACGCGGAAGACCCGGCGGACGCGCTCTATATCGTCGTCGAGGGTCGCGTCCGACTCTCGACCGAGGACCGGACGATGTCCGAGGTGGGTCCCGGGGAAGCCTTTGGCACGTGGTCGTTGGTCGACGAGTCGGCCCGCGGGCACCGTGCGGAGTGTACGGAGGACGGGATGGCGCTGGCGCTCCACCGGGACGAGTTCTACGACGTCGCTGCCGGCGATCTGCCACTACTTCAAGAGGTCGTGCGCGCGCTCGCCAAGCGACTCCGGACGCTTGTGGCCGAGCGGCCGGAGGAGGCGCGCGTCGAGAGCGAAGGGGCTGGGGAGCCCGAGGTCCCCACGGCAGAGGTCGCGCCGCCCAAGGCGGACACCGACGAGACCGTTCCGCAGCCCTCGGCGGGTGCGTCGCTGGCCGCGGCCGCGCTGGGGCACGAACCGCCCGGAGCCAAGACCGAGGAAGAGACGAAATCCCCTTAAGGGCCGGACTTCCGGTAGCAGGAAACCGTGGCTGGGGCCTTGGCTCCAGGAAGGACACGTGGAGACACTGAAGCCGCGAAAATCGAATGACGATTTCTTCGGTCGGTTCGAGGAAGCCGCGCAGAACAACGTCGAGGCCGCCACGTTGCTCGACCAAATCTGCCATGACTTCTCGAGCGCTGAGCGGATCGTGGGGGAGTTGCACGACCTCGAGCACAAAGGCGACGAGATCACCCACGCCATCTACAAGGCGTTGAACCGGGTCTTTATCCCGCCCCTCGATCGCGAAGACATCATCGCGATGACCATCGCCCTCGACGACGTGATGGACCACATTCACGAGGCCGCCGACGCCATGTGTCTCTACAACATCAAGGAGCCGACCCCGATCGCGGCGTCGCTCGCCGCCGTCATCGTCGCGTGTACCCGCTCCGTGGCCGTGCAGCTCCCGAAACTCCGGCAACGGCGAACGATGCGGAGCATTGAGGAGGGAGTGGTCGAACTTCACCGGCTCGAAAATCAAGCCGATACGCTCCTTCGGGAGGGGGTGATGGAACTCTTCCACCATCCTAACGACCCGATCCGGGTAATCGCTTGGAGCCGGATCTACGAGACGATGGAGCAGGTGACGGACAGGTGCGAGGACATCGCCGACGTGCTCCGCGGGCTCGCCATCAAACATGCCTGATCACGGACTCACGACGCCGCTGTTGGTCCTCATCGCGCTCGCGGTCGCGTTCGACTTCATCAACGGGTTCCACGACACCGCAAACGCCGTCGCCACGGTCATCTCCACGCGCGTCCTGAAGCCCTGGCTGGCGATTCTCATGGCGGCGGTCCTGAATCTCGCCGGAGCGATGAGCGGGACGGAAGTGGCGAAGACCGTCGGAAGTGGAATCGTCGGCGCGTCGGTTCCGCTCGTCGCCATCACGGCCGCGCTCGTCGGCGCCATCGCCTGGAATCTCTTCACGTGGTACTACGGCATTCCGAGCAGCTCGAGCCACGCGCTGATCGGGAGCCTCCTCGGCGCGGGAATCGCGAGCCTGGGGTTCGGATCGGCGCATTGGGGCGTCCTCGTGGACAAGGTCGTGTACCCCCTCTTTCTGTCACCCGCGGCGGGCTTCATCATCGCGATGGCCTTGATGAGAGTGCTCATCCGAATCTTCGCGAAGATGCCGCCCCGGCGGGTCGGACCGATCTTCCGTCGAACGCAAATCGTGTCGGCCGCATTCATGGCCTTCAGCCATGGGAGCAACGATGCGCAGAAGACCATGGGAGTCATCACGCTCGGACTGTTGAGCGCGGGAGTGATCTCGACATTCCAGGTGCCCGCCTGGGTGATCGTGGTGAGTGCCGTCGCGATGGCCGCCGGCACCTTCGCCGGGGGGCGCCGGATCATTCATACGATGGGAACGCGCTTCGCGCATCTTGAGCCGATTCACGGCTTCGCGGCGGAAACGTCCGCGGCCCTCGTGATTCAGGTCGCGTCGCGGTTCGGATTTCCCCTCAGCACCACGCACGTGATCAGTTCGAGCATCCTCGGAGTCGGGGCCGCACGGCGGCTGAACGCCGTGCGCTGGGGCGTGGTGCGGACGATGGCCAGCGCCTGGCTCCTGACGATTCCTGTCACGGCCGCACTCGGCTTCCTCGCGGCGCTTGCGGCACGCGCGATCACCCACTGAGTGCGATTGAAATAAGGGGGCCCCAACCTTTCAATTGAACGCGTCGCCGAGCCTGCGCGGGTGGCCGCAAACGGTCAATGGGGCCCGGCGGGGCGCCCCGCGCCGGCCATGGACGCATCCGCATGTCGCGCTCAGCACGTGGGTTGCTTGCCTCCGCTTCGGAGGTGCCGCGCGACGGCCTCGAACACGGTGTCGTGGCACACGGCTTGCCGTGTGTACCTAACTATCGAATTGGGATCAAGTTCATCCGGCTCTTCGAGAGGTGAGTTCATCGAAACCACGCAGCAGGTCGTCAGAAACGATGGGCATCGACGAGGGCCGCGAGCCACGGCGCTTTTGCTCGCGCTTCTCGTATGCCAAGTCGTAAGTCTCTTGGGGCCGAGCGGCGCCCGGGCACAAGCGCGCTTTGGAGATTCCACGTGGGTCGCCCCCGACGACATGTTCCGCTCGGAAGTCACGACCGACGGTCCGCGCGTCGCCTCTCCCGATCACGAGCGACGGTGGGAGACAGCCCTGCGGACGCCATTCCGGATCGTGTTCTTGCCGCTGCGGCTTGTGGCCAATGGGTTGGAAGCGGGCGTTGGGCATTTCGGCCCGCGGTATCTCGACCCGAAGCCGCATCGTCCGGAACCGCTTTCCCCTACGCTGGCGCTATCCGTCGTCGTCGGGGACGGAACCACTCTCGGAATCGGTCCCGCGATAACGTGGGTCGGATTTCCAACCATGGACAGCCGGCTTCGCGCCACGGGTTCGTGGTCCCTTCCGGACCACCGACACGCCCGATTCAGCGAGGCGATCGGAACGCGGCACCCGGTGAGTGTCGCTCTACGCGCGGACTACGACTACAAACCGAATCGGAGCTACTACGGAATCGGCAACGCTTCCTCGGAGGCGGACTTGTCCTACTTTCGGCTCGAGACGATGAGCGCCGAGGCGGCGCTGCTTCTCGGCCGCTCGCGCCTGCGGCAGGTGCGAATCGTGGGCGGCTATTCGAACATGACCCCGCTTTCCGCCTATAATGGGTCACCGCCATTGGAAGCGGTCTTCGCGACGGCCGACGTGCCGTACGACGACCGTGCGACCCAGGAGTTTCTGTACGGAGTCACCGCGGATTTCGCCGCTCTCGACGACAACCGCCATCCGTCGCGCGGCGTCCATGCGCGCGTCGACCTGAAACGGGCGTCGGGAGTGCGCTCCAGCGACCCAAACTACAACCAGTGGAATCTGGAGGGCCGCGCCTACGTTCCCGTGTTCGCCAAGCGGCGGGTACTGGCATTCCGGGGCATCTACGCCGGCATCGGACCGCTCGGAAGCGCGACCACGACCATTCCGTTCTATCGTCTTATTCGGAGCGACGGCGTCACGAACTTTGCGGGCTACGCCCCCAACCGATTTCGTGATCGGCAGCTCCTGCTCGGCCGGGTGGAGTACCGGTGGATGATCGTTCACGAGATGAGCGCGATCGCGCTGTT
>JANMQV010000244.1:0-1891 GCA_031370645.1 Candidatus Eiseniibacteriota bacterium | reverse complement strand
CAGCACGCGAAAAACGTGGGAGGCGCCGCCTTAACCACATCTCGGCCCACTAAGGCGTCTTCCACTTTGAAGGCTCGGCCACGATCGAAAGGTCGTGGCCGAGTTGTTTTCGGTTCCAGGGTTCGCGGTGGAGTGGCGCGCGGAGCGCCGCGACGCTAGCGCTTCACGCTTGGCTCGTACGACTCGACGAACGATTTCAGCCGATGGTAGTACGAGTGAAATCCGAACGCGCGCATCTCTTCCAGCGCCTCGGGTTTCCTCCAGCCGTTTCGCTCCACGCGGTAGATCGCGGCCAGCGCTCCGGTCCGGTCGCGCCCCCGGCGGCAATGAAAGAAGACCGGCCGCTTCGTGGAATCGGAGACGATGTCGAGGAATGTCTCGATCTGCTCGGGCTTAGGAGCCGCCGCGCCGAGGATCCCCGCACGGATCGGCAACTCTACATAGGTGATTCCCAAGCGGGCAAGCTTCTCCCGCTCCTCGGGTGAGTGGATGAAGCTGATGACGGTTCGAAATCCTCGCGCCTTCAGCTCCATCAAGCCTTCGTCGGTGGGAATGGCTCCCCGCGCGAGGCCCGGTTCGATTTCGGCGAAGTTCTTGATCCCCGTAATTTCGGGTCGCGCGATGGCGAACGGCTTCCCGGTGCTGGTCGCGACTTGATCCAGAATCCTGGCGTCGGCGGGGGAGGGCGAGCCCGAGGCGGCGATCGCCACGAAGCAAACCAGTGCGACCGTCGTCCGCCTAGCGCCGGGGCCATTCATTCCACACTCGTGCCCGCTCGCGCGCATCATTGCTCCACGATCCGCCGGCGATCCGCCGGAAGAATGGGATAGCTCTCACCCACTTCGATCGGAACGACGGTCGGGCCGAGCGCGCGCTCCAAGTCGCCTCTCCATTGCGGTCCGTAGCGGACACTTCTCCCATTGTAAGCGCCGTAGTGGATCGGCAGCACGATCGGCATCCCCAGATCGGCGACGGCGATGATCGCTTCGGGCGAATGAAGGTGCGCGTTGATGTTCAGGAGCGCGATATCGGGATCGTATCGCGTGCCAATCTCCGCGAACCCGGCAAAGTACTCCGTGTCCCCGCTGTAGTAGATGGTCGACGACGACGTCTGAATCACATATCCCAACGCCTGTCCGTCGGCGCGGGACCGAAGCGAGTGGCGCCCGCCCGGATGAAGTGCCGCGACCGCCACGATCGACCCGCCGGGAATCGCGAACTCATCACCGGGCGCCATCACGCGGGCTTGAATCCCGTGCTTCGCGAGATAGCGCACCGCCGGCGCGGGCGCAAGGATGATCGCGCGGGTAGGGAAGCGCTTGAGCGTGGCGGCGTTCAAGTGATCGTGATGCGAATGAGAGATCAGGACGACGCGCGTTTGGTCGTACGCCTGCGGGGGTGGCGCGGGAATCAATCGGCGGCGGATCGTCGCGTAGTGGTTCGTGAACACGGGGTCGGTGACGATCCCCACTCCGCCCACATCGATGTAGGCGCAGGCGTGGCCCCAAAACGTGATGGCGTTCTGCTTGGGCTCGGCATAGCGCATGAGTTGAGTTCCGGGTTGGAGGTGGCTCGTGGAGGCGCAATTGGTTGCCAGGACAGCAAGAAGGGCGAGGGCGCCCAGCCGGCGGAAATCCATAGGTGGCTGTACCCCAGGGGCGGGGTGTTTCTCCCCGTCCCTGGTCGCGGAGGGCTAGATTCTAGATTCCCGCGCCGCCAAGAGCGCGAACCGGAACAAAACCCGTCGCTATTTCACCGAAGTATCGTGAAGCGGCCCGTGGTGATTCCCTCGGCCGCCTCCAGCCGGTAGTAGTAGACGCCCGACGCGAGCGGCGTGCCGCGATCATCCCGCCCGTCGATCGCGAGATCGTGGTACCCCGCCCCGACTTGC
>JANMQV010000209.1:0-1738 GCA_031370645.1 Candidatus Eiseniibacteriota bacterium | reverse complement strand
TACCGAGAGCCGACCTTCCAGAGCCGGCCCCACCACGAGTCGTCGTTTCCCGACGGCTCTTCTTCATCGGGTAGATGCATCTTTCGATAGATGCGGTCGAGATCCCACCCGGTCAGCGACGCGAGCGTTTCCGCCTCGCGGTTCTGCCGGACGCGTAGCTCCTTCCGATAGCCCGCGGCTCCGGGACAATCGCGATCGCCTTTCCACGGATGGCGAATGATGAAGCGTCCCTGGAAGTTCGTCCGGTCGCCCGTCTCCTGAAGCGCGAGGTCCTCGGGGAAGTGCGCCGCGTCGTATCGAACATGTAGTCGTGAGACGAAGACGGCTTGGGGACCGCCGCCGGGTGGAGGAGTCCACACGCCGGCGCCGCCCCGGTTGGACTCGCCCGGCGGGGGATCGAGCCAGTAGACGCCTAGTCCCCGCAGTTCCTCCCGAGACATCGGATCGGCCGCGCAGGGGTCGCACCACGCCATGTCCCAGGCGTACTCCAGGAAGACGGCCGTGCCGCCTTCCTTCCTCACCGACCGAGCAAACATCGACCGATAGAACCCTCCGAACTCGTCCTTCACGAACTCGGGGACCTCGGCGTCGGATGGGAGCTTGACGGTGCGATAATTCGTCGTCTCGACCTGCCCGTTTTTCGTGAGCGCGAAGATGAAGAGATCCTGCGCGCCGTCCGCGTTCACCATGCCGAGGCGGAGAGGGAGCATGAACTTCGGGGACTCGTACGCCATCTGAAGGGGGCGGAGGGTCGTGAACCCGAGCCTCGATTGCTCCTTTAGATTCACCTTCGCCACGAAGAACTTCATCCCCTGGCGCAGATACGCCTGGAGGACGCGTGAGGCGCGAGGCGGCACTTGGTAGCCGTTTTCGACCAACCAGGTTTGAAGTCCGCCGCTCTCTTTCGCGGAGAGAATGAGAATGTCGTATTCGCCGACGCTGTAGCGGGCCTCGATCTGAACGCCCAGGGCCCGTGCGCGCGACTCTTCCTTGGCGGCCATCGGCGCCGACATCGCGTCGAAGCGCATGGAAGCGCCGTCCTGTTGCATGGCCATCATGCAGGGATCGGGGTCGAAGTACTCCACGAGCCGCGGGGCGGTGTAGGCGTCGATGTGGTCGACGGCGGACTGTTCCCCGACGTGGATCTGCCCGCGTTTCAGCACGGTCGGCACCGGCACGACGAGAGCAAATTCCTTCGGGTCGCCCTTGAAGTCGGCCGACATCGTCATGACCGTGCGATTCTCGTCGCGTACGAGCACCACCTTAGACGCCTTGTTGAAGAGTTTGGCGTCTCCGCGCGCGACATAGAATCCGCAGAAGCTATGCGCGCTCGAGGCCGAGAGCGCGACCGCCAGGGAACACGCGAGCGCCGGCCACCATCGGTTCATGGGGATCTCCTTTCGAGATGTTCCCGGCCGTAGGAAGCGTCCATTCGTACCGCCGTCCGGGGAAGATGCGGTCCAACAACGGGACCAGGGGAGAGAGGACGACAAGGGACCAGATCGGTCCGCTCGGGCGGAAGAGGACGAAGGCGACGAATGTGGCGCCGGCCGCGACCAACGCGCCGAAAAGGAAGCGCGCGATCCGTGCGTTCGGGGTGGTCTTCGGATCGCTGATCATGAAGAAGGTGAAGAGGAGGAGCGAGCCACTCTCCAACTGGTGGAGGGGAACGCTCCAGGGCTGGCCGATCCAGATGGCCCGCCCGAAAAGAATGGCGGCAAACGTTCCGATGAACGCG
>JANMQV010000191.1:0-30739 GCA_031370645.1 Candidatus Eiseniibacteriota bacterium | reverse complement strand
GCCCCACCTCGGGGACCTGCACCTCTTTCCCTTTGAAACTGAACGACGAGGTTCTCGCCGCCACATGGACGTCCTTCAGGTTCGCGAGCACGTTCAGGAGTTCTTCGCTGATTCCGTCGGCGAAGTATTCCTGGTCGCGCTGGGGGCTCAAATCGACGAATGGAAGGACGGCGATGGACGCGAATTCCGCGGGAGCCGCGGCGTGCGTCGCGGCTCGGCGTGATTCCCAGAAGCGATAGCCGCCGATCGCCACGGCCGCGGCGATCACGAGGAGGGCCGGTAGGACCCACCGCCCACCTCGGCGACTTTGCACCGCGGGTTCATCGACGGCGCTTCCGCGAGACGACGGATCGGCGATGCGCTCCACCGACGAATCCTTCCCCACGAGTCGGAGCTCGTTCCGGACTTCCTTGGCGGATGGAACGCGGTCGTCGGGATTCTTCTCCAGGCACCACTCGACGATTCGAACGAAGTCGGCGGGGAGATCGCCGCGGAGCGACGTCATCGGCACGGGGGTGTCACGCAGGATCGAGGAAGCGAGGTCGGCGGAGCTCCTCCCCTGGAAGGGACGCTTTCCGGTCGTCAGTTCATACAGCATGGCGCCGAGCGAGAAGAGGTCGGTCCGCCCGTCCACCGGCTCGCCGCGTAGTTGCTCCGGCGCCATGTAGGGCACCGTCCCCATGACCTGCCCCTCCACCGAGAGCGGCGGCTCCTCCGTGACCGTTTCGGCGTCATGCCTCGAAGGCTCGTCTTGAGGTGCCGGCTTGGCCAAACCGAAATCGAGCACCTTGACGCGTCCCTCTCGCGTCACCATCACGTTGCCCGGTTTCAGGTCGCGGTGGACGATTCCCTTCTCGTGCGCGGCCGCGAGCGCGTCGGCGATGGGAATCGCAAGTTCGAGGAGGCGTGAAACCGGGAGCCCTTCGGGGACGAGAATCCGATCGAGACTCTGTCCCACGACGAGCTCCATCGTCAGGAACCGAACTCCGTCGGCCTCTTCGATGGAGTGGAGCGTGATGATGTTGGGGTGGTTCAGCGAGGCGACGGTCTTCGCCTCGCGCTCGAAACGGGCGAGGCGCTCGGAGTTCGCCGCGACCGCTGGCGGCAGCACTTTGACCGCCACGTCCCGGCCGAGGCGGGTATCGCGGGCACGGTAGACCTCTCCCATTCCCCCGGCGCCGAGGGGAGAGATGATTTCGTAGATTCCTAGCCGAGAGCCTGGTTCGAGGGGCATGGAAGTCTCACGATGGCCGTGTGCGCGGGGAGCGCCGGGACAGTAGCACAGGAAGGGTGAAGCGTTCCCCTCAGACCGCGGACTCCCGGCAGATCGGCCGGCAGGCGCAGATGGAGCACTTGCGGGCATCGGGAAGGGCTTCGAACTTCTCGGCTCGGATGGCGGAAGCGATCTCTTCGATCTTTGCGTGCGCCTTCGCCACGCGCTCCTCGTCACAGGAGGAGACGCCGTTCACGCCGGTGAGGACGTAGCGGAGTTCCAAGCGCTCGGGGAGCCGCCCGCTCAGTTCCTGGTAGGCGAGCGCGTAGACCGAGAGCTGAAGGCTCTTTCGGGATGCCTCGTCGGCCTTCTCCTCGTCGTCCTTTTCCGAAGTCTTGTAGTCGATCAACGCAACACCGTCCGCGCCCTCGTCCACGCGATCCATGCTCCCGGTGATGACCACGTCCTCCAACTTCACGCGGAAGTGCCGCTCCACGGCGCTCGCGGCAGGTCCCGACACGATTTCGCGGACGCGGAATTCGCGAAGCGCCTCGACACCCTGCGCGAATCGCTGACGCTCGTGCTCTTCGTTCCGGTATCCCTCGCTCCGCCAGACCGAGCGGAAGACTTCGATCAACTCGTCTTCCGAAATCACCTGGCCCTCGAGGCGTTTCTTATGCGCGAAGGCGACGCTTTGGTGCACGGCATTTCCGAAATTCACGCGATGGTCGGCGGTGAGGATCGGGTTCACCGCGAGCGCGTGAAGGAGCCGGTACTTGTAGGGGCAGGTCTCGTAGTCCTCGAGCCGCTTGTAAGAGAGCTGAAGCGGCTCCCGAGGCACGGGGCGCGTCGTGGGGATCGGTGTCGTTTCCGCCGCCTTTTGATCGGCAATTTCGTCCATGACGCGCCGCCGAGCCCGGGCGGGCGGGGTCTTCCCGATGTCGAAGGCCTCCGCGAGGAAGAGGCTCGCCTTTCGCTTCTGCTTCCCGCCGTAGTCGCGGGCGTAGGTCGTGATCAGTTCTTCCCGGGCCCGCGTGAAGGCGACGTAGCAGAGCCGGCGCTCCTCCTCGCGGTGCGCGGCCGAGGCGTCTTCGTCGTCGCGCTCTCGCGGAAGTTCGATCCCCCGCGCCCGGTTGGCGGTCGGGAAGCGATGCGTCGCCATCTGCACCAGGTAGACGACGGGGAATTCGAGCCCCTTGGCGCGATGGATGGTGAGGACTTGAACGACGTCGGAGGTCTCGTCGAGGTCGGCCACCGCGGGATCTTCGCCGAATTCCTGCACCGCCTCGAAGTGGCGAAGGAAGAGCGCGACGCGATCCGCGAGCGCCACCTTCTCGAAGGAGCGGATGAGCGCGAAGAACTTCACGATATTTCGCGCCTTCGCTTCATCCTCGAAGGTGCGGGCGGCCATGAGGTCCTTCAGGATGCCGCGCCGCTCGAGGTAGTGGTAGAGCACCTCTCCGGTCTTTCGGCCACGAGCGAATTCTTGAAGGGCGTCCACGTCGTCGAGAAGGCGGGCGAGCCGCTCCCTCCCCTCGTCGGAGAGTTCGAGCGCGTCGCGCCCCGCCACGGCGCGACGGAAGAGAGCGCGAAGCGGCGCCGGCTGGCGCGCCAGGGCGTGCATCAACTTGGTGAGGTCGTCTTCCGGAACGCCGTAGGCCTCCGACGCGAGGAGGTAGAGGAATTCCGGACGCGAGTCTTGGAAGAGCGACTGAAGCAGCGACACGAGCTCCTTGATCTCGGGACGCTGGAAGAGCCCGCGGCTCCCCGAAAAATAGTAGGGAACGCCGCGCTCGTCGAGCGCGCGTAGGAACGGCTCCGCGTGGCGGTTATTCCGGACCAGAATGGCCACGTCGCGTGGGCGCCGGCGCTTTTCCTTCACCGCCGCGGCGATCTCGTCCGCGACCCACGCGGCCTCGTCCGCCTCGGCTTCGAACTCCTTCCAGACTGGCTCGGTGCCGTTCTTTTCGGTCTGGAGCTCCTTCGAAATGCCGTATCGCACTTCCAGCCGCTCCTGGTTCTGCACGATGAGGCGGCGTGACCGCGCGAGGATCTGTTGCGTGCTTCGGTAATTCCGGCGAAGCACGATCTCCTTCGTCTCCGGATAGTGCTCGCGGAATTCGAGGATGTTCTTCAGGTGAGCGCCGCGGAAGCGGTAGATGCTCTGATCGTCGTCCCCCACGACCACGAGGTTCCGGTGCGCTTCCACGAGGAGGCGGACGATCTTGAATTGCACGGGATTCGTATCCTGGAATTCGTCCACCAGGACGTAACGAAATCGCTGTTGCAGGCGCCGGAGCGCGGCCGGGCTATCCGTGAGAAGACGGTGCGTGAGGGCGAGCAGGTCGCCGAAGTCGAGGAAGCCGGCCTTCCAAAGGAGCGCGTTGTAGCGCTCGTACGCCTCGGCCAGTTCCGCCAGGCGGCTCGCTTGATCCTCGAGCGCGGCGACCAGCGCGTCGTCCCCGCCGCCGGCCGCGCGGGCCGCCGCGGCCTGGTCGCCGCGATCCGCCGCAGCGCGGCGAATTTCCTCCGGCCACTGCGGATCGTCCTTGGCGCGACTGAAGAAACCGGCCAAGTCGGAGACAAACTTCGTCGGATCCGAGAGCGGCCGGTAGTGCTTCAGCCCCAGTTCGTCGATCCGCTCGGCGAGGAAAAGCGCCTGCGACGTCGTGTCGAGCACGGAGAAGCCGGGCGCGATGCCAATCTCGAGTCCGTAGCCCGCAAGGACGTTCTCGCCGAAGGCGTGAAAGGTTTGGATGGTGACGTCGGCGTAGCCGTACGGCACGAGGAGATCGACGCGCTCCTGCATCTCGGCCGCGGCCTTGTCGTTGAAGGCGAGCGCCAGGATTTCGGACGGGCGCGCCCGCTTCGACGCGATGAGGTGGGCGATCCGCCGCGCGATGACGGTGGTCTTCCCCGTTCCCGCTCCCGCGACGATCAGGAGGGGGCCGTCGCCATGCTCGATGGCGGCGCGTTGATCGTCGTCCGGTTCGAGCGCGACGGCGGGTGTTTCGAGCACTTCGGGCGGGGCTTCCATGCTCGAAAGCCTACCGCGTGAAGCGGAGGAAGGCGAGCGGGTCCGCGGAAGCGAGACGCGGCGAAGACACAACGGGCTTGGGAGGCCCCGGGGCGGGGTGTATTCTGCCCGGGATGGAATCGATCGACCGTCCCACGCTCTCCTCGGCGGGTGAACCTGCCCCACCAGCGGCGCCCGCAGCGCCGGCGCCCGCAGCGCCGACTCTCGTCCCTCCCCTGCCGCCGGTGGGAGACTTTCTCCGCGACACGCTCTCGCTCGGCAGACGATCCCTCGCGCCGGCCCTGCCGGTGCTCGTGGTCCTCTACTTCTATCGATTCGGGATGGGGCTCTACATGATCGCCACCGGCGGGAGCACGTCGCCGATGGGCTATCCCGACTACCAACTCCGAGCGGTGACCTGGATTGTAGCCGCCACGGCTTACCTCCCGCTCCTCGTCCTCGTCTACACGCCCTTTCTTCCGTTCCAGGACGCGATTTTCCGAGGCGAGCGGCGAGGGTTCCTCGATTCGGTGAAACTCGTCCTCGAGTTACTCTGGCCCTACGGCATTTCCTCCTTTTATCAGATCGTCTTCATCGCGATTCCGGCGACGGTCATCATTCTAGGCGCGGCGGCTGTGACGATGGCGATGGGCGCCATTCCGATCGAGATGCGCTCGATACTCGTGCTTCTGGCCATCGTCCCCGCGGGAATTTGGATCGCCTTCGCGATGTTTCTCCTCGCCTTTGCCACACCTCTCCTCGTACTCGACGGGCGCGGGCCGATGGAATCGATTCGCGAGAGCTTTTCGCTCGTGCGTCGAAATTTCGGCGGGCTCCTGTGGCGGTTCGTGGTCGCCGCGGCGCTTCTGACACTTGTCATCGTGGTCGCGTCGTTCCCTTCGACCATGCTGTCGGTCTTGTCGAGTGTCGCGAAGCAGAAGTTGGTCGGCGTCGCCATCGCCCGCCTCATCTGGGACAGCGCCGTCGGCACGCTCGCCTTCCCCTTCACGGTGGCGGCGATGATCGTGCTCTATCGCGCGCTCGTTCCTTCTCGCGATGGCGCGGGGGAGGCGGCCCTACCACACTCCGTGACACCTTCCGGCGGCGGCGCGGACCCGAACGTCGCGGCCGTTCCCACGAAGGGCGAAACCGTCACGATCACGAGCCCCTACTCGTTCGAGTAACCGGGAGATCCGGCGCATGACGCCCGAGCCCTCCATCTCTCGCCCCGCCTCCGGAAAACCCGCGGTCATCTATCACGACGGCTACTACGCCGACATCGGCGCGCACGTCTTCCCGATGCGGAAATACAAATTCATCCGTGACGAACTGGTGCGGAGGGGTCTCGTCCGCGATGACGAATTCATCGCGCCCGCGCCCGCCACGGTCGAGCAGGTCCGACGCGTTCACGATCAGCTCTATATCGACAAGCTCCTCCAGGGGCGCCTGACCGCACTGGATGAGGCGCTGCTGGAACTGCCCTACTCGCGGGAATTGGTTGAGGCTTCGTTTCTCGGCGCCGGGGGGAGCATCGAGGCGGCGCGCCGCGCGCTGGAGCGCGGCATCGCCCTCCACATCGGAGGCGGCCTTCACCATGCGTTCCCCGATCATGGCGAAGGATTCTGCGTGCTCCACGACGTGGCGATCGCCATCCGCGACCTGCAGGCCGACAGTCGTATTCATCGCGCCGCGGTCATCGACGTCGACGTGCATCAGGGAAACGGCACCGCCGCCATCTTCCACGACGATCCGACCGTCTTTACCTTCTCAATTCACGAGGAGGACAACTACCCCGCCGTGAAGCCACCGAGCGACCTCGACATCGGTCTCGAGACGTACGCCGGCGGAGAGCGCTATCTCGCCTCGCTCCGCCACAACGTGCCGCGCATTCTCGATCGCGTGGAGCCGGATTTAGTGGCATACGTGGCGGGCGCGGATCCCTACGAGGACGATCAGTTGGGGAATTTGAAACTGACTCGGGAAGATTTGCGCGCGCGCGACAGGCTCGTCTTCGACGCGTGCGTGGTACGAGGAATTCCGGTCTTCGCGACGCTGGCCGGCGGTTACGCGCGGGATGTGAACGACACGGTCGGCATCCACGCGGACATGATCGAAGAGGGGTTTCGGATCGGGGCGGGAAGTTAGTCGAGCTTCACCAACCGCTGCCCGGCATGCACGCCGTTCGCGGTGATTCGCGTGAAGTAGACTCCCGCGGCCGTGCGGCTACCCGAGGAATTCGTCCCATCCCACGTGACCGAGTGGTGCCCCGCCGGGAGCCAGCCGTTCACCAGCCGCTTCACCAGCCTCCCCTGCGGATCGTAGATCTCCACGCGGGTCGTGCCTCCGGAAGGAAGTTCGAGCGAGATGACCGTCGAGGGACGGAACGGATTCGGAGCGCTCGCCACGCGGAAGCGGGGGGCGGGCTGCCCCTCCGCGACGGCGGTGAGTCGCGGGAGCCAGCCCATGTCCTCGAAGGCTTCCCGCGTCAGGTCGACGCTGTTGTGAAGTCCATAGTTGATGTTCGGCTCCATGAGGAGGTCGGGGATAGCGCTGACGTCGAAATGGGAAAGCGACGAGCCGGGCTCCACGGCGTTCGGCGCGTAGAGGCGAACCTGGCCGTCGGGGTGCGTGCCGGAGCGAATCGCGCTGTTGCTCCGAAGGGTCACGATGGTGCCGCCCGCCTCCACGTCCTCGCGGAGCGGTTCCCCTTCTTCGCCGGAAATCATCACCGAGGGGATCGTGATCGAAGGATTCGTGCCGGGCATCTGGAACGCCCCCCCGGCGACGTTGTTCACCACGATGACTCCAACGGCACCGGCCGCCTGCGCGGCCGCCACCTTGAACTCGAACGAGCAGCTGCCGCGGTCGATGTAGGCGATCTTCCCGTTCAGCGCGGCCACGTTCAGGATCGGCTGGCAGGCATCCGGCGGCCACGTTCCGTCGTTGACCTCCACGACCTCGGCGGTGACGCCCGTCGTGCTGAGCGTCGGCCCAAAGAGCGCAGCCGGGGTCTCGTAGACACCGGCCCAGAAGGCCGGGGCGTAGGCCTCGACTTCGGTGCGTGCCGAGAGGTATGTCCTTGCCCGAAACGTCGTCGCGGCGCCGTCCCAAACGAGATTTCCTGAATTCCCCCTCGAGACGAACCGCTGCGCATCGGTCATCTCGCTCCAATGGAGCCCGATCGTCTTGTCGAGCATGAAGCGAGTGTAGATGTCGGGCATATTCAGGAGGAGCCCGCCCGAATTCGGATTGGCGAACGTCGCGAATCCAAGCCCGTGCCCCAGTTCGTGCAATACCACCGGAAGGAGTTCCACGTCGTTGCCTTCGTTCCCGTCGTAGCCGTAGTACCAGCTCACGGAACCGAGGCAGGTGCTGTTGTCGACATCGGAGTTGAAGGTCGCGGCGATATCGGCGCCCGGATCCCGATCCATGCCCGCGAGTTTGTTGGCGAGGGCTTGGGGGTACCAGGTATTCGGAAATTCGGCGCCCGGAAAGTCGCTGTCGGCGGTCAGAGCGCCGGCGCTTCCGAGGACGGCGCTGTTCGACGTGCAGAACTGCGGATCGAATTGGGCGACCACCTGGATCACGACGCTGCTCGAGAGGAGCGCGCCCCAAATCGAGGCGGCTTGGCTGAAGACGTTCAGCCGCTGCTCGCCACGCGTGGTTCCGGGGTTTCCGCCGACCGGTGAGACGGGGGTCGGATCGTTGAAGCCCTCGCCCGCACCGTCCGCGTTGATGATCGTGATCGTGGCGGCGGAAGTTGCCCGCGGTCCGAAGAGCCCAGGACTAAGAATCGTGGCGACGGCAAGGAGTGAAGCGACGAGCTTCTTCATCGCTCTAGTTTGACCAGCCTCTCTCCCGCGCGGCGTCCGTTTGATTCCACGCGCGAGAAGTAGACGCCCGCGGCCGCGCGACGGCCATGCTCGTCGCTGCCGTCCCAGGCGATTCCATGCGTTCCCGCCGGCATCCAGGTATCGAGGAGTCGTTTTACCAAGCGGCCCTGCACGTCATAGACCGCGACCCTCGTGCGCCCCGCGGTCGGAAGGGCGAGCAGGATCGTCGTCGCCGGCGTGAAGGGATTCGGCGCGCTTCGGACCCGGAACTTCGGGGCCGTCACGACCGGCTCGACACCGGTGATCGCCGGCATCCAGCCGATGTCCTCGAAGAGTCTCCGCGTAAGGTCGACGCCGTCGTGAAGCCCCGAGTTGATACCGGGCTCCATGAGAAGGTCGGGGAACGCGCTCACATCGAAGTGCGACACCGAGGAGCCAGGTTCCACGGGGTTCGGAGCGTACATCTTCACCTTTCCGCCACTGTTGGCGCCCGCGAGCTGCGTCGGATGCCGCCGGATCGTCGCGGTGACCGGGCCGGAGAGGAGCGCGTTCTTGATCGTCGTGCCGTCGGCCTGCGAGATCATGATCGACGGAATCGTGATCGAGGGATCGGTACCCCCCATCGTGGTCGGCGCACCCGCGACGTTGTTCGCCACGATGACGCCGATGGCGCCGCTCGCCTGAGCCGCCGCCACCTTCGCCACGAAAGTGCAGAGGCCGCGGTCGATGAGGGCGAATTTTCCCGCCAGGGCCGGGCCGTTGACGAACGACTCGCAGCCGTCGTTCACCGGGGCCACGGTGTCGGTCACGAGCACGATGCCGCTTGTGATTCCGGTCGCGTCGATCGATCCGCCGAAGCCGGCCAAGTTGGCGACGTACGACCCGTCGATCGTCGCGGGCGAGAGGACGAGCAATTCCGGTTCGTGCTGGAGAACGTACGGCGCCCACAGGTTCACCGACGAGCCGTCCCACACCAAATTGCCCGTGTTGACCGCCGAGGATTTCCGGGCGTTGTTGTTGGTCATTTGGTCCCAGTGGAGACCGGTCGACGTGTTGAGCAGGAAGTGGGCGAAGATGTCGGGCGTGCCGTCGAGGAAGGCCCCGGTGCTTGAAGAGGCAAAGGTGCTGAACCCCAAACCGTGCCCGAGCTCGTGGAGGACGACCGGAAGGAGTTCGATATCGGCGCCGTCTTGGCCGTCGGTTCCGTAATACCAACTGATGTCGCCGAGGCAGACCGCGTTGTCGACGTCGGAGTTGAACGTCGCGTTGATGTCCTCGAGCGTGGGACTCAGATCAGTACCCGAGAGGCGGTTCGCGAGCGCCTGGTGGTAATACATGTTCGCGAACGGTGCGCCGGGGAAGTTGGCGTGCGCGCTTCGGGCGCCGGCGCTTCCGAGAACACCACTCGTGGCGTCGCAGGTCTGCGAGTTGAATTGGGCGAGCACGCGGATGGTGACGTCGCTCGGGAGAATGCCGCCCCAGATCGACGCGGCGTAATTGAAGATGAAGAGGCGCTTCTCGCCGAGCGTCGTGCCCGGGTTTCCGCCGAACGGCGGGTCGGGCGTGGGATCGTTGAATCCCTCGCCGGGACCGTCGTTGTTCACGATCACGATGGTGGCGGCGCCGGCAGCGGTGGCGATCCCGAGGAAGAGCGCGAACGCCACGGCGATCGCCTGGAGGTACGGCCGGAGTCGCGACATCGGTTAGCGCTCCGCCGGTTCGGACGTGGTGTCGGTAGCGGCGTTCGAATTCGGATCGGCGGGCGCGGGCTCAGGCGCCACGGCGGCCGGCTTCCCGACGAGCGCGGCCTCTACTTCCGGCCCTTGAACACACGTCTGTTCCTTCCGCCCATCCGGCGCGATGCGGACGATGGCGTAGTCCTGGAAACGATCCCTCAAGTCGACCATCTTCGATCCGTCGGGCCGATGGATGACCTGAAGTCCCTCCATCGATCGGCTCAACGCCGGGCCACGCGGGTTGTCGCGCATGGCGTCGCGGAATTCGCGCGACGGCATGCCGAGCTTTCCGGTCTCGGGATCGATTCCGACAACCATGCCCGCGACCCCGACCGGTTCCGAGGCGAGTGACGTCGCGGCGGCGTTGGTGGTCGATTCGGTCACCGGAGCCGTGGCCGTGGCCGGGGAGTCGGAGAACTTGAGCGGCTCGATGCGCGCCGGCCTCGGCGCAACATTCTCGTCGGCGGGGTCGGTCGACCGAGGCGTCGCCGGGGCGGTGACTTCGCCGACCGCCGGCTTCGCGGGGCGTACTCCCCCCGCTCGCGTGCTGACGGTAGCCGCCGCGATGACGACGGCCGCGCCGATGAGGATCCAGAGAGGGGCGTTGCGAGGGGCGCGGCGCATGGTGTCCTCCAAGGCGAATTTCGAGACAGTAAGAGCCATAAGACTAGTGGCAAGTTCTACACCACGGCGAGGACGTATTGTTTAGTCTCTATCTTACAACAAGTTACGGTCTAAATGCTATAGCGAAATAGCGGCCTCGGGGCACCAAATCGTGCATTCTGGGGATACGGTGTTTGAGTCCGCGAATCTCGCCGCCGCGATTTCCAGAGAGGCCACACAGCCCCGTTCGGTCTAGACTCACCCGGCGTCGGATCACCGGTTTAGGGGGCGGATGACCTTTCTGCGTCGTTTCATCTTCGCGCTGACATCGATGGTCATCCTAGCGGGCTGCTCCGATCTCGGCGCTCCGTTCAAGCCGCAGCCGCGGAGCCAACTCTCCGTCACTTCCCTCGACTTCGGCACCGTCGTCGTGAGCCGGTCGAGTACGCGAGCCGTCACCATCACGAACGTCGGGACCGGTACGCTGACCGGCAACGCCGGACTCTCCTGCTCCGAGTACACGATCCAATCGGGCGGAGGCGGCTATGCGCTCGGCGCCGGCGAGTCGCAAACGGTCGTCGTGGCGTTCGCGCCGGGCTCCGCCGGGACGTTTCCCTGCACGCTCGAACTCGGGACGAACGTTTCGTCCGTCCCGCTCGCCGGCACGGCCGCGCTTCAGGCGCCGGGAGCCCGCTGCGTCGTGCTCCAAGATTCGATTTCCTTCGGATCGCTCCGGGTCGGTCAGACGAGACTTGCCACATTCGAAGTCATCAGCGCGGGGACCGCACCGCTTCTTGTCGACATCGTTCCCTCCTGCTCCGAATTCCAAGTTCTCATCGGCGGCGGCCCGGCCGAGCTTCCCATCGGCGTCTCGACAACGGTGACCGTCGCGTTCAGTCCCACCGCGGGAGGTGCGACCTCATGCACGGTCGAGGTCGGTCCCGACTGCCCGGTGGTCAAGGTCGTCGGCTTCGGAACCTCCGTCTCGTTCGCGACCGACATCAAGCCCATGCTCACAAGCCGCTGTGCGAGTTGTCACGACTTCGCGAATCCCGGAGACCCGCGGATGTACGATCGCCTCGTGACCGATTACACGGGGTCTGTGCTCGGATACATCAAGCCGCTCGATCTCACGAATTCGTGGATCTATCAGAAGATCATCTCGCCGCCGGGCTTCGGCGAGCGGATGCCACAGGGCGGTCCTTATTTCACCGCGCCCGAGATCGACAAGGTCCACCGCTGGATCCTGGAGGGCGCGCTTGAGAACTGAGGCGGGGCCGAGGGGCGGCGAGAGGCGCCGTGCGGCGCACCCTTGGCCCGCGCGGCCGTGGTCCGCGTGCATGTGGCAGGCGTGCCTGTTGCTCGCGGCCCTGTGGCTCACGTGCGGCGCGGCGATCCCGTCCGCGGTGGCGCTTCCCCGCTATACCGCGCGCTACGAACAGAAGTGCGCGCTCTGCCACGTGAATCCCTCCGGCGGCGGCCTTCGCACTTCGTACGCGGCGCAGAAACTCATCCCCGAGGAGATCGCGTGGCTCCGCTCCAAGCCGGAGGCGCTGGCGGAAATCGAGACGAAGATCTCGAAGCAAATCCTGATCGGCGCCGACTTCCGGACGTTCTACGTCGGGGGAAACATCGAGGAGGCGCATCTCAACTTCTTCCAGATGCAGTCCGATCTCTACCTCGCGTTTCAGCCCGACCCGCGAGTGACGCTTTACTACGACCGCGCCGCTTCCGGGGGATATGAGACGTTCGCGCTCGGCTATCTGCGGCCGACGCTCTACGTGAAGGCCGGACGTTTCGTCCCATCCTACGGCCTGAAGTTCGACGACCACACGATGTTCGTCCGGAGCGAGTTGGGTTTCATGCCTCCCTCGAACAGCGATGTCGGGCTGGAGGCAGGGTTCTCGCACGGCTCGTTCGACATCCAGGCGGCCGTCGTCAACGGCAATCCGGGGAGCACGCTCGACAACGACACGAAGGTGGCCGGCGTCGTGAACGCCGTCTATCGGCGGCGCCTCGGGCCGGTCGGCGCAGCGCTCGGCGCGAGCGGCTATCGCCATCCGACGCGGCAACGCGATACCAACCGCCATGGTTTCTACGGCTATCTCACCTGGAACAAGCTCACCTGGCTCGGAGAGGTCGATCTGGAGCATTCGAAGGACCCCGGCGCTCCGGCCGTCAACCGCGTCGTCACGTCGCAGGAATGGAGCTACCTGGTCCATCGGGGTCTCGAGGTCAAGGCGACGTACGACTTCTACGACCCAAATCGTCAGCACGAGTTCGGCGCCAAGTCGCGATTCGGCGGAGGCGTGTACGCGATGCCGTACTCCTACCTCGCCCTCGAAGCGTTGGTGCGGAAAGTGGACTACGACAACGGCGTCGCCTACGGCGGCCAGGACTTCACCGAAACGTTGCTGCAATTGCATCTGCTCTACTGACGGCCCGGTGGCCGCGGAGTGTGCCCTGTGCGAAAGCTGAACGGCTTCCTCGTGGTATCGCCGCTTACCTGCTTGATCGCCCTACTCGGGATCTCGGGGTCTGCGGGCGCGACGTCGTTCCGTGTGCACGCGGGAAAGGATTCACGGGTGACTTTCGCCTCAAAGGCCGCCATGGAGCAGTTCGAGGGGAAGACGAACTCGCTCGAAGGGGAGATCGACATCGACCCGGCGGCGCTCGGAGATTCGGCGAGCGTGCGCTTCGAAGTCGATCTCGCGACCCTCGACACCGGGCTCAAGATGCGAAATACGCACATGCGCGAGAATCATCTCGAGACCGCGAAGTTTCCGAAGGCGGTATTCGATGGCGCTGCCCTTCGGGGGCGGTCGGCTCGAGCGCTTGAAGCAGGACGCGCGGAATCGCTCGATGTGGAGGGGACTTTTACGCTGCATGGCGTGAGCCGGAGGATTCGGATCGCGGTGGAGATCGTCTATCACCCCGCCCCCGCTCCCGCCCGAATCGAATTCAGCACGACGTTCCCGGTGGCCTTGGGGGATTACGCCATCGCCCGGCCGCAATTTCTGTTCTTGAAGCTCGCCGACGTTCAAACCGTGAAAGTCCGCGGCGTGGCGCTGGAAGCGCCGGAGAAAATCACAAAATGACTCGATTGGGGCCTGCCTTCGCGCTCTCGCTCGTCCTTCTCTTCCCCGTTTCGGCCGCCCCCGCTGCCGCGGCAGCCGACGTCCCGGCCGCCCCGGCCAAATCGAGCGGGCACTCCGTCTCCCGGCATGCTCGAAGCGTTGGCGAAGCGGCCGACGGCGTCTACGTGATCCTCCACAAGGACGGCCCCGACACCAATCCCCAGGGGAACACGACCGTGATCATCGGGGACCGCGACGTGCTTGTGGTCGATTCGGGCTACCTCCCCTCGAGCGCCCGGGAAGACATCGCGCAGATCCGCCAGTGGACCGACAAGCCGGTGCGCTACCTCGTGAACACGCATTGGCACCCCGACCACATGCGCGGGAACCCGACCTATGCCGCGGCGTTCCCGGGTCTGACGATCCTCGCCCACACGGTCACGCCAGGGCTCGAGGAGGGCTTCGACGTCCCGAACCGCGCGCGCTACCGGGCGCGGATCGCGACCCTTGCGGACCAATTGAAGCGAGGGAAGGGTGAGGACGGAAAGAAGCTGAGCGAAGCGGAGAGGAAGTCGATGAGCGAGGAACTCACGGGGCGGCAGGCCGCGTTCCAGGAATTCGAGAACTACGTCCCCGTCTATCCGAACGTCACCTTTTCGGACGCGATGACGATCGACCTTGGAAACCGCACGGTCGAACTTCGCTACTACGGAAAAGGGCATTCCGCCGGCGACGTGGTGCTCTACCTACCTCGCGAACACATCCTCGTCACCGGCGACCTCGTCGCCACCCCCATTCCCTACTTCTTCGCCGGTTATCCCTACGACGAGATCGCTACCCTCGAATCGCTCGCCGCCATCGACGCACAGGTGGTGATTCCCGGCCACGGCGAGGTGATGCTCGACAAGACGTACCTCAACCGGACCATCGAGGTGATGAAGGACGTGCGCGATCAGGTCGTCCGCGAAACGCGGCAGCGCGGGCCGCTCACCGCCAAACTGGAGGACGTGCGGAAGGCGGTCAACGTCCGCTCGTACGCCGCCGAGTTCGCCGGGACTGACAAAGAGAATCTGGAATTCTTCCAGGAGTCGATGGACGGGTTGGTAAAGACGCTGTTCGAGCAGATACCGAAGTAGCAGTCCGCGTCCGGCCCGCCCCAAAAACTAGAGGGGGCCGGTCCCCTTCATGGGTTCCGACCCCCTCATCATCATCGACCTCAACGATTCACCGAGTCCCACAACGCGGTTCCCCGCGAGGCGACGATTGTCGACTAGTACATGTCGTCGTAGCCGCCGCCACCGCCACCCTGCGGCGAGGCGCCCGACTTCTTCTTCTCCGGAAGCTCGGTGATCAGCGCTTCGGTCGTCAGCAGCAGAGCCGCCACCGACGCCGCGTTCTGCAGCGCGCTGCGCGTCACCTTGGTCGGATCGACGACGCCTGCTTCGATGAGATCCTCATAGACCTCCGTCGACGCGTTGAAGCCGACCGCCTTCTTCTCCTTCTTCACGTGCTCCACGATCACCGAGCCCTCGAGCCCGGCGTTGTTCACGATCTGGCGGAGCGGCTCTTCCAACGCGCGCTTCACGATGGCCGCGCCGACCAGTTCGTCGCCTTCGAGCAGAAGCTTGTCCACGGCCGGGATGCAGCGGATGAGCGCCACGCCGCCACCGGGGACGATGCCTTCTTCGACGGCCGCGCGCGTCGCATGGAGCGCGTCTTCCACGCGGGCCTTCTTCTCCTTCATTTCGGTCTCGGTCGCCGCGCCGACGTTGATGACGGCCACGCCGCCGGCGAGCTTCGCGAGACGCTCCTGGAGCTTCTCCTTATCGTAGTCCGAGGTCGTGTCCTCGATCTGCTTCTTGATCTGGGAAATGCGACCCTGAATGTCCACGCGCTTGCCGGCGCCTTCGACGATGGTCGTGTTGTCCTTGTCCACCGTGATGCGCTTGGCGCGGCCAAGGTCTTCGATCGTCACGCTCTCGAGCTTGATGCCGAGATCTTCCGTGATGAGCTTGCCGTTGGTGAGGACCGCGAGGTCCTCGAGCATGGCCTTCCGACGATCGCCGAAGCCCGGGGCCTTCACGGCGCAAGCCGAGAGCGTGCCGCGGAGCTTGTTCACAACCAGCGTGGCCAGCGCCTCACCCTCGACGTCCTCGGCGATCACGAGGAAGGGCTTGCCCTTCTGCGCGACTTTCTCGAGAACCGGGAGAAGATCCTTCATGTTCGAGAGCTTCTTTTCGTAGATGAGGATGTAGGCGTCTTCGAGGACCGACTCCATCCCTTCCTTGTCCGTCACGAAGTAGGGGGAGATGTAGCCCTTATCGAACTGCATTCCCTCGACGGTCTCGAGCGTGGTGTCGATGGAGCGCGCCTCTTCGACCGTGATCGTGCCGTCCTTGCCGACCTTCTCCATGGCGTCCGCGATGATCTTACCGATCTCCTCGTCGCCGTTGGCCGAGATGGTCGCGACCTGCATGATTTCCTTCGGATCCTTCACGGTCTTCGACATCTTCTTCAGCTCTTCCACGATCGCGCGAACGGCCTTGTCGATCCCGCGCTTGATGCCCATCGGGTTCGAGCCGGCGGTGACGTTGCGGAGGCCTTCCTTGAAGATCGCCTCGGCGAGAACGGTCGCCGTGGTCGTTCCGTCACCCGCGATGTCCGAGGTCTTCGTGGCGACCTCGCGGACCATCTGGGCGCCCATGTTCTCGTAGCGGTCCTCGAGCTCGATCTCCTTGGCGACGGTCACGCCGTCCTTGGTGATCGTGGGCGAGCCCCACTTCTTGTCGAGCACGACGTTACGGCCGCGCGGTCCGAGCGTCACCTTGACCGCCCTCGCGAGCGTCTGGACGCCGCTCAGGATCGCCTGGCGTGCCTTTTCGTCGAAAATGATTTCCTTCGCTGCCATGTTTGTTGGTTCTCCTTGCAGAGATAGAGGTGCGTTCGGGTGGCGAAAGGACTAGGAGACGATGGCGAGAACTTCGTCCTCGCGGATGATGATGTAGTCCGTGCCATCGATCTTCACTTCGCTGCCCGAGTACTTGCCCATGAGAACCTTGTCGCCCTTCTTGACGTCGAGCGGAATGCGCTTGCCGTCTTCGAAACGACCCGGGCCGACGGCGATGACCTCGCCCTGCTGCGGCTTCTCCTTGGCGGTGTCCGGGATGATGATCCCGCCGCGCTTCACTTCAGTGTCCTCGAGGCGACGAACGAGGATGCGATCCGACAGCGGCTTCACATTGACGGACATGTAATGAGGCTCCTTCGTTTCGGATTCGTGGATGGTGACTCGCTGACAAATGGGCACGGGAAAGGCCACACCCCGCGACCAGCCCCTACTCTACCGCAATCGGCGTGCCGTGTTTTGGCGCAGTTGCGTCTCGTTGGTCGTAACTGATTGTCATAATTGGAGATAAAAATAGCACTCGCCTCTTCGGAGTGCTAAATTCGACCGCCTCTGAAGACTCGAAGTTGTCCAAACGGCAGAAGCGTTGAGGAGAATCGGCGCGCCTATCTATAATGCCACAACAACTTATGAACCCTTCCCACCCCTCCGCCAAATCCGCAGGCCCGATCGGCCAATTTGTCGCCTTCGCCTCGGGCGAAACATAGGCGGCGCCGGTGACCAAACCGCGCCCCAAGTCGAAGCGACGCGCGACATCTCCCGCGAAATCTCGCGCGCCGACGAGCCGGTTCTCGATCGCATCGATCGACCGCGCGCTCCTTTTCATTCTGATCGCCTCGGCCCTGCTTCGCCTCTGGGGGATCGGCGACCGGCTCCCCGACGCGTCGCTCCGGATCAACGTCATCGACGACACCGCCATCGAGGAGACCGACCGCACGACGATCATGCGTTCGTGGGGCATGTGGCGCGGAGGGCTCAGGGAGTTCGACCTGAACCCCCACACGGGCGGTTGGCCGGCGCTCTCGTTCTACGTCACGCTCGGTGTGCAGCTCGTCTACAAGGGATGGTACGGCGCGGTCCACTCCGGCGTGAGCACGCAGGAATTCGCCGAGCATGTGCAACGCGATTCGGCGGCGCTTTTTCTCTTGGCGCGTCTCCTGAACGCCCTGATCGGTGTGTTGAGCGTCTGGCTCACGTGGCGGCTGACGCTCCCGCTCGCGGGGCGAACGGCCGCCATTCTCGCGGCCCTCTTCTTAGCCGCGAACCCGCTTCACATCCTCACCTCGCAGCACATCAGCGATCCGAATCTCCTGGCGCTCGTCTTCGTGGCGCTCGCGACCGGGGCGATGGCTCGCGTCGCGGAAGGGGGCGGCACGCGCGACTCCGCCTGGGCCGGTGTCTGGATCGGCCTCGCGGCGGCTTGCAAGTACGTTCCGCTCGTGCTCCTCGTGCCGCTCGCGCTGGCGCACCTTCGCGGCGCGCGTTGGAAAGGATTGGCGATCGCCGCCGGACTCGCGCTCGCCGCGATGTTCGTGGTCACGCCCTTCACGTTCCTCGACTGGAAGACGACGGCCGAGGCTTTCTCGGTCCAGCGAAAGAGCCTCTTCAGCGATTGGGTCGGACAGTCGATGTTTCCGATCTCGCTCCCGACGTATCTCATCTCCTCGCTGCCGAAATCGCTCGGGTGGCCGGCCTATCTCCTCTCGATCGCCGGATTCATCTCCCTCTGGAGGCGAGGCGCCGGCGCGCGCGCGGCGGCGCACGTCGCCATCTTCATCGTCGCCGCGAACGGGCTCCTCCGCGCCGCACAGGAGCGCTATCTCCTCGTCGCGTTCCCCGTGATGATGCTCGCGGCGGCCGTGGGCGCGCTCTGGCTCGTGGGACTCCTCGCGGCGCGCCTCCCCTCGCTCGCGCGGCGCGGCGGCGCTGTCTTGCCGGTCGTCGTGGCGGTTTGCGTCCTCGCCCCCCTGCCCGAATTTTGGAACGTTCGAACGGCGCTCCACCGTCCCGATTCGCGCCACGAGGCGCGGCGATGGATCAACACGAACGTAGCCCCGACCCGCCGGCTGGCCGTCGAGCTCTACGGACCGGTCTTCTCCGAGCAGGAACGAAACCTTGTCATTTGGCCCTTCTTCGCCACGCAGGCTCCTCTCGTTGCCGCGGCCTATCGCTCGGAATTTCTCGACGGACTCGAAACGATCGTCCTCTCGGGTGAGATCTCGCGCCGCTTCGACGCCGACTCGCTCCACTACCCGGGCGAGGCCGGCTATTACCGCTGGCTCCGCGCCCACGCGCCGCTCCTTTGGCGTTCCGACGCGGCGAGCCTCTCCGGTCCTTCGATCGAGGTGCGTTCGATTCCAGGCGCGATCAGCACCCGCGCGGAGCGCGACAGCCTCTTCGCCTCGATTCAGCCGAAGCCGAGCGGAACCTACCGGCTCGCGCTCTGGTGTCACGACATGAGCGCCCTTTTCTCCCGCGCCGGCGATCAGGAGCGCGCGGAGGAATGGGCGCTTCGCGGCTTGTCGATCGGAGCGACGACCCTGAACGCGCGGCTCGAGGCGGCTCTGGCGCTGGCGCGGCTCAATCGGGCGGACTTCGCCGGGGCGGAGGATGCCGCCCGCCGCGGCATCGCGGAGGCTCCGGGCGGCTACGCCTTGCGGCTCTACCGAGGCATGGCGCTCGAGCGGTTGGGTCGCCTTCCGGAATCGCTGGCCGAACTCCGCGAGGCGCTCGCGCTTTCGGGCGATCCGCGCATCCGGCTGAACATCGGCCAGGTGCTGGCATCGCTCCGTCGGTACGAGGAAGCGGTCACGGAACTGGGGCAGGTGCCGGTCGGATTCCCGGAGCGCGCGGCGGCCCAGCGCGACATGGCGGTAATCTTGCTAAATCAACTCGGCCGCCCGTCGGAAGGTCTCGCCGCGCTCCGCGAGGCGGCCTCGCTCACGAGCAATCCCGGGGACGCGAGACTTCTGCAAGGCGAGGTGGCGCGGTTGGAACGGATGGGAGCGGGAGCGAGGGCGGGTGCGAAGTCGGAATCGGGAGCGGGGGCGAAGTCGGGATCGGGGCCGGACAAACGATGACGGCGCCGGCGCGGGAAGTCCTCATCTCGCAGGTTCGCACGCCGGACGAGATCGAGGCGGTGCGCGAGTTGCTTCGGGAGTACACGGCGTGGGTCTTCACGCTCGCCGCCGAAAGCGAATTCGCTCCGACGTTTCACAAGCTGCGGCAGGAGCTTGCCACGCTACCCGGGATCTACGCGCCGCCGGCGGGACGCCTCCTCTTGGCGACACACGGCGGAGAGGCCGCGGGATGTATCGCCCTCAAGCCGCACGATTCCACGATGGCGGAAGTGAAGCGGGTCTACGTGCGGCCCGGATTTCGGGGGCTTGCGATCGGCCAGCGTCTGATCGCAGCGGTGGTCGTGGAGGCCAGGCTTGCGGGGTACCGTCGGCTCTTTCTCGACAGCCACGCCTCCATGACGAAGGCGCACGCGCTCTACGAGGCGGCGGGATTTCGGCGGATGCCCCCGCCTCCCGATTTTCCGGAGGAGCTGAAGTCGATCGTCATCTTCATGGAGATGGAGCTTCGCTGAATCCGCAGAACTCGACACGATTTCCGGCCGGGTCGCTGAAGTAGATCGACTCCGCGTCCCAGAAGCGGAACTCCACCGGGCCCTCCACCTCGATACCGTGCGCTTCGAGCCGCGACTTCAGTTCCGGAATCCGCGATCGCTCCACGCCGAAGGCGAAGTGTTGGGGCCCACCGCAGTGCGCCGCGCCGAACGAGAGCGGCCCCGCGGTGATGCCGATTCGCTGTGCCCGCCCCGGCGTCCCCGCCCAGAGCCACTTGAACTTGGCACTCGAATCGTCGTCCACCGGGAGCCCGACCACGTCGCGGTAGAAGGCGAAGACCGCCTCCACATCCGGTACGACGAGGAGTATCTCGCAGATGCCGCGCGCCGGACGGCCACCCAGCGCCGCGCCACGGGCGCCCGCGCTCTCGCGTGACACGCCGCCGCTCACAGCCCGTACTCCTTCAGTTTTCGATAGAGCGTCCGGAGCCCGATCCCGAGCATCTTCGCCGCCTTCTGCTTGTCGTAGGCCACCGTGCGCATCGTCGCTTCGATGGCGGCTCGTTCGATCTCCTGCATCGTCATGCCGACGTGGAGGTGGAGATCGGGCGCCGTGGCGCCCCGTTGTTGGCGAAGCGCGAGCGGCAGGTCGGCGACGTCGAGCACGCGCTTCCCCTCCGTGAAGATCACCAGCTCCTCGATCGTGTTCTTCAGTTCGCGCACGTTGCCCGGCCACTCGTAGTGCATCAGCCGGTCCATGGCGCCACGGGTGATGCCGGAGACCTTTCGCCCGTGCTCGCGATTGAATTCACGGATGAACGCCTCCACAAGGAGCGGCACATCGTCGCTCCGCTCTCGAAGCGACGGCACTTCGAGCAGCACGACGCGGAGGCGGTAGTAGAGGTCCTCGCGGAATTCCCCGCGCGAGACGAGCACGTCGAGCGGCTTGTTCGTGGCCGCGATGACGCGCACGTCGACTTTTACCGTCTCGCTCCCGCCAACCCGCTCGAATTGGCGGTCTTGGAGGACGCGCAACAATTTGGTCTGAACGTTGAGCGGCACTTCGGAGATCTCGTCGATGAAGAGGGTGCCGCCGTCGGCCAGCTCGAACCGTCCCTTTCGTTGCTGCTCGGCGCCGGTAAACGAGCCGCGCTCGTGGCCGAAGAGTTCGCTCTCGATCAGATTCTCGGAGAGTTCCGCGCAATGGAGCTTCACGAAACGCTCGTCCTTCCGCGGCGAGAACTGGTGGATCGCCTGCGCGATCAGTTCCTTCCCGCTTCCGGTCTCCCCCTGGATGAGCGTCGTCGCGCGCGTGGGCGCGATCTGCGCGATCCGCTCGGTGAGCGTCTGCATGGCGCGCGAATTCCCGGTGAGCGTCGGAATACGGAGCCGCTCGTCGAGGCGCTCGGCCAATGCCGAGACGCGCGTCACCAGTTGCTGGTGCGAGAGCGCGCGCTGGATGACGGCGAGCATCTTCGGATGATTCAGGGGGCGGAGCTGGAAGTCGTACGCCCCGTCGCGCATGGCGTCCGTGGCGAGATCGATGCCGCCGGCGTCGGCGATCAGGATGACGCACGCTTCGGGATTTCGCTTCCGCGCGATCTCGAGCAGGCGGAGTCCATCGATCCGCTGCGCCCGGAGTTCGGTGATGAGGACTTCGTGTCCGAGGAGAACGGCTCCCGCCTTGTCGGGGGGCGGCGCGTCGAGGACGTTGAACGCCTGCTCCCCATCCTTGGCCCACTGCACGTCGAATCCGTTCGCCTCCAGAAACCCCAGCAGGGCTTGGGTTTCGGCGGTGTCCTTGTCGACGACCAAGGCGCGGGGACGCTGCAGCGACAACGGAGGGCCCTCAATTCGGGGGAAAGTGCCGTAAGCAGAGGAGTTTACGGAGGAGCGGTTGCGGGGTCAAGCGGGGGGCGGGACAGCCTAAACGAGCGCGTCGGCGACGTTGATGTCGTATTCCTCGGGATTGAGCGCGGAGACGATGCCCGCCACGTAGGCGCCGGTCTCCTGGTCGCGAATGTTCAGATCCTGGACGGCGCCCTGAACCACCTGCCGGTCGCGATCGCGCACGATCTTCACCTTCGGCCGGAAGATGTCGTGAGGACTCGGCTCGACCACCACGCCGATCTCGTTCGTATCGAGAAGCACCACGGTGCCGGCCGGATACATGCCGACCGTGTTGATGAAGGCTTTCAGGATGAGCGGATCGAACTTGTCGACGTTCTCCGTGATCATCATGTGGAGCGCTTCGTACGGCGTGAAGGCATTCCGGCGGTAGGCGCGGTGCGCCGTCATGGCGTCGAAGCAATCGACGGTGGCCACGATGCGGCTGAAGAGACACTGATCTTGGCATCCTTTCAGCAGCGGGTAGCCGCTCTTGTCGGCGTTCATGTGGTGCTGGAACGAAACAATCATCGCGCGGAGCGCGAGCTCGTTCAGGCCCCGCATCTTCGCGATCATTTTCACGCCCTGGATCGGGTGGTCGTTCAGGATCTTCCACTCGTCGGGCGTGAGCCGGCCCGCCTTGTTCAGCACCCACGACGGAACCGCGGCCTTGCCGAGATCGTGGAGGATGGCCGCGACGCCGAGGTCGCCGAGCAGCTTCTTGTTCAGCCCCAGCCGCTGCCCGAGCGCGATGGCTAGGATCGAGACGTTCACGCAGTGCTGAAACGTGTACTCGTCGTGGTTCTTCAGCGCCGTGAGACCGATGACCGAATACTCCTCCTCGAGAATCAAGTCGACGATCCCCTGCACAGCGCGCTTCGCCTTACGAATATCGATCGGACGGCGGTCGCGCGCGCTCAGCATCACCGTGCGCGCCGATTCAATGGCGCGATAGAAGGTCCGCTTGGCGGCCTTCCGGCTGTCGCGCACTTCCTCGCTCCCGACGTGGCCCACCATCGGCAGCACCGCGCGGAGCGGCACGATGTTCTCGACCGAGAGCTTCGTGAGGGACGACACGAACTCCTCGAACGGCTCGGCCGCCTTCATGTCGACATCGAGGAAGAGGCGGACGAACTTCTTCACCTCGGGCGGCGTCAGTTTCCCTTCGAACGAGAAACCGCCGAGCCCGCGGACGCGAAACTCGTCGTTCAGGAACTGATAACTGGGGTAGGACGACGCATCGACCCGCAGGCGATGCTGATTCACGTAGAGGAAGTCGCCGACCGAGAGGACCTTGAATTCGCCCTCGGCCGTATAGAGCGTGGTGACCGTCTCGATGAAATTCGTGAGCGGCCCCTGGAAGGCGATGTTGCCGACGTCGTGGACGCGCGCCGTCTTCAAGAGCACGCAGAGCTGAATCGCGAGATTCCGACCCTGCTGCAGGACGCGCGCCGAGGGATCGTCGTTCGTCTGGAGCGGAGGGGCCGTGCCGGAGCGCGTCGGGCCGGTCATGACGCCTCCTCCTCGACCGACGCCTCGAGCACACCGCGTTCGGCGTCGTTCGTGCCCTCGTCGCCTGCTTTCGCCGCGGACGCCGCGTGGCGAACGGTGGCGAGCGCCTTCTCCACCGCGAGCCGAACGGGCTCGCGTTTGCTCTTCAGCTCCCGCTCGAGCACGGCGAGCGCCTTCGGCGTGCCGAGCCAGGCGAGTGCCAGCGCCACGTGGTAGCGCTCGTCGTCGTCGCCACCGCCGAAGATACCCCCCTTGGTGAGGAGTGGCTCCAACTTCGGCGCCAGCGCGTCCGAGCCGGCACGACCTAGCGCCTCGTAGAAGGCCTGCTTCTCGGGGAGATCGCGCCGCTGGAACTCCGGCGCCTGAATCGTGCCCCAGAGATTCTGAGCCGCGCGATCCTCCCGCCTCTCGGCGAGGGTCGTCGCCGCTTGCATCCGAACCCCCGAATCCGAGTCCTTGAACGCTGAGACGAGGAAAGCGCGCGCCGTCGGGCTCTCGATGTTCCCTAGCGCACGGACCGCCTCCTTGCGAACCCGCACGTCTTCATGGTGCAGTGCCCGATCGAGCGCGCGCTCCACGCCGTGGTGCGCGATCCGGCCCAGGACGTAGACGACGTTTCGGATCACGTACCACCGAGTGTCGCCGAGGCGTTGGAGCAGCGGCTCGACGTCGTTCCGGCAGGAAGAGACGAGTCCTTCGCAGAGGGCGCGGCGATGGCGGACGTTGTTCACCTGCCCCAAGAGATCGCAAATGGCCGGCGTCGCGCCCGAGCCGAGCTGAACCAGGAATTCTGTGAGCGCTTCGGGATCGAGTTCGGGATGGGCGTTCAGAGTAGGTCCGAGCTGCCCCAGGAACGACGGGCGGCCGATCGCTCGGATCACCTGGTCTGCGATTCCCTTGAACTCCGGGCCTTCGGACACCTTTTCGGCGGCGATTTCCTTGAGGAGGCTGAGGAGCTCCCGGGCCCGCCGGATGTCGCCTTCCTCGACCGCGAATTCGATGAAGCGCTGGAACGCGATGGCGGAGTCCATAAACCCGGCGCCGTCCGCTTCGTAGCGAAGAATCGCGGCGACGATGTCGAGCACCTCCTGGCGTAGCGGCCGCACCTCTTCCAGCCGAATCATGTGCTCCAGTTCGTCGCGCTCCTTCTCGGAGAGCTGGAACTGGACGCCGTCGGGACGTTCCCACGTGCGGGAGCGCTGAATGTGCGCCGACCAGTCGTCCGAACGCTCGGCGGCGATCGATTCATCGACGGGCTCGGCGCCCACCGCCTCGCCTGAAACTTTCTCCGCCGCGGGCTCCTCTTCGGCCACACCGACCGGCCAGGGAATCGCCTCGCCCGCCGCCGCTTGGACGTCGTCGTCGTCCCGGCTATCGAAGGCCGACCCAGAACCGGCGTCGCTCAGTTCGTCGAGCGAGAGATAGATGTACTCGATGTGGCGGAAGTCGCGCTCCCAGAGAAGCGTGACGACGTCGTCTTGGCCGTTCGGAGCGTCGATCGCCTTTCGCACCACTTCGAGGAAGGAGCGGAGTTCGCCCGCCTCCAATCCTTCCTTGATCGTGATGCCGCGCACCCCGTCGGCGAAGAAACGGAAGGCGAGCGAGTCGTTTCGATCGGCGTTGTGATAGACGGAGTACCCCTCGAAAAGAAAATCGAACTGCTGGACCGTGAGGGGAACGTCGCCGATTTCCTTGAGGCACGACCACGTGCGCGCTTCGAGATCGGCCTGGAATTTCACCAACTGCGGATTGTTCGGCAGGTAGAGACGCGTCGCCTTCACGGTCTTCACGAGTGTGGAGAGCCAGTCGGCCACGCGCTTCACGTCGAGCGCGAGAACCTGATCGCGGATCTTTTCGACTTTCTGATCCGCGTTCGGCCCGGGATTCGTCGTCTTGGATTTCGTTGGGGCGCTCATACGGGTCAAGGTTCGGCTGCATTCAGCCACTCCTTGAGGGTTTTCAGGGGGTGCGAAAAAAGAAATTAGCGGCGGACCTGGACCCTGGCGGGGATCGGATCGCTCCCCTTCGGGAGGACCCCGAGGGCGACCACGTGGGCGTCCCGGATCTGGCCGATCGTCCGGCGGTCGTGTGTGAAGAGGATCACCTGCACCTCCTCCGCCAGCTCCTCCAGGAAGGCCAGGAGCGAGCCCCGGCGATCCTCGTCGAGATGAGCGACCGGATCGTCCAGGAGAAGCGGCAGCGGCTCGCGAGCCGCCAGCTCCTGCGCCAGGGAGGCGCGGAGAGACAGATAAAAGGCATCCCGGGCGCCGCGCGACAGGGAATCGATTCCGATGGCGCCGCGCCCACCCATGGCGAGCGTGGCGTGGAATTCGGAATCGAGCGCCACCGAGCCGTATCGGCCCGAGGTCAGGCGGGAGAGCGTGGCCCCCGCCTTTTCGGCGATCCGCCCGACGTGCTGTTCCTGGTATTCGTGGACCGCTTCCCGGAGCCCCTCGAGGGCGAGGCGGAGCGCGTCGCGGCGCTTGACCTCGTCGCGGAGCGATTCCTCTTCCACCGTGACCGTTTCGTCGAGCGATTCCAGATTCTCCGCGTCGCCGTCCGGTCCGCCACGGCGGACGACTCCATCGAGCGCTTCCTTCGCCGAGTCGAGCCGGGTCCGAAGCGCCAGTACCTCCCGCTTGAGCCGCTCGGAGGCCTCCGCGATCTTCACGGGGTCTTCCTTGAACGGGGCGAGGAAGGGCGACTGCTGGAGGAGGAGCTTCTCCTTCGACCGGAGCGAAGCGACGGCCTCGTCGATCTCCCTCGCCTCGCTCTCCAGGCGGTCGGGCATCGGCAGAGAGTGCATGACCGCGGCGTGCTCGCGCCGTTCCTGATTCGCGGACCGGAACTGCTTCACGTCGGCCAGCACGACTTCCAACGTCCGCCCGGCCAGGAACGGGTTCACGCGGATCTCGATTTGATCGATCTCCTGACTCAGCGTCCGGATGTTCTCTTCGACCATCTTCACCTGGCCCTCGCCCATGACTCGCGCTTTCTCGGTGCTTTGTCCGAAGGCGCGGCTCACGATCAAGCCGAGGACGGCGCCGAGCGCCATGGCGCCCGCCGCGAGGGCGAGTTGCTTCGAGAGGCCGTAGGTGACTCCGGCGGCGAGCGCCGCGAGGATCATCGTGATGCCCATCGTCACAATCCGGGATACCGGGCGCGTGGCGGCCAGTTTTGTCCGCTCGTTCTCCACCGACTTGAGGTGCCGAGCCCGCTGCGCGCGGAGCATCCCGAGTCGAACCAGATCGGGCTCCACTTCTTCCGGGGCGTTTGCCAGGTAGCCGAGGCTCTGCGCGATCTGGCGGTCGATTTCCTCCACCGAATTCCGCGCGCGGCGTGCGTTCACGAGTTCGGTGCCGATGGCAGGCGCGCGCTTGAGGAGCTTTCGCTGGTCTTCCCGAAGCGCCACCCAGGAGTCGAGGTCCACCAGCAATTGCTCTTTGCCGGCGAGATCGGCGCCCAATTCCAGCATGCGCGAGTCGAGCTCCTCCCGCTCCTTTTGCCGCGACTTCACCTCGCTCAGCACGACCTCCGCGCGCGCGCGGCGGGTGCGGAGCTCCTCGAGGCGAACGGTGCGGGCCTCGATCGAGCGGTTCGTGCGTTTCCGCGAACGGGGATCGAACGGATGTTCCTTCGTCAGGAGATCGAGCCGCGCGAGGAGCGCCTGCTGGATCTGCTGGTAGTCGGCTTCCACGGCTCCCGAAACGAGGTGCCTCAGTTCGGGCGAGACCTCCGTTTCGAGCGCGTTTTCGTGGACGAAGACCGACTCCCGGAAGAGACGCTCGTCGGTGAAGCCGAGCCAGCCGCGGAGGATCTCTTCGTAGCGTTCGAGTTCTGAGCTGCGACCGCGCGGATTCGCCGATCCCTTGAAGAGGGTTTCGACCGGCTCCTCGCCCTCGGGTCCGAGGCGAACCACTTCCACGTCGTGCGTGTCGAATCGGCGCGAGACGCGGTAGCGGTCGTTGGCGGCGCGGAAGGTGACCGTGGCCGCGTGGCGGGCGCCGCTCCAGGGACGGGAGAGCGCCTCGGCCTCGTGCGAGGTGAAACCGAAGAGGGTCGAGACGACCGCCGAGGCGAACGACGATTTTCCCGACTCGTTCGGACCGATGACGAGGTTCAGCTTCTTCGCTTCGAACACCGCTTCGTACGCGGTGAGGGGGCCGAAGCCCTCGATGACGACGCGTTCAAGACGCATGGCGGGGATTCTGGAATTCGGCGAGGCCGATCCGAAGCGCGAGGGTGGCGGTGCCGCGCGCCGATTCGTCCGGCGCCTGCTCGATCTTCTCGAGCATGTTTCGGACGAACACGCCGCGGACGGTCGCTTCCTCCCGGTACTGGTCGAGGAGACGCGCGTTCACGACGTACGTGCGATCGTCGATCTCGAGATGGAAGAAGCGCGGAGAGAGCCGCTCGAGGAGGCGCTCCGTGTCGAAGACGAACGTGCTCGGGCCCTCGAGCCTGAGCCGCGCCAATTCCCGGTCGCCGGCGAAGGCGACGATTCGCTGTTCGAGGGAGGCCTCGTCGTTCATCTCGGAAGCCTGGAAATCGATCAGCGATTGCGTGAGGGTCCGCTGATTCCACGGGGTCCGCTCCACCGAGATTGATTCCCGGCCGAGCGTCGCCGTGACCAGGTAGCGCGGGCCGTCCTCGCCGAACTTCTTCCCCTCGAGCGTGCCGGGGTAGACCGCTACCGCTCCCCCTTCCCGAACTTCCGAGAAGTTGTGGTAATGGCCGAGCGCCAGATAGTGAAGGCCCGACGCCGCGATCTCGGTCCGGTTGATCGGAAGGTCGTTGCTCCGCCGCTTCCAGGTCGGGCTGTCTTCGAGCGCCGCGTGAAGCACGCCGAGATGGAAGTCGGCGAGACCCATCGGGCGAAATTCACCGAGCGGCCGTTCGCACACCGCCGCGTCGTACGAGATGCCGTAGGTCTGCACGGTGACGCTGCCGACCGAAACGCGAGGTCCCGCTTCGAGGGTTGGCGAAAGGAAGAGATGAACGTTACGGGGGAGCCGAAGCCGGCGATAGACAGAACGGCGGTACGACGGAGCGTCGTGCGTGCCGGGCGCGATGAGGACCGGGATCTTTGCCTTCTCCAGGCGCTCGAAGGCGGCCTCGACCTGCGCGACGAGCCCTTCTTCCGGGTCGTGCGTGTCGAAGAGGTCTCCCGCGATCACGACGAATTCAACCGGCCGCGCTTCCCCCGCCGCGTATTCCACGGCGCGAAGGAACGCGCTCAGGAAATCACGCGCCCGCTCCTCGCCGCGCTCCCCCAATGAGGGGAACGAGGCGCCGAGATGGAGATCGGCGAGATGGAGGAGGCGAATGCTCATCGAACGGTCCGTTTCTCCCTGTTCTTGAGGTGCCGCTTCAGGTCCCGCAGCGCTTCACGGTGCGATTCGAATGCGATGGGGCGCGGCAATCGATTCAACGGAAAGTACTCCACTTCCATCGCGTCGTCGCCTGCTTCGAGACGCCCCCCGACCGACCGCGCGTGATAGAGAATCAGCACCGCGCGCGTTCTCGGGTCGTCCCGCCCCGCGTAAACACCGAAGAGCCCCGTGAGCCGCACTCGGAGTCCCGTTTCCTCCCGAGCCTCTCGTACGGCGGTCGTTTCGGGATGCTCCCCGTACTCCATGAAGCCCGCCGGAATCCCCCAGAACCCGATCCGCGGTTCGTGACCGCGACGCGCCAGGAGAACCGAACCCTTCTGCTCGATCACCACGCCGCACGCGGGGACCGGATTCCGGTAGGCGATGAATCCGCACTTCGGGCAGCCGCGCCGCTTCACGCCATGCTCCACGATCGGGCGCGTCCGCGTGCCGCAGAGCGGACAGTGCCTTGCTTCCGGGCGCGTGGCGACTACCTTCCGTGCTTGCCCTCGGCTCCCGCTCTTCATAGGCTCCCTTCCATGGTCACCGTCCGAAGATCCGAAGCCCGGTCCGCCGTCCTATCTGCCATCGGCATCAACGGTTGGTTCCTCCAGTGAAAAAAAGGACGGCCCAAACGGCTTCCAAGCCGGCCCCCCGATCGGCTCCAAAGTCCTACCCGCCCGTCCCCGAGGACGGCCCCCTCATCGGCGCGCACATGAGCGTCGCCGGCGGTCCGACCACCGGCATCGAGCGGGCTTTGGCTGTTCGGGCCCGGGCGCTCCAGATATTCACGAAGAATGCGAGCCAGTGGAAGGGAAAGCCGATCACAGACGCCGAAGCGGCCGCCTTTCGCGCCGCCTGGGCCGGGAGCGGGCTTTCGCCGGTCGTGGCCCACGACTCCTACCTGATCAACCTCGCCTCCCCCGACCGCGCGCTTCGGAAGCAGTCCGTGGAGGCGCTGGCAGACGAACTTCTCCGCTGCGAGACCCTCGGCGTCGCCTTCCTGGTGGCGCATCCCGGAGCGCATGTCGGCTCGGGAGTGCTGGAGGGGTGCGATCGCGCAGCCGAGTCGATTAACGAGGCCCGCGCCCTCGCGCCGACGCCCTCGGTCGTGCTCCTCCTCGAGACGGTGGCGGGCCAGGGGACGACGCTCGGGCGGAAGTTCGAAGAGCTGGCGCGAATGCGAAGCGGCGTGATCCGGCGCGATCTCGTTCAGTTCTGCCTCGACACCTGCCACGTCCACGCGGCCGGGTACGATCTCACGACCGACCAGGGCTACGAAGAGACGTTCCGCGAATTCGACGCGATCCTTGGCCTCGAGTCGCTCCGCGCGTTTCACGTGAACGATTCGAAGAACGAACGTGGAAGCCACGTCGATCGTCACGAACATATCGGCAAAGGGAAAATCGGAGTCGCCGCGTTCGCGCGGCTCATGCGCGACGCGCGCTTCACGGCGGTGCCTAAAATTCTGGAAACGCCGAAAGGAGCGGACGGAGTGGTGATGGATCGCCGGAATTTGGCGCTCCTCCGCCGGCTGGCGGAAGCGCCTGGAGGAAGTTCGAACGAGCCTCGTCGCGCCGCGCACTAACACGCGGCGGTTCGGACGCGCCTAGTAGCCCTTGTCCTCTTCTTCTTCTTCCTCGTCTTCTTCCTCGCTGGCCGCGGCCTCTTCGAGCCCCTTCTCTTCTTCGTACTCCAGCATGAAGTACTCGCGGAAGGGATCGACCAGGTCGTTGAACGCTTTGTGAGGACTCGCGACACCGTACTCGCGCAGCTTCTCGCAAATTTCCCCGATCAGCGCGTCCATCCTCGCGGAGAGGTTGGTTTCGGCGATCAGCCGTTCGACGATGTCCTTGTCGGGGTCTTTCGGGCTCATGGAGTCGCTCCTTATGAGGTGGGTTCGCCCGGCCAGCAGACCAGCCTGGGAGCCGCACTGATTATATCAAACCCCAAAGAAAAGCGCCGGGTCCGCGGTTGCCCGCGGAGCCCGGCGAGATACGGCGGTAGCCGGCCG
>JANMQV010000177.1:0-14617 GCA_031370645.1 Candidatus Eiseniibacteriota bacterium | reverse complement strand
CGAAGACATAGAGCTCGCCCGGATTGCTCGTCCGGCGCGCCGGCACGAGCAACTCCATGACGCCGTCACCGTTGAGATCGACGGCCAGCGTCGCGCCGACGATGAGCCGCGTATTCAGGATTTTCGGGAAGCCGGGGCGATTCCGCGCGACGCCGACCGTGAAGCCCATGACGCTGTCGGCCGCGCTGATCGCCGTGATGGAGATTCCGCTTCGCACGCCGCCGTACGCCTCGGTGGAGGGATTCGTGTCGGGAGTGAGCGCGTCGTGGCCGCCACCCCGGAAGACGTCATTGGGGCTTCCGGCGGTCAATTCGGTCGGCGGCACGTCGAGGTCCTGGACGCCGTCCGCCTCCACGATGTCGACGCCCTTGTGCGACGTGTCGCCGTTCACCACGTTGTCCGCCAACGTGGCCGCGATCTTCGCGTCGTCCACGTGATAGACCGTGATGCCGGAGCCGGTCCCCTCGCCCGGAAGGAAGAAGTCGAATTCGGCGTTCAGATAGCTGTCGTCATAGAAGTCGAAGAGGCCGTCGCCGTTCGTGTCGTCGAAATCGAACGATCCATTCCGATTCGGATCCTGGTCACGATTCTCCAGGAGGAGATACTCGCTCTGGGTCTGCGGAATGAGAATCGCGCGCGGATAGGGCGCAACCGCCGGGTCGAGGCGCGAGAGTTGGAAAGTGCCGTCCGCCATCACGCGTTGCGGCGCAATGACGCCGAGGCGCATGCGCGACCAGGCGCTCGGGCTCGCCGGCACGAAACCGTTCGCGTTCCAAACGCCGCCGGCCATGATGTCCCACCCGCCGAGGCCCTGGTTATTGCCGTTCACGTCGGGCGTCGTGTCGTAGAGATCGGGGAGTCCGAGCTGATGTCCGTACTCGTGGCAGGAGACGCCGGTCATGCCGAAGAAGTAGCCGTCCTGCGACTCGGATTCGGGGAGTTCCGTCGCTTCCTTCACGCGCCACGGCACGCCGGGCGCCACGAAATCGTTGGTGACGACGCCGGGGAGCCCGCTCGGATCGGGGAGGATCAGCTTGAAGTCGTCGGCCGTGATGAATGCCGACCAGACCTGATCGTGGCTGTTGTCGAGCACGTCCGCTTCCTGCCCCTGCCCGGCGTGAAAGATGATGAGTTCCATGTTCTTGAAATCGACCGTCGAATCGGCGACCGCCACGAGGTCTCGCACCATGAAGGCGAGTCGTTCCTGGAATCGATCGTCATCGCCGTAGTAGGCCATCGTGTGGGGGAGCGTGAAGACCGAATCCTCGAGGGTCGCGCTGATCACGTGGAGGCCGCCCGTCGTCTGGCTCCAGTATTGGTTCATGAAGAAGAGGATGCGGTCGTAGTAAGCCGTGCTCGAGTCGATCGGCGTGTCGGAGAACGCGACCCGAATGGCGAGCACGTTGTGCGTGACCTGCGCCGCGAGCGGGGCGCGCGATCCGTCGATCCCGTTGGGGAGTCCGAAGCCCGGAATCCGGGGGGCGGCGAATCCCTCGCGCGGGCCGAGCGTCCCCTGCTTTCCGGGAACAGGGGGCACCGGCTCGGCCGCTAGAGCGGGGCGAGCGGAAGCCGCGAAAAGGGCCGCGGCGATGAGAATCATCGCGGTGGCCCGAAGACGGGCGGTGGAATCGATCAGGGAAACGACGCGGAGCGCGCGGAATCGCACTCTAAGAGTGTATCCGCGCGCTCCCGATGCGGTCAATGTCGGCAGGAGCCCGGCCTTGCAGCACGTCTCTGGCCCCACGGCCGGCGTCTAGCGCCCGCGCCCCCTATTTTCGCTCTGGCCGCGGTCTTCGGAGCGACCACGGTCCTCAGAGCGACCACGGTCTTCGGAGCGGCTCCGGTCCTCGCGGGCCTTCTGCTGGTCCTGATTCTCCTTCGGCGCCTCGCGCTCGCGGACTTCGGGTTGCTCCCGCCGGTCCGAGCGCTCACGGGGCTCCGAGCGCTGCTGCGGTTCCGAGCGCTGCCGCGGGTCTGAGCGCTGCTGCGGTTCCGAGCGCTGCCGCGGTTCGGGCTGGCGGCGCCGCTCCTCGCCGCGCGTCTCCGGCGGCTGACTCTGATCGCGGCTTCCGCGGTCGCGACGCTCGCGGGCATCGGTTCCCGGCCTCGTGCGCCCCTCGGTACCCGGCGTACCCGGAGTTCCCGGGCGATTGTTCTGGCGCTCGCGAATCTTCTCGAGCACCCGCTCGCGGCGTTCGCGGAGCGGAATCACCTCGTCGCGCCCTTTCCAGAACCGGCCGGGACGGTAGCGGCGGAGATCCTTGAATTCGGGCGGCGTCTGCCGCCGCTGCGATCCGTCGCGCAGTCGCCGATCGCGCACTTCACGTTCGAGGACGAACTTCGTCCGGAGGTTCGTGCTGCCGTCGAGCGATGACCAGCGTTCCTTCCAGTTCCGATAGCGGTCGGGCGCGCCCGAGCGGACCTGGTAGTAGTAGCGTGGCCGGGCCGACCCGACGCGAAGCGGCACGTAGCGGGCCCAGGTGGCATCGATCCGAATCTCGATCACGCTGCAGAGGTCGGTGTAGGGATCGAACCAGTAGGCCCGGTGGTGACAGTCGGCGCAGACGTAGCGCGGATATTCGACGCGCCGCTCGATGTAGAAATAAGTGTCAGCGGTCGCCACTCGATCTTCCAGCCCGCGCGGCACGAGCCGCCGATGGAGCCGCTCCATCCCCACGAACGGATCGCCGACAATCACGCCGTCTTCCAGATCGTCCTCGCTGTCGCCCTGATCTTGGACATCGCCCCGGTCGCGCGCGTCGTCCGAGAGCCCGGGCGCCAGATACCACGGCAAGTCTTGGAACGGTTCGGGGCTCGCCAAGGCGACGACGTACTCGACGCCCTCGGGGCCTTCCGCCACGAGGTCGTAGGGGTCGTGCCGCGAGGGGACGCGGTAGGTCTCGCCCCCCTGAACGTGCACCGGATCGCCGGGGCGGAAGGGATAGATCAGGTGGATGTATCCCTCGGTGTCGATGTTATAGAGGAGCACGTAGGAGTCCTGGTTCGCGCGGAAGTAGACCTGCATCTTCTCGCCCGAGTGGAAGACCCCTCCCTCTTCCTTGTTGATCCAGACGTCTACCGACAAACGACCGCGCCCCGGGGCGACCTGAGTCGCCGCGGAGGCGGTCGGCGGGGCGAGCATGGCGAACACCGGGGCGGCGGCCACGAGGGCCGCCGCCAGGGCAAGTCGAATACGAGGGGTCATGGCACCCTCCGCGCTAGCTCCGGATTGTTCGGGTCGATCTGATAGGCCCAGTCCATCGTCAAGGTGCTCGATCCGCGGGCGATCACCTCGAATTTCGCATAGTGCCCGTCGCGCGTGTAGACGATGTAGGAGTGTCCGACGATCGCTTCCACCACGCCGTCGGTCGACCACCCCAAGGGGGGCGCGAAGTCGACGTCGCGGAGCGCCACGTAGCCGGCGTCCTGGATCTTGGTGTCGGTCGGCACGAGGATCAGGAAGCTCGCGCCCTGGACGTCGTACCAGATGTCGGTCCGCGCGTCGAGCAGGGTGCGATTCGAGAAGCCGGAAAAATCCCATCCGGCGTTCGCGGTGTTCGTGGAGGCGTTCGTCAGCACGGCGTCGATCCCCGCAGGGCGCGGCGTGTCGAAGACGTTCTCATACGAAAGCGCCGAGCTCTCCTGCCCGGCGTCGTCGACGGCCGCGACTGCATAGAAGTACGTGGTTCCGTTCACGACGCTCGCGTCCACGTAGCTCGTGCCGTTCGAGGTCCCGATCAGCGTGAAGGTGCCGGCCGCGGCACCGTTCCGGTAGACCTTGTAATGGTCGATGTCGCTTTCCTGATTCGCGCGCCAGTAGATCGTGACTTCAAGGTCTCCGGTGACGCTATAGACCCCGTCCACCGTGAATGGGATCGCGTCGACCGCGATCACGCGGTCGTTGTGGTCGTTGCAGCCCGTGGCGCCGAGAAGCGCCAGCATGGCAAGTCCGGTAAGCGTCGCTTTCATGGCACCGTTCATGGCTTTTGCCCTCCTCGCACGTTAAAACTTCGGGTCCTTCACATAGGAGGGCTATCGCAACGCGCGTGCCACTTCGCGGGCGGGCCTGAATTCAGCGGCAACTTGCTTCAATACAGCGTCTTACAGGGGTCTAGGATTTTCGCGCGAATAAACGAAAGGGTGTGACGCAGAGAACAGTGTGACGGCGCGGATACAGGATTCGGCAAGGGTACCAAGCGTGCTGCCGAGCCCGCTGGCGGGCCGTGCACCAAGAAAGAAACGGCGGCACCCCTTTCGGAATGCCGCCGTCATCTCTTAAAAATTGAGCCCCGGCCCTGACAGCTCCTGTCGAGTTACGCGTCTTCGAAAAGGGCCGGTGCCTTTTCTGGCCGCTAACTCATGGCCCAACGCTGTCTGGACCTGCGGGCTCGTTGGAGGTCCCCCCCTCCGGGCCATACTCAAAGCATCCGACGTGCCATCCAGAGAGGAACCTTATCGATGGGTGAATTAAGTCCGTAATGCTAAATCAAAAAACGAGTTAACCACCTGGTCGCGGCGCCCGTTTGTGTCCTCGGATGGGGTCTTGTTGACAGTTGGTTTAATAGAAACTTGCTAGTCGCGGAGGCAAAAAAAAGAAAACCCATGCGGTGCATGGGTTTAGGTATATCAAATTCCTTTATACAAGATTTTTAAGCTCTTTGCCGAATCACCGTCCGGCGATCGAGCCGGAAGATCTTAATCTTCTGGAGGAGGGTCGGGTAGCTGAGCGAAAGTTCCTTCGCGGCCTGGAGCTTGTTCCAATTGTGGCGCTCCAGCGCCCCCGCGATGAGCCGGCGCTCCACCTTCGCCACCTCGGCACGGAGACTTGCCGGTCCCTCAGACACTTCCTCCTCGACCTTCAGCAGCTCCTTCGGAACCAAGCGCAGCGAAAGCGAATCGCCGTCGTTCGCCATCACCACCATCCGCTTCACGACCTTCTCCAACTCGCGCACGTTTCCGCGCCACGGAAGCCCGGCGAACGTCCCGATCAACTCGGAATCGATCCCCCGGATATCCTTCGCCATCTCGGCCGCGTAGCGTCGCGCGTAGTGCTCGACCAGGATCGGAACATCCTCGGGCCGTTCGCGGAGTGGCGGCACGCGGAAGCAGATGTCGTTCAGACGGTAGAAGAGGTCCTCCAAGAACTCGCCGCGGGCGATTCGCGCCTTCAAATTCACGTTGGTGGCGCAGAGGACGCGCACGTCCACCTTGGTCGCGCGGTTACCGCCGACCGGGCGCACTTCCTTCGTATCGAGCACCTGTAGGAGCTTGCCCTGGATGGTGATCGAGGTCTTGTCGACTTCGTCGAGGAAGATGGTACCGCCGTTCGCTTCGATGAAAAGTCCGACCTTGTCGCGCACGGCACCCGTGAAGGCTCCCTGCACATGGCCGAAGAGCTCACTCTCGAGCAGGTGCTCGGGAAGCGCGGCGCAGTTCACGGTGATGAGCGGCTTCTGAACACGGGTGCTCGACGCGTGAATGGCGCGCGCCAGGAGGCCCTTGCCGCTTCCCGTCTCGCCCTCGATGAGAATCGTGGCGTCCGAGGGTCCGACGCGATCGAGCAACGAGAGGATCTCGAGCAGGTCGGGGCTTCGGGTGACGATGCCATGTTCGTTGGCCGAGCCGAGTAGCCGCCCGCGGAGCGCGCTGTTCTCATTCGCCAGTTTCTGGCGCTGCAGTTCCAAGATCGCCATCGCCACGTGATTCGCCAGAACGGCCATGAGATTGATTTCGCGCTGCTTGAAGGCGCCGAACGGGCCGTCCTCGCTCCGGTCGAGATAGAGGTAGCCGGGCTGGCCCGAGGGAAGCGGCAGCGGAACGATCGCGATCGTCGTGCGCGGACCCACGTGGGCCGAGGCAGGAAGGTCGCGGAATCGTTCGTCGGCACTGGCGCGGCTCGCGACGAGCGGGGCCGAGGCGAGCCGGGGCGAGCCGACGCGGCGATCGATCTCGGCCAGCAGTTCGTGGGCGGAACGAGGCGCGATGCCGAGCGCTCCGACGATTTCCAGGGAGCCCGAAGTGGACGGCGCCGACACGAATCCGCGGGTGGCGTTCGTGCGGCGGGCCACCACCGAAAGAACGTCCTGCACGGCCGCATCGGCGTCGCCGCGACGGAGCACGTCCCGAACTTCTTCGAAGGCGGCGAATTCGTTGCTGGAGGACGAGGTCCCCTCGATCAGCCCGCGCTCGATCTCGGCGCGGAACTCGTCGATTTCCCGAGCCAACGTGGGATCGTCTTCGCTCGGAATCAGCGAGGAGGCTGAGTCGACGTGAATGACCGCTTCGTCCACGAGGCCGCGGAGGAGTTCGCTCCGCGCCAATTCCAGAAGCGCGCGCGACGTCCAGGCGGGAACAGCGAGCCCTTCGAAACTCGCGACCGCGCGGCGCAGGAACGCGACCGACTGGTCGAGCACGCCGCGCGACTTGCCGCGGCGAGCGCGGCGCCGCCAGGAGACGCCGGCGGCGATCTGAAGCCGGGCCAACTCGTAGCGAATGCCAAGCGTGCTGAAGAGTTCTCCCGCTTCGCTGAGCGCGGCGGCCGCCGCTTCGAGGTCGCCCGCTTCCGCGCGGATGAGCCCGTAGAGGCGAAGCCCGCAACCCTCCTCGTACCGATCCCGCAGGCGGCGCGCCAGATCGAGCGTCCGATCGGCGTGGCGCGTGGCGGCATCCAGATTGCCGACCGCCAACTCGAGATCGCCGAGGCGGCGAATGATCTGCACGGTGAGGTCGGACTCGGGGGCAATCTGCTCGGAGAGGGAGTAGGTGGTGTCGTAGGCGCGGCGGGCGAGATCGAACTCGCCTTTCTCGGCGTAGATATCGCCGATCGCTTCCTGAATGACCACGCGCTCCCGAGCGTACCCCCGCTCTTCCGCGATCGACAGCGCCTCGCGGCTCAACGTGAGCGCGGTGGCGTAGTCGCGGCGGCGGCGGCGGACGATGCCGAGGCAGTTCGTGGAGCGGGCGCGGCCGGGCTGATAGCCCATCTCGGTGTAGACGTTCAGCGCGCGCTGGTAATGCTCCTCCGCCCGATCGAGTTCGCCCAGCTTCTCGTGGACGATGCCGAGGTTGTGGAGGAAGGTCGCCGAGTCGAGGAAGAAGCCGGCGCGTTCACCGATGCGGAGCGCCTGCTCGAGGAAGCGAGCCGCTTCCTTGAACCGGCACTGATTCTTGTGCACCAGCGCGAGGTTGTTGTACGCCGCCATCATGCCGGCCGGATAGCCGGCGCGGCGGAACGTGGCGATGCTGCTCTCGAAGTGCTCTCGCGCCGTTTCACCGTCTCCAGTGCGAAGCGCAACCAGGCCGAGCACGACTTCGGCGCGGCCCAAATCGATGTGGTGGCTCGTGTCCCGGAGGAGTCGGTAGCCGAGGCTGGCGGAGCGGTAGGCTGCGCGATATTCGCCGCGGTCTTGAAGCACCATCGCCAGGCTAACCGAGAGGCGGCCCACTTGTTCCCGCGTGACGTGGGGGCGGAGCCGCGTGTGGAGATCGTGAAGGGCGTCGACTGCTTCGGAGAGATCGCCTCGGTGCCGCAAGCACTCGACGAGCCGGAACCCGATGCGAAGCATCACTTCTCGGTTCGCCGCGTCCGCGCGACGCGCTTCGAAATCGAGCGCGCGACGGTAGTACTCGAGGGCGACCGGGAAATTCTCGGCGGCGAAATAGAGGTCGCCGAGTTCCTGTGCCCGCTCGTCCGCGACCGCGGGTGGAGCTAGCTCCACCCGCGGCGCGGCGTTTGCGGAATCCCTCGAGGGGCTATGTGCGCGGTCCTTGGGGACGATTCCGTCCATTACCGGCCCTCGTTGAACGTCTCTGTAGGAGATCGGGCTGCTGAACGGCGACTGCGTCGTTACAACCGCGTCGCTACGGCGTCCAGCGTCCCCCGAAGCCCCAGCGCACCAGCGACAGGTACGTCCTCCAAATGCTCCACGTCCGTTGGGTGGTCACCGACACCGTCGACGTCTTCAAAGCGTCGTAGGTGGTGCCGCCGACATAACGCGCCTTCACAACGGTCCCATCACCATCACCAAGGATGGGGCCCGGGTTGTTCGGATCGGTTGGATCCTTGTCCCAGTTGAAAGGTCTTGCGTAAGTAGGCGAGGGTGTGACCGCCGGGAGGGCGCAGAGCAGGGCGAGGACAATTCCTAGAAGCAGGATGCGTTGTGTGACCCGGATCCTCATTCCATGCTCCTTGTCGGTAAATCGACGCCGGCATATCCATCGATTTCCGTTCCTGAGTACGGAAGTGCCGCTTGCGGGCGACGTGATTTCGAGTTTGGGACCGAAATCGTGGAGGGACATCCCCGAGAGGGGGCGGCCTCCCGCCTGCGTACAGTTCCGCTAGTTACAGAAGATACGACGACTTAGGGCGACTGTCAAGGGCTGAATACGACCAAACCTCGAGTTCCCTGGGTTTTCCAGCCGAAAGTCTAGACCGGGGCTACCTCCCGATGGCGCGTCGGGCCTCGCTCAGAACGAGTCCGTAGCGGAGCCCCCGTGTGGAAACGAAGAGACCGCCGACCGGGAAACGGGTAACGAATTCCGAGAGAATGACCGACCCCGCCGGAATGATGTCGGCGCGCCCCCGGCTCACTCCGGGAAGCTCCCGGCGAAGTTTGAGCGGCGTCGAACAGAGCTCCCGCTCGATTGCCAGCACTCGATCCTTGCTCAGGAAGTGGTTCTCGATTCGTGAGGGGTCGTACTTGGCGAGCCCCATGTCGAGAGCGCCAAACGCCGTGACCGTCCCCCCGACTCCGACCGCCCGCTCCACGGGGCCTGTGCCGAAATCGGCAAGCCGTTCGGCGAAAGTGGTTTGGACTAGATTTCGGACGGCATCGAGTTCGGCGGTCTGTGGCGGGTCGTTGTGGATAAGACGCTCGGTCAGGTGGACGCATCCAAGGGGGAGACTGATCACCTCACGCCCTTCGTCCCCCGAACCGACGATGACCTCGGTGCTCCCGCCCCCGATATCGACGACGACCGTGGCGCCACTCTTCCCGGCCAGGCCGCTCGAGACGGCGAGGAAGACGAGGCGGGCCTCTTCCTCGCCGGAGAGAATTTCGACCGGATACCCGATCCGGTCGGCGAATCGGGCGGCGACGTCGGGGCCGTTGGTGGCGGATCGCAGCGCGCTCGTGCCGGCCACGCGGATGTGGCTCGCGCCGCTGTATTCGGCTTCCTGAACGAAGCGCTCGAGGCATTCGAGTGTGCGGAGAACGGCCGGCTCGTCGATGACGCCGGTCCGGTCCAACCCCTCGCCGAGCCGGGAGATCTCCCCCATCCGGTGGGCGGTTCGAAGTCGCTGAAGGGGGTCGACGTCGGCCACGAGTAAGCGGACCGAATTGGTGCCGATATCGACCGCTCCGATGCGGACCGTGCTCTCCGTGGGACCAGGCGTAGCGCGAACCCTCGTATGCAATAAGGAGGAGCGCCGTCAGCCGTGGGTTGACGGCGGGAACGGCGGGACCGTAGCATAGGGGCTTATGACTGTAAAGCCGGAACCCATTATCCTGTCGCAAAATGGCGGCGGGGGCGGCGCTCTCGACGAGCGCGAGAACCTGCTTGGCCTTTCTGTGGAGGAGCTGGAGAAGACGCTCCTCGATTTGGAGGAGAAGCCGTTCCGTGGTCGCCAGGTCGCCGAGTGGCTCTACGGCCGCGGCGCGCGCGACTTCGCCACGATGACGAACCTCCCCCAGTCGCTCCGCGCAAAACTCGATCAGCACTATCGCATCGGATCGCTTCGCGAGACCACGCGGCGCGAGACGCCCGACAGGAAGACGCGAAAGTTCGCGCTCGCGCTTCCCGACGGCGGCATCGTCGAATCGGTCTACATGTCGACCCCGAAGCGCGTCACCTTCTGCCTCTCGTCGCAGCACGGCTGCGGCTTCGCCTGCCGCTTCTGCGCCACTGGACGCATGGGCCGCGGGCGGAATCTCACGGCGGGAGAAATCCTGGAGCAGGCGCTTCGCCTGCGGCGCGAACTCCCCCCGGGCGTATCCGATTTCAATGTGGTCATGATGGGGATGGGCGAGCCGCTCGAGAACTACGACGCGGTCATCACGGCGCTCGGACTCCTCACGCTTCCGGCGCCGACGGGCATCGGCATCACGCCGAAGCGGATCACGATCTCCACCGTCGGACTCGTGCCTCAAATCTTACGCCTGGCGAACGAGGGGCATCGCTACCGGCTCGCCATCTCGCTTCACGCCGCGACGGACGCCGCGCGTTCGAAATTGATGCCGGTGAACCGCACCTTCCCGCTGGCGCCGCTCATGAAAGCAGTGAACCACCACGTCGAAGTGACGGGGCGGCGCGTGACGTTCGAATACATCCTCATCGAAGAGATCAACGATTCGGTCGGCGACGCGGCGAAATTGGTCCGCCTGGTCGGTCAGATTCCCTGCAAGATCAACCTCATCCCCTACAACCCGATCGGACCGGGGAAATTCAAGCGTCCGTCCGCCGATCGGATCCAGCGATTCGTCGACTACCTCGGGCCGCGAGTCGCCGCGGTGACGGTGCGCTACAGCCAGGGGGTCGACATCGGCGCCGCCTGCGGGCAGCTGGCCGGCATGGCGGAGGAGCCGCCGCGCTAAGGCGCGGAGCGCGCGATGTTCCGCACGCTGCGCGGGCGTCTCCTCGCGCTCTTTTTCCTCGTCGCCCTCATTCCGAGCCTCGGTCTCACCTTCGCGGTCACCCAATATCTCGCCAAGAGTCTCGCCATGCTCCGGAACCCCGAGACGGAGCGCGCGTTGGGACAGTCGCTCGAGGTGATCCGCCAGGGAATCGAACGGCTCGGGAGCGACGCGCGTCAGCACGGCGAAGTCCTGGCGCTCGACAGCGAAACGGTCCGCCTCTTCCAAGCGAGGCAGTTCCCCGCGCTCGAAAAATACCTGCGCGACGAGGCGAGGAGCCGAGGGCTCGACTACATCTGCCTCTACGATCTGAGCGGCGAGACAGCGAAGCGCCTCTTCGGCGCGCGCTTGGGCCCGCGGATCACCCTTCCGGCGCCCGACAAAGCATCGCTCCTCAGCGCGCGCGAAGAAGGGGGAATCGTCTCGGGCGGCGAAGTGCCGCGCCAGGTGAGCGGCGTCGTGGCGCTCGGGGGGACTCACGTCATCCTCACCGGATACCAACTCGACCCCGAAGTCTCCTCCGAGATCGAATCACTCCAGAAGAATCTCACCATGTACCGGCGGCTCGGGATCTACACCTCCCTCTCGCAACGTGGCCTCTGGATCTTCGCCGCCCTCTGGACCGTGATCCTCGGCCTCCTCTCCTTCGTGCTGGCGGTCGCGGTATCGCGCGGGATCGCGCGCCCGGTGCTGGAACTTCGCTCGGGAATGGAGCGCGTGACGCAGGGCGATCTCGATCATCGCGTGGCGCCCCGTGGCACGACGGAGGTTCGCTATCTCGGCCGCGCCTTCAATCGGATGGTGGAGGAGATCCAGTCGTCGCGGCGCGCGCTCCTGAAAGCGGAGCGGCTGGCGGCGTGGCGCGAGGTGGCGCGCGCGGTGGCGCACGAGATCCGAAATCCACTCACGCCGATCCAATTCGCGCTTCAGCGGCTCCAAGAGGAATCGCGCCGCGACGAGGGGCCGCGTGCGGAGGTCGTGCGCGAGAACACCGATTCGATCCTCCGCGAGGTCCGCTCGCTCCAGGAATTCGCCACCGCCTTCTCGTCGGTGGCGCAGCTTCCGGAGCCGAAATTCCAGGCATGCGATCTCACGGCGCTGGTGGAGGACGTGGCGCGCCTTTATCGCGGGAGTTCCCCCGTCACATTCCGCGTTGAGGCGGAGGCGTCGGTTCCCGTAGCCTGGGCCGACCCGGGACAGATTCAGCGCGTGCTCGTGAACCTCATCAAGAACGCGCTCGACGCCATGGGCGGACAGGGGGAGATCACGCTGCACGTTTGTCGCGATGGGGCGCCCGGCGGCGGCGTGCTCTTGGAAGTCGTCGACACTGGGCCGGGAATGGATCCCTCGACCCTCGAACGGGCGGGGCATCCCGGCTTCACAACCAAATCGAGCGGGAGCGGATTGGGACTGACACTGGTTCAACGAATCGTGGAACAACATGGCGGCCGCTTCGTGCTGACGTCGAGCCCCGGCGCGGGAACGCGCGCCACCGTCGCCCTTCCGTCCGCGCCGGACGGAGGCGCCCCGGCTTCTTCTCCCGGCGCGGAGCCCGCCCGATGAGCGCTACCCCGAAGACGCGCGTTCTCGTCGTGGACGACGAGCCGTCGATCCTCCTCGAGATCGCGGGGACGCTGAAGCGCTACTACGACGTGCTGACCGCCACGAACGCCGAGGATGCCGAGAAGATTCTCGCGAACGAGCGGGTCGATCTCCTGCTAACCGATCTTCGTCTTCCCGGGAAGGACGGCCTCGCGCTCCTGGAAGCGGCGAAGGCCGCGGTCCCCGATCTCCCAGTGGTGCTCCTCTCGGGACACGGGACGATCGAAGAGGCGGTGAAGGCGATCCGACTCGGCGCGGCCGATTTCCTTGAAAAGCCGTTCGGGCCGGAGCGGCTTCAGGTCACGGCGGAGCGGGCGCTCGAATTGCGCGCGCTTCGCCGCGAGAACGAGCGGCTCCGCGAGCGCGTCGGCGGCGTGGACGAGATGATCGGCAAGAGTAAGTCGATCGAGCAGATTCGCGGCGAGATCGCGAAGGTGGCGAAGACCGAAGCCAAGGTCTTCGTGACCGGCGAGAGCGGGTCGGGGAAGGAATTGGTGGCGCGCGCCATTCACCGACTGAGCGCCCGCGCGCGTGGGCCGTTCGAGAAGATGAACTGCGCCGCGCTCCCCAAGGACCTCGTGGAGAGCGAACTATTCGGCTACGAGAAGGGCGCCTTCACCGGCGCCGTGCAACTCAAGCGGGGACGTCTGGAGGCGGCCGACGGCGGCACGCTCTTCCTCGATGAAGTCGGCGACATGAGCCTCGAGACGCAGGCGAAGTTCCTTCGCGCCATCGAGACCGGTGAGATCGAGCGGCTCGGCGCGACGAAGACGATCTCGGTCGACGCGCGGATCGTCTCGGCCACGAACAAGGATCTGCAGGCCGAAATTCAGTCGGGGAAATTTCGCGAGGACCTCTACTACCGGCTGAACGTCGTGCCGATCCACCTGCCGCCGCTCCGCGCGCGCCGGGACGACGTGCCGCTTTTGGTGGAGCACTTCGTGACGCGCCTCAGCGCCGAGCACGGGCGGCCGCGGCGCGAAGTGACGCCGGAGGCAATGGAGCGCCTCTCCCGCTACGGCTGGCCTGGGAACATCCGCGAGTTGAAGAACCTGATCGAGAGACTTCTGATCATGACCGACGGCGAGTCGATCGGGCCGACCGAGGTGGAGGAAGTCCTACCGCCCGACGACGACGACGGGCCGCCGAGCGAGATCAAGCAGGCGCGCGACAAGGCCGAACGCGACACCATCCACTCCACGCTTCGCCAGTGCGACTGGAACGTGAGCGAGGCGGCGCGACGGCTCGGCATGGATCTCGGCTAACTTCACCGGAAGATCAAGCGCTATGGACTCACGCGCGATGCGTCGGCCTCCTGAGGTGAGGCGCGCGCGGGGCGAGTCGCGGCGCGGACTTGCTGCCGTGGCCCGCCGGGCAGGCGTGCTCGGACGCCGCTGCGCGATGGGGCTATTCGGCGCGCTCGGGCTCCTTGGAGCGGCGGGGTGCGTCGCCGGCCCGGTGGAGGACACGGCGACCGCGGTGACGGGCGCCGCCGCCGCCATCTCGGCCGCCGCCGATTCGTTGCGAGCCCCCGCGGCGACCGCGCCCCTTCCCGCCGCGCAGCCGGCCGAGTGGGAGACGCTCTCGATGGGGCTCCCCGAGGAATATCGCCTCGCGCCGGTGATCGGATTCCGCTACAACCGCGTCGACGGTCCCGCACCCACCGTCGGGCTCTCCGTTCGAAATGAAGTCGATCCGCTCCCGCTTCTTCGCGCGCAAGCGACGGTTGCGATCTCGCGGGAGCGGCTCCTTGCCGAATTCGCCGCCGACGTGCCGATCGGACGCGCCCGCACCGTCACGATCGGTGGGAGCATCTATCGCCGCACCGCGAGCGAGGACGCCTGGATCGTGAGCGAATTCGAGAACAGTCTCTTCGCGCTCCTCTCGCGAAAGGACTACCTCGACTATTACGAGGCCGAGGGCTTCGAAGGGCACCTCTCCGTCACTCCGGGCCGCGACGCCGGGTTCTCCGCCGGCGCGCGCTTGGAAGATCAGAACCCACTCGACGTCGAAACGCGCGTGGCCGCGTGGGGCGTGGACGACCTCTTCCGCGCGAACCCCGCCATCGAACGCGGCGAGGAGGGTCTCGTCTGGGGCGCGGTCCGCGTGGGGCCCGCCGTGCTTCCGCCGAAAGGCGGGTCGCGGATCATCGTTCGCTACGAGCGCGCCGGCGCGCCGATCGAACGCGATTTCGATTACGGCCGGATCCGCATCCAGGGAAATCTCCGCCAGCGACTTTCGCCGGGCCAGGGCTTCCGCGCCCGCGCGATTCTCGGTTCCACACGCTCGGGGAGCCTCCCGGCACAGAAGATTTGGGATCTCGGCGGGATCGGCACGCTCCGCGGCGAGCCGTTCAAGTCCCAAAGCGGCGATCAGTTCTATCT
>JANMQV010000162.1:0-5200 GCA_031370645.1 Candidatus Eiseniibacteriota bacterium | reverse complement strand
CAACCGCCCGCTCGACGACGCGGCGCTCGACGCGATCGGAAGCTTCTTCTACGAAGTCGTTTTAGCGCCGGAGATCACGGCGAGCCCGGAGCGCCTCGACGCGCTCCGAAAGAATCTTGTGATCCTCGACGTTCCTGGACTTCTGCGGGAGGCGTCGGATCCGATCGCCTCGCGCGGACTCCTCGGCGGACTTCTCGTGCAGACGCGCCCGGCGCCGCCGGCGTTCGATCGCTGGAAGGCAGTGACGAAGCGTCCGGCGTCGGCGTCGGAACTCTCCGATCTTCGCTTCGGCTGGAAGGTGACGCGGCATGTCGTCTCGAACGCCATCGTGATCGTGAGGGGGGGGCGCACGCTCGGCATCGGCGCGGGTCAGTCGTCGCGCGTCGACTCGGTGCGGATCGCGCTCCTCAAAGCCGAGCGGTCGGGACACGACGTTCGCGGCGCGGTGCTTCTCTCGGACGCCTTCTTTCCATTCTCCGATTCGGTGGAGCTCGCGGCCCAAGCCGGGATTGCCGCGATCGCTCAGCCGGGCGGGTCGGTGCGCGACGCGGAATCGGTCGCGGCCGCCGACGCCGCCGGAATGGCGATGCTTCTCACCGGCGAACGGTGCTTCCTGCATTGAGCCACGAACTCCTTCTCATCCTCGATTTCGGTTCCCAATTCACGCAGCTCATCGCGCGGCGCGCGCGCGAGCTCGGCGTCTACGCGGAGGTCCATGGGCCGCATGTCACCGCCGAACAAATCGCGCGCTGGAAGCCGAAGGGGATCATTCTCTCGGGCGGTCCGAGCAGCGTCTTGGAAGATGGGGCGCCGGGCATTCCGAAGGGAACGCTCGACGCCGGTGCTCCCGTGCTTGGCGTCTGCTACGGCATGCAGCTCCTCGCCCGCGATTTGGGCGGAAGCGTTCGTCCCAGCAATCGCCGCGAGTACGGCATGGCGACGCTCGCGGTCGAACGCGAGGGGAAGATCCTCAAGGGCGTGCCGGCGTCGAGCCGCGTCTGGGCGAGCCACGGCGACACGGTCGAGACGCTGCCCACGGGGTTCGGAAGGCTCGCCGGCACCGACTCGGGCGTTTTGGCGGCGATGGAGAACAACGAGACTCGCGTCTTCGCCGTCCAGTTCCACCCCGAGGTGGCGCACACGGATTTCGGCATGCAGGTCTATCGGAACTTCCTCTTCGACATTTGCGGATTCCGGGGCGACTGGACGATGGGACAGGTGCTCGAGGAACAAACGGCGAAGATCCGCGCCCAGGTGAAGCAGGGCCGCGTCATTTGCGGGTTGAGCGGCGGTGTCGACTCCTCGGTCGTGGCGGCGCTACTCCACAAGGCGATTCCCGGGCAGGTTCGCGCCGTCTTCGTCGATCACGGGCTTCTACGGAAGAACGAGGCGGCGGAGGTTCGCGCCGCGATGGCCGGCGTCATCGGCACCGACCTCGTGGTCGTGGACGCCCGGCGCCGGTTCCTCGATGAACTCGCGGGAATCTTCGATCCGGAAGAGAAGCGGAAGACGATCGGGCGGGTCTTCATCGAGGTCTTCGACGAGAAGTCGCACGAGCTCGGGGGAGCCGACTTCCTGGCCCAGGGGACGCTCTACCCCGACGTCATCGAAAGCATCTCCACTCGGGGCCCCTCGGCCAAAATAAAGTCGCACCACAACGTCGGCGGGCTTCCCGAGCACATGCGGATGGAACTAGTGGAGCCTCTGCGGGATTTATTCAAGGATGAGGTGAGGGCCCTGGGGGCCCTCCTGGGCCTTCCGCCGGCCGTTCTGGGGCGGCACCCCTTCCCGGGGCCGGGACTCGCCGTGCGCCTCCTGGGGCCGATTTCCGAAGAAGGGCTGGAGACCCTCGCCGAAGCGGACGATATCTTTATCTCGGAACTCCGCCTGGCGGGACTCTACGATTCGGTCTGGCAGGCGTTCGCGGTGCTGCTACCGGTTCGGACCGTGGGGGTCATGGGAGATGGGCGAACGTACGACCAAGTCGTGGCGCTCCGGGCGGTGACCTCGAGCGATGGGATGACCGCCGACTGGGCGCGCCTTCCCGACACCTTCCTGGCGCGCGTCTCGTCCCGAATCGTGAACGAAGTCCGCGGCGTGAATCGCGTCGTCTACGACATCAGCTCAAAGCCGCCCGCCACGATCGAGTGGGAATAACGACGGCGCAGGGAGGTCTCGCGTGAAGGTTCGCTCGCAAACGCTGGTCGGCCGGGGCGGCGTCCGGATGCTCGTTTCGCTCCTCGCCGCGACGCTGGCGCTGCTCGGCGCCGCGGGGACGGCCCGCGCCGCCGCGCCCGCGCCATGGCTCCTCGAGCGGGCGAGGGGCACGCCGCAAGAGGCCGAGATCCGTGAGCAGATCCGTCGCTGGAGCGAACTCCGCGCGGGCGGCGCCGACAAGGTGCACGAGGCGTTCGCGCTCAGTCCGTCCCGCTATCCGCGTGGCGGTGTGGCACGTCGGAACATTCTCGTCGTGCTGACCCAGTTTCCCTCCGACCAATTCGGCGGAGCGGTGAAGCCGTCCTCGAAGAGCACGCCCGCTTACTACCAACGCCTCTTCTTCAGCGAAGACCCGAACGACGGCATCACGAGCGTGCGCGAGTATTACCGCGAGGTCTCGAACGGCCGCCTTCTCATCTCGGGTCAGGTGACGTCGAAGTGGATGGACATGCCGCACTCCTACGCCTACTACGTGAACGGGGCGGCTGGACTCGACTTCGGCGGCTATCCGCGAAGCGCGCAGAAGCTCGCCGAGGACGCGATGGACGCGGGGTACACCGACTTCGACGGGAAGCTCGGCTACTTCGACAACGACGGCCCCGACGGTATCTCGCATAGTGGCGACGACGACGGCTACGTCGACGCCGTCTGCGTGATTCACCCGGGCTACGGCGGAGAAGTCGTCGCCGGGAATCAGGCGTTCAACTATCTCTGGTCGCACGAGGCCGGCACGGCCATCTACTCGCCCTGCCCTGGCACCGGGAGCGGCCCCGGCTGTCTCCCCGGCATCACCCTCGGAGGGGTTCGCGGGTTTCTCTATTTCATGACCGCCGAGTACAACGAGCATCCCGCCGACGGCGCCGTCGGGACGTACTGCCACGAGTTCGGCCACACGATCGGATTGCCCGATCTCTACGATCCGGTCGGCGCGGGGCTCGGTTTCTACTCGCTCATGGGTTTGGGGAATTACCTGCCGTTCAACGGCGAGGGAGTCTTCGGTTCCGTGCCGAGCAGTCTCGACGCCTGGTCGCGGCAGTACCTCGGATTCGACCCGATTGTGATCCCGACCGCCGGTGGTAGCTATAAGCTCGGACCGGCGACCGGCGGAGGCGGATCGCTTCGCGTCTGGACCAACGGGGAGCCGGGGAGCGAATACTTCCTTCTCGAGAACCGCCAGAAGACGAAAAGCGATCGGTATCTTCCGGGCGACGGACTTCTCATCTATCACGTCGACGATACGCAGCAGGACAACCTGAGCGGCCCCGCGAACTACCGCGTTCGCGTCGTGGTGGCCGACAGCGTGAGCCTCGACGATCTCGAATCGTCCCTCGGCAATTTCGGCGACGACAAGGACTTCTGGCCTGGAACGCTCCTTCGCCGGTTCTGGACCGAGTCGACGAGTCCCGATTCGCGCGACTACAACGGCTTCGACACCGCGGTGCGGCTCGCGAATATCACGGGTGGAAGCGTCGACGCGAGCGACTCCGTTTCGTTCGATCTCGTGCTGTCGACCGGTCCCGACCTCCGCGTGGTCGGCGTCACGTACCAGGACGGCTTCGACAACCATCCCGATCCCGCCGAGACCGGGGATCTCACGCTTCAGGTCAAGAACGTGGGAACGAGCGACCCGACTGGATTCTTCTACACGCTCACATCGCTCGATCCCCTCGTGACGATCGACCAGGGGAGCGCGGCTGGAGGGCCTCTGGCGACGGGGCAAGTGGGATCCCCATACACCTCCTTCACGGTGACCTTCGGCACGCCGGTGACGCTACCGCGAATCGTGATGCTCCGGCTTTCGTGGAGGAACGCCGGCACCATCTCCGGCTCCCAGGACTTCGCGCTGACGATTGGAGAAGGCGCCGGACTCGCCGAGAACTTTGAGAGCGACTTCACGGCCAGCGGCTGGAGTAGCGCGCCGATCTCCCCTTCGGTCCTCAACGATTGGCATCGCACACAGGTTCGAGTCCACGGCGGATCGTACGGCGCCAAGGTGGGGAGCCAGAACGCGCTCAATACGGGATCGAACGAGCAGCAGACGTACCGAAACAATCAAGACGCGGGGCTCGTCTCGCCAGGATTCGATTTGGCCGCGAACTCGCAAGTCGCGTTCTGGTCTTGGATCGATAGCGAGACAAACGGCGGCACGGGAGCGTGGGACGGAGGACGGCTCGAGATCTCCATGTTCGGCGGCTCGTGGGTCCCCATCACGGTGGACGACGGCTATCCCTACATCATCGAGTTCAACGCGGGCACGGCACTCGCCGGCTCGAGCGTGATCGCCGGATCGAGCGGGGCGTGGCGGAAGTTTGTCGCGGATCTCTCCGCCTACGAGGGGCCCGCGCGGCTCCGGTTCCGATTTGCCAGTGACGACGCGAACGAACCGCGCGATCAATTCGGGAGCCTCGTCCGCTACTACGAAGGCTGGTACGTCGACGACATCGTGGTGGCCGCCCGGCAGACGCCGGCGCCGACACCGCGCCGCGTGACGTTTCGCGCGGGGCCGATTCCGTACTTCGCCGGTACTTCCTCTTCGGGATCGCTCCGGTTCCGATTCAGCGCGCCTGACGGGCTACCGCACCCGGGCGAGCGTCCCGTCGTCCGCATCTACGACGTGAAGGGGCGCCTGGTGCGGGAGTTGATCGCCGCCATCGACCCACTTCTCGCGCACGAATTCGGCGCGTCGTGGGACGGCCGGGATCGCGCCGGCGCGGCTGCCGGCGCGGGAGTCTATTTCGCGAAGGTGACCCTTTTCGGCAAGTCGCAGACGACGCGACTGGTCGTCGTTCGCTGATCTCATGATGATCGAGCCCGCGGCACGCGAGGGCTCGATTCGCGCTGCGTGGCGGCGATCGGGTCGCCGGCTCCGCGCGCTCTTCCTGATCGCGTTGCTCGTGGCCTCCGCGGCATCGCGCCCCGCGAACGCACAACCGCCGATCGGAGCCGTGCCCGCGTGGGTCTCGCGGCGCGCCGCCTGGCTCGA
>JANMQV010000112.1:0-45129 GCA_031370645.1 Candidatus Eiseniibacteriota bacterium | reverse complement strand
GGGACGGTGCCCTACATGGCGCCGGAGCAACTACGCGGCGAGGCGGTGGACGGGCGGACCGACCTCTTCTCGCTCGGCGCCATGCTCTATGAGCTGACGACCGGAAAACGCCCCTTCCAGGGGAGGAGTTCCGCCGACCTCGCTTCCTCGATCCTGCGTGACACCCCCGTGCCGATGACCTCACTCCGCGGCGATCTCCCCGCCGACTTCGTTCGAATCGTCGAGTGGTGCCTGGAGAAGAATCCCGCCGACCGCGTTCCATCCGCCAAGGAAGTCCGGAACGAGCTCCGACTCGTGGCGAAGGATTCGTCGGTGGAGCGCATCGCCGACCCGGCGTCTCGCGGAATCGCCGTCGATGAACCCGCGGTACAAAGCCGCCGAGGTGGGCGGTGGGTCCTGCCAGCCCTCCTCGTGATCGCCGCGGCCGTGGCGATCGGCGGCTATCGCTTCTGGGAAGCACGGCACGCCGCGACACACGCCGCGACTCCCGCGGAATTCGCGTCCATTGCCGTCCTTCCATTCGTCGATTTGAGCCCCCAGCGCGACCAGGAATACTTCGCCGACGGAATCAGCGAAGAACTCCTGAACGTGCTCGCAAACCTGAAGGACGTCCACGTGGCGGCGAGAACCTCGTCGTTCAGTTTCAAAGGGAAAGAGGTGCAGGTCCCCGAGGTGGGGCGCCAGCTCCACGTCGGGCACGTGCTCGAAGGGAGCGTGCGAAGGGCCGGCGACCGCTATCGGATCACGGCGCAGCTCATCAAGTCGTCGGATGGATTTCACGTCTGGTCCGAGACGTACGACCTGAAACTCGACGACGTCTTTTCCGTCCAGGACCGGATCGCGCGCGCGGTGGTGAAAGAACTGCGAGTAGCGCTGCGAGGCGGAAAGGCCGGTGGAACCGACCCGGCGTTGAGCGATGCCGCTCTCAAGGCGGCCTCAACCGGCCGAGGCACGAACGCCGAAGCCTATCGCCTCTATCTCCAGGGCCGCTTCTTCTACGATCGCTTCAACGATGCCGACATGGCGAAAGCGATCGACTTTTTCAAGCGCGCGGTCGATCTCGATCCGGCGAACGCGCTCGCGTGGGCCGGCCTCTCGCGCGCGCAGATGGCGCAGGCCTCGTGGGGATGGGCTCCGGCCGGCGAGGCGGGCTACACGCGCGCCCGGGAAGCGGCCCAGCGCGCGCTCCGCCTCGAGCCGAACCTGGCCGAGGGGCACGTGGCGCTCGGATGGGTGAGCCTCTGGCACGACTGGAATTGGAGCGTGGCCGACTCCTCGTACCGCCGCGCTCTAGCGCTCGCGCCTGGAAACGCGGACGTCGTTCACGCCGTGGCCGGGGCCTTCGCCTCGCTCGGAAAATTGGACGAGGCAATCGAACTCGACCGCCGCGCCGCCGAACTCGATCCACTGAGCGTCTCGGCGCTTCGGAACTGGGGCGCGCACGCCTATCAGGCCGGACGGCTGAAGGAAGCGGAAGGGGCGCTCCAGAAAGCACTCGAACTCGGGCCCCAAAACGGATTTCTCCCCTACGGAATGGGGCTGGTTCGGCTGGCGGAGGGGCGCGCCGAAGAAGCGCGCGCCCAATTCGAGAAAGTCCCGGTGCCGTACTACCGACTTCAGGGAATCGCGCTCGCGCGGCACGCTCAGGGGATGCGCGACTCCTCGGATGCGGCGCTCAAAGAATTGGTGCGGAACCACGCGAAGGAGGCCTTGTTCCAAATCGCGGGCGCCTATTCGTACCGCGGCGAGAAGGATCGCGCGTTTGAATGGCTCGAGCGTGCCTACATCAGTCGCGATCCCGGCCTCGCCGAAGTGAGAGTGGAACCGCTCTTTCGTTCGCTTCACGGCGATCCGCGGTGGGCGGCATTTCTGAAGAAGATGGGATTCGAGAACTAGGAGCGCCGCGGCGAACCCAATCGCCTCATCTTGCGGCGCGTTCTTCTAGGCGAGCACCCCGTCCAGCGCCATCGTGAGCTGGTTCTTCGGAACGGCGCCGACGATCGTCTGCACGACCTTTCCGCCCTTGAAGATGTAGAGCGTCGGAATGCTTCGAATGTCGAACTTGGTCGCGATGCGAACATTATTGTCCACGTCCACCTTCGCCACCTTCACCCTGCCCTCGTACAGCTTCGCCACTTCTTCCACGACGGGGGCGATCATCCGGCAGGGGCCGCACCAGGTAGCCCAGAAGTCGACGAGCACGGGAACTTGCGACTGCAGCACCTCGGCGTCGAACGTGCTGTCGGTTACTTCGAGAACGGCCTGGGACATTTTTCTGAACTCCTTCGCAAGTAGTTGCAACAGTATCGGTTATCGGCGCGCCCCTACGCGCTCGTCCCTAAAGGTACCTATTTAGACGTTCGGCTTCAATACGAGATTCGCCCCCCTCGCGTTGACACCCTCTCTCGCGGTTCCTAGACTCAGCGCTCTTGGCCTGGAAATGGCTCCGGCCGCGACATTCCTCGAGACGAGGGAGTTTTCTTGATCGAAGTCCAAGGATTACGAAAAACGTTTCACGACCGGAAGAAGGGGGACGTCCCGGCGGTGAAGGACATCTCCTTCACCTGCCGCCCGGGACAGGTCTTCGGACTGCTCGGTCGAAACGGCGCAGGCAAGACGACGACACTGCGCATGCTCGCCACGATTCTCTCGCCGTCGGCCGGAACCGCGAAGGTCGCGGGCTTCGATATTATTCAGAAACCGGCGGAGGTCCGCCGCCGTATCGGCTATCTCTCCGGCGATACGAAACTCTACGATCGCCTCACCGGGCGAGAACTCCTCACCTACTTCGGCACGCTCGCGGGAATGGAGCCGTCCGCGATTCCGGCGCGCATCGACGCGCTCACGAAGCCGTTCGCTCTCGACGGGCTCCTCGACAAGCGCGTCGGCAAGATGTCGACCGGGATGAAGCAGCGGCTCTCTATCGCCCGCGTCGTCGTGCACGATCCGGAAGTCCTGATTTTCGACGAGCCGACGTCGGGTCTCGATGTCTTCGGGGCGCGTGAAGTGCTGGCGCTGGTCCTGGATCTCAAGAAGCGTGGAAGGACGGTTATCTTCTCGACCCATATCATGACGGAGGCGGAGCGGATCTGCGACGAGATCGCCATCATCGAGAAGGGGTCCATCTTGAAGCAAGGAACGCTCGCGACGCTCGGCGCGGGGAACGGATCGGGAAGCCTCGAAGATGTATTCGTCGAGGCGGTGAAGGGAGGGCTCGATGACCGGTAGGACGATGGCCGTCTTCCGGAAGGAACTGATCGACACGCTCCGGGACGGGAGAACGATCTTCGCGATCTTCGTCTTCCCGTTCTTGCTCTACCCGGCGCTCCTCATGCTCATGGGTTACATCCAGTCGAAGAACGACGAAGAGGCGAAAGCCTTCTCCGTTCGGGTCGGCATCGTGGGCGCGGCGCAGTTTCCCGCCGCATCCGAAAAGGTGGCCGCGGTCGAAGGGGTCACCGTCGTGCCATTCGATCAAGAGCCGGCGACCTACGATGCGGCGGACGTGCAGGCGCTCCTCGTCCTCCCGCCCGATCTCGCGGGGATGATCGCGCGCGGCGACAGCGTGAAAGTGGAACTTCGCTACAAAGATGCGGACAACAAGTCGTCGGAAACCGCCAAGCGGCTGAAACCGGCGATGGACGAAGTCCGACAGGCGCTCACCCTCGAATGGGCCAAGAGCCGCGGCGCGAACGCCACGGCGCCTCCGGCGCTCACCGTGGAGCGGAAGGACATCTCGTCCAAGAAGGAACTCGGAGGCTACATCGCGGCGCTCCTGATCCCGTATCTCCTCATCTTCATGGTGGCGGCGGGCGCCATGCAGACCGCGATCGACGCCACGACCGGCGAGAAGGAGCGGAGCACGCTCGAGACGATTCTCGCGAGCGCGGCGACTCGCGCCGAACTCGTGATCGGAAAGGTCATGGCAGTCCTAGCCGCCTCCCTCACGGGCGCCGTGACGGGCATCTTGGGCCTTTGGCTCTCGTTCGGCGTGCTGGCCGCCCACCTCACGGTCATGAAGAGCCAAGCACTGGAACTCTCCGTGAGCCCGGAGAAGATGCTCCTTCTTTTCCTCACGCTCCTTCCGGCGGCCATCTTCCTCAGCGCCATTCTCGTGGCCATCGGATGCTTCGCGCGGAGCATGCGCGAAGGACAGACGTACGCGACGTACGTCTATATGGCGTCGGTCTTCCTGGGGCTCAGTTCGTTCACACAGTCGGAGTCGGTCCCCCTGAAGCAGTTCTTCGTGCCGATTCTCAACACGGCACTCCTGCAGCGTGAGATTCTCACCGACACGGTGCAGGCGTCGCACGCCTTCGCCGCCATCGGATCGAGCAGCCTGCTTGCCGCGCTCATGATCGTCATCGCCGTGCGGCTCTTCTCGAACGAGCAGGTCCTCTTCCGTACATGACGTCAACCACCAACCGGCGCGCCGTCGCCGCATTCGGAGCGAACCATGCGCGCTGACATCGAGAAGCTTTTGGGGGAGCGGGGCTATGACGCCGCCCTCGTTCTGAAGACCGAAACTCCGAACGCGACGTTCCGCTACGTCGTGGGGCCTCGCGCCGACCTGAGCACGGGCGTGGTCGTTTGGAAGCGCGGCGGCCGCCCGCACTTGGTGCATGCCTCGATGGAGCGGGATGGCGCGGCCACGACCGGGTTCGAGTTGAGCACCTATGGGGACCGCGGCTACCGGAAGATCCTGGAGGAAGAGGGAGCGGCGGCCCCCGCTTACGCGCGTTTCTTGGACGAGACGCTTCGCGCCCTCGGCGTGAGCGGCAGGCTCTTGGTGGACGGCACCGGGCCGGTCGGTCGCTATTACCACATCCTCCGCCGGCTTCGGGAGCGCCGCCCCGATCTCGAGCTGATCGAGGACAGCGATCCCGACCTCTTCCTCCAGGCGCGCCTCACGAAGGACGAAGCCGAGCTGGCGGAAGTGAAGAAGGTCGGGGCGGTCTGCGCGACCGCCTACGCCCGCGTCCGCGAGATGATCGGGCGAGGCCGCCTGGATGGAAAGCGCCTCCGCGACGACGAGGGGTGGGTGACGGTCGGACGACTCCGTCGCGGCATCCGCCGGACGTTTTTCGAAGCGGGGCTCGAGGAGCCGGGCGGAAATATCGTGGCGCAAGGTCGGGATGCCGGCGTGCCGCACAACTCGGGGAACGACGCCGATGTGCTGGAGGAGGGAGCGTCGATCGTCATCGATCTCTACCCGGTGCAGGCCGGAGGGGGCTACTTCTTCGACGTGACGCGCACCTACTGCGTGGGCCGGGCTTCGGACGACCTCCGCGCCGTCCACTCCTGCGTCCGCGACTCGCTCCGCGATTCGATCGACGCGCTCAAACTGCAGGCGCGCGGCCGCTCCTACCAGGACCGCGTCTGCGACTTCTTCGAGAAGCACGGGCACCGCACCATTCGGCAGGACGATCGGCTGGAAGAGGGATACGTGCACGGCCTCGGCCACGGCATCGGCCTCGAGGTCCACGAGCGCCCGAATCTCGGCGGACCCGTCAACAATCCCGACCGGCTCGAACCGGGCTCGCTCTTCACGATCGAGCCGGGTCTCTATTATCCCTCCCGCGGCATGGGCGTCCGCCTCGAGGACGTTGTCTACGCCCGACCGGATGGAACGTTTGAAAACCTCGCGGACAACATCCCGTACGACCTCGAAATCGCGCCCGCGTCATAGCCACGAAGCGGACACCACCTCGGAAGACGTAGGGCCCGCCGGTACTGCAAAGCCCGCGGGGAAGCCCGATCGAGCCATTCTGGCCGGCCGCTCCACGCGCGGCGGGGAGGCCTCGATCACACTGGCGGAACTGAAACTCCTGGCCGAGACGGCGGGAGCGCAGGTGCGCGGGCAGGTGCTGCAACGCCGCGGCGCGGTTCGCGCCTCTACGTTTCTCAGCAAAGGGAAGATCGAAGAGATACAGGAACTCGCCGTCGAAGAGAAGGCGGGGCTCCTCCTCCTCGACGACGATCTCTCGCCGGGACAACAGCGGAATCTGGAGAAGGAGACGGGAATGCGCGTCGTGGACCGAAGCGCGCTCATTCTCGACATCTTCGCGCGCCGCGCTCGCACACGGGAAGCGCGCCTTCAGGTGGAGCTGGCGCAACTCGAGTACCTGCTTCCCCGCCTCACGCGCATGTGGACCCATCTCGGACAGCAGGCCGGCGGGATCGGCGCGCGTGGGCCGGGTGAGACGCAGCTGGAAGTAGACCGCCGGAAGATCCGTGAGCGGCTCGCGCGCCTGAAACGTGAGCTGGAAGGGGTGGTTCGCGAACGGCGCGTGCAGCGAAGGGGGCGGAAGGATTGTTTCAAGGTCTCGCTCGTCGGTTACACCAACGCCGGGAAATCCACACTCTTCAACGCCCTCGCGAAAGCCAAGGTCTACGTGGAAAACCAGCTCTTCGCCACGCTCGATCCTACGACCCGCGTCATCGCCTCGGAGGGGAAGGTGCAGGTCCTCCTCACCGACACGGTTGGATTCATCCGAAAGCTTCCGGCGCATCTGGTCGCCTCGTTCCGCGCCACGTTGGAGGAAGTCACCGAGGCCGATCTGCTACTCCACGTCGTGGACGCCGCCGAGACCGACCCGGACGCGCACATCGAGGCGGTGAACACCGTTCTCGAGGAACTCGGAGCGCTCGAGCGTCCCCGGCTCCTCGTCTTCAACAAGATCGACGCGCTCGATGACGAGATTGCCCTCATCGGGCTCCGAGCCCAGCATCCCGGGGCGGTATTTGTCTCGGCCCTGACGCGCGAGGGAATGCCTGCGCTCCGAGAGGTGATCGCCGGCCGGTTCCACGGGGACGGAGAGCGGCGATGACCATGCCGGCTTCTCCTCCGCCGGCGCCCGCCGACGCCCGGGCGGCGCTCGCGAAGGAGTTGGCCGAGCGCGTGGCGGCGATTCAGGCAGCGCTCCGCGAGGAGGAGATCGGCGCCTGGCTCCTCTACGACTTTCACGGCTCGAACCCGATCGCGCCGGCGGTGCTGGGGCTCGATCGGATTCAGGATCGGGCGAAGGACTCGCGGCGCTGGTTCTATCTCATCCCCGCGCGGGGTACGCCGCGACGAATCGTTCACCGCATCGAGCCCCGAAGCCTCGATCCGCTCCCAGGCGAGACGACCATCTACCTGTCATGGGGCGAACTCGACCGGGCGATTGCCGATGCGGTGGGAAGCATCGTCGCCTCGATCGGTCCTTCGGGCGGCATCGCCCCCTCGATCGCCATGGAGTACTCTCCGCTCGCGCGCCTTCCGTATCTCTCGCGCGTGGACGCGGGAACGATCGAGTTGGTTCGAGCCGCGGGGGCGCCGGTCATTTCCTCGGCGAACCTCGCGCAGCGATTCGGCGGGGTTCTGTCGCCCGAGGCGCGCCGCGACCACATCGAAACGGGGAAGCGCCTCCACGGAATCTTCGGCGCCGCGTTCGCTCGAGTTCGGGACGCCGTCCGCGCCGGAACTTCGATCACCGAGGTCTCACTCCAGCGCTTCATTCTCGACCGATTCGACGGGGAGGGACTCGTCACAGAGCTCGCGCCTACCGTGGCGGTGAACGAACACTCGGGCGATCCGCATTTCGACACGCGCCCCGGGACCGACGTCCCCATCCGGAAGGGTGACTTCCTTCTCATCGACGCCTGGTGCAAGGCGACTCACCCCGGCGCGATCTTCGCCGACTACACGCAGGTCGCGTTCGTCGGAGCAAGCGCTCCGGCGCGCCATCGCGAGATCTTCGAGATCGTGCGCGATGCGCGCGATGCCGCCGTCCGCACGGTGGAGCAGGCGCTCGTGACGGGGCGCGAGATTCGCGGCTGCGACGTGGACGACGCGGCGCGAGCGGTGGTTCGCGAGCGTGGCTACGGCGAGCGTTTCCTCCATCGCACCGGACATTCAATCGGGGAGCAGGTGCACGCGAACGGCGTCCACTTGGATAATTTGGAAACGCGCGATGAGCGCCGGCTGCTCGATGGCACGCTCGTCTCGGTGGAGCCGGGGATCTATCTCGAGGAGTTCGGCGTTCGGAGCGAGGTGAACCTCCTCCTCGATGCCGGCCGCGCGTTGGTTACCACCGAGCCGGTGCAGCGCGAGCTGCCGGCGCTCCTCGCCTAACATGCGCGGCGAAACGCCCTTCATCCCGCTTCGCGAGATCCGCTTTCGCACCTCCCGCGCGGGCGGACCCGGTGGCCAGAACGTGAACAAGGTGGAGACGCGCGTGGAGGCGGTTTGGGATCTGGACGGGTCGTCCCTCTCCGCCACGCAGAAGACGGCGGTTCGCGCGGCACTCGGAACTCGGATCGCGGCGGACGGCACACTTCGCGTCGTTTCCCAGCGATTCCGCTCGCAGGGTCGGAATCGCAACGCCGCGGTGGAACGGCTCCGCGCCCTCGTGCTGGCGGCGCTGACGCCTCGCCGTGCGCGCCGCGCGACCGCGCCTACCACCTCCTCGCGCCACGCCCGAATCGAGACGAAGAAACGCCGGGGAGCGACGAAGCGGGAGCGGCGGTGGGAGGGGGACGATTAGGGACCGACAACCAATTATGCAATAACGCCTTACAAGGCAATACCGCAACCCAACCTCACCCCCGACTCGCCCAGAAACGCGTTAAGCACGCACCCCCCGATTCCGATTCATTATCGAGATGGGCGCCATGTGGGAAAAATGGGGTGGGAGGATGGCCGCGCTGGGCGCGGTGCTGCTCCTTTTGTTGGCCGTCGCGCTTCCGAGCGTCTGGCGTCATCGTCAGGCGGACGAAGGCGGGAGGCCGGCGACGGGAACGGGAAGCGCATCCGTCGCGCCGACGCTTTCCTCGGGACCGAACGTCTTCCGCTTCTACCAGGAATTCCCGCATTCGCTCGATCCCGCGCGCGCCGCCGACGCCTACTCCTCCGAGGTGGTCGCGCAGATCTACAGCCCCTTGATCGGCATGACGTCGGATCTGGAACCGACGCCGCAGCTCGCCGAGAGCTGGACCATCTCGAAGGACGGACTTCGCTACGTCTTCCGTCTCCGCCCGGGCGTGCACTTCCACAACGGCCGGGAAGTCACCGCGCAGGACTTCGCGTTCAGCCTCACCCGGGTTTTTCAGGAGCCCTTCCTCTCCGAAGGCCTCGCCGCCACCTACCTCGACGCGATCAGCGGCGTGCGCGAATTCACGGAAGGGAAAGCGAAGAGGATTCGCGGCATCCGGACGATCGATCGCTACCAGCTCGAGATCACCCTGAGCCGCCCCTATCCCTCGCTCCTCTACGCTCTCGCGCTCGACCAGACGAGCGCCGTCCCGCGTGAGTTGCTCGACGCGGGGGGCCCGCATGCGCTCGAAACGAACCCGGTCGGGACGGGGCCATTTCGCTTCGTGAGGCTTCATGCCGATCAGACCGTCGCGCTGGCGGCGAACGACGACTACTTCATGGGGCGGCCGAAGCTCGACAGTCTCCTCTTCATCGCCCCACCCGGCGACGTCGTGGAAGCCGGCGCGAACGCGCTCCTGGACGGCCGGGCGACGCTGAGCCTTCTGCCGAGCAACCGGGTCGAGGAATTCCGCGCGCGCCCCGGGCTCGCGGTGCTTCGCTGGCAGGATCTGAGCCTCTCCTTCATCGGGATGAACGCGTCGATCGCCCCGCTGAACGATCGGCGCGTCCGGAGGGCCGTGGCGCTCAGCATCGACCGGCATGCGATGCTGAGCGCGCTCCCAGAGGGGAAAACGCTCGCGCAGGGGATCCTGCCGCCGGGCATCACCGGCTACTCGCCGGCGAGCAAAGTGCCGCCGCGAGATCTCTCCGCCGCGCGCGCCCTACTGGCCCAAGCGGGCTACGGCCCGGGCCACCCGCTGCCTCCCATCGAGCTCTGGAAGAATCTCGGCGGTACCGACCTTCGCCAGGTCGACTCGGTCATGGTCCGCTCGCTCGCCGAGGCCGGCATCACGGTCCGGCTGCGCTACGAATCCTGGGCTGTGCTCGACAAGGCGATCACGAATCGAAAGGTGCCGATGTTCGCGCTCGCCTGGATCGCCGACATTCCCGATCCGGAGTCGTTTCTTCGAAGCCTCGCCTATTCCACGAGCGCGACGAACTATTTCCGCTATCACGATGCCGAGGTCGATTCGCTCCTCGACGCGGCGCGAGCCGCGCGGGACGCCGACGCTCGGGCGGATCTCTATCGCCGGGTTGAGAACGCGATCCTCCACGATGCTCCCTTCGTGCCGCTCTACTACACCGTCAGTTTCATCGGAATGAAGGACAACGTGGCCGGGCTCGAGATGAATCCCTTGGGGATCTCGACGCTGGCCATGGAGAAGCTCCACCTCACGGAGCCCAGGGATGGCCGAGACCGCCGCGACGCATCCCGCTGAGCGCCCGATTCCGTTTTGGCGCGGGCTCCAAGCGCGGATCTTCCTGACTTTCGCCGTCGTGGTCGTCGCCCTCGTGGCGGCGGCCGTGACGTTCATCGTCCGGAGCGAATCCGAATCGCTTCAGCGTGAAACGCGGAAGCGCGGAGTCGCGGTGGCGCGAAATATCGCCTGGCTCTCCACTCCCTCGCTTCTCTCCTACAACTACATCGCGCTCAATCAGGCCGCGAGCCGTTCCCAGGAAGGGAGCGAGATCGCCTACGTCGTGATCTACGACAAGGAAGGGATGATCGCGGCCGACAGCCGAAGTGAAAACTCGTTCGGTAATCCGCCGCGCGACGCCGCCGATTTCCTGGCGCACGCCACGCGCGAGGAGCGCTGGCGCTTTCTGGCTCCCGCGCGACCCGGCGATGCGCGCCTGCTCGAGATCTTCCTTCCCGTGTACGTTCAGGGGTACGCCGTCAAGTGGGGCACCGTGCGGATCGCGGTCTCCATGGACGGAGTCGACCGGGATGTGGCGGCGCTGACGCGAAATCTCATCCTGGCGGGTATCTTGGCCGCGATTCTCTGCCTCCTTGCGGCGCGGGCGGCGGCCGGCGGAATCACCCGCCCGATCCAGCGGCTCGTCACCGCGACGCGCGCCATCGCGAAGGGCGACTACTCGCAGCGCGTGAATCTCCAGTCGGGCGACGAGCTCGAGACGCTCGCCTGGCATTTCGATCACATGGCCGAGGAAGTGCAGCGCCAACAGATCGAGGTGCTCGCGAGCCGGGAGAATCTCTCGCGCCTCAATCAGACGCTCGAAGCGGCCGTGGAGGCGCGTACGCGTGCCCTCGCCGAATCGGAGGCGAAGTATCGCGTGCTCGTCGAGAGCGCGCCGCAGGGGATCGCCATCATCCAGGCAGGGAAGGTCGTCTTCACGAACGCCGCCCTCGAGCGAATGACGGGACGGACCTCCGCCGCGCTCCGCATGGAGGGATTCGCGGCGGAGTCGCTCTTCTCCCCCGAATCGTACGAAGCCGTCCGCGAGGCGCTCCGCCGCGAATCGAACGACGGCCCGCAGATTTCGGTGGAGATCCTCCATGCGGGCGGGCGCCGGGTGCAGGCCGAATTCCAGGTGGCGCCCCTCGTCTTCCAGAACGAGCCGGCCCGCATGCTCCTTCTCTCGGACGTTTCGGCGATGCGGGATCTCCAAGACCGCCTCGCTCGCGGCGAGAAGCTCCGCGCGCTCGGGGAACTCGCGGCCGGCGTGGCGCACGATTTCAATAACAACCTCGGCATCATCCTCGGGCGCACTCAGCTCCTCCTCATGAAGACGAAGGAACCGGAGCTCACGTCGGGGTTGAACGTGATTCGCCAGGCGGCCATGGACGGCGGCGAAGCGGTGCGGCGGATCCAGCAATTCACGCGCGTCCGCGAGGATCGCACGCACGAGCCGCTCGATCTTCCGAGTATCGCGGAGGAGGTGATCGAGATCACGCGCGGCAAGTGGAAGAATGACGCCCAGCGGCGCGGCGTGAAGGTGGAAGTGCGCGTCGATGTCCGCGAGGCGCGGCCGATTCTCGGCTCCCGAGCCGAGATCCGCGAGGCGCTGACGAATCTCATCTTCAACGCGGTCGATGCCCTCCCGCACGGCGGCACGATCACCATCCGCTGCCGCGGGGAACGCGACGAGTCGATCCTCGAAGTGATCGACGACGGAACCGGCATCACCGACGATGTGCGGAGTCGCATGTTCGAGCCCTTCTTCACGACGAAGGGGCTTGCCGGCACGGGCCTCGGCTTGTCGATGGTCTATGGAATCGTGTCGCGCCACCGGGGAACGGTGGAGGTCGAGACCGCCTCGGGCGAGGGGGCGACGATTCGGATGCGTTTTCCGGTCACCGAGCAGGCGGGTTTGGCCGAGGCGTCGCCGGTTCGCGTCCAGGCGCCCTACCAGGCGAAGATCCTCGTGGTCGACGACGAAACGGAACTGCTGGGAGTGCTTCGCGACGGGCTCGAGCGCGGCGGACACGCGGTGACGACCGCTTCGTCGGGCTCCGAGGGAATCGCGCGGTTCCGCGAAGGGCGCTACGACGCCGTCTTGACCGACCTCGGCATGGCAGATGTAAGCGGTTGGGACGTGGCGCGCGTGATTCGAAAGGAAGGGCCGCCCAACATGGTGCTGGGGCTTGTGACCGGTTGGGGAGCCACGATCAGCGAGGAGATGGTGCGCGACCACGGCGTGACGTTCGTCGTCAGCAAGCCGTTTGATCTCGAGGAACTGCTCTCTCGCGTGAATCGCGCGATCGCCGCGCGCGACTCTAGTCCGAGTCGATCTTCTTGAGCCAGCGGACGTCGCCCGACTTGAGGCGGCGCTCCCGGAACCCCATCGCCTCCAAGAACCGCTCGCCGTCGTCGTAGCCTGGCGGGACCTCCGCCGCGATCGCCGCCACCCCGTATTCGTCCACCAGGAACTGCTCCACCAGCTCGAGCGCCGCCCTCCCGAATCCCTTCCCCCGCTCCGCTTGCGCGAGCACGAAGCCACGAAGCGTGGCCGGGAGTTCCGACGTTCCGACCTCCACTTCCAGCGTCCCGATCAGCGCCTTCGAGTCGTTTCTCCGGACGGCGAAGTAGAATCGATTCTCGTCGGAGATGGCGTCCTCGTAGAGCATCTCGATCGCGACCGGATCGAAATCCTTCGTGCCGAGGAGCGCCTCGAAGTAGTCCGGCGCGTCGAGGTAGACCTTCCAGATCGTGGGAAGGTGTTCGGGGCCGGGAACCTCCAGATAGACGATCGGTCCGTCGAGGCGAGTCGTGGTGGAGCTCATCGGAGCAATACCGCCTTTTGAACGCGCGTTCGTTCGCCGAACCGCAGCTCGAAGAGGTAGATCCCGGCAGCCGCCGAACGGCCCCGGTCGTCGCGGCCGTCCCAGGAGATCGCGTGCGTTCCCGCCGGCCGGGCGGCGAAGCGCAGCGTCCGAACCACCCTGCCGTCCGGACGATAGATGCGTACCATGAACGGTCCGTCGCGGTCCAGGGAGACCGCCAGGTTCGCGTCGGGCCGGAACGGATTCGGATGCACCCGGCTCAGGGCGAACACTTTCGGAGCCGGCGGCGGAACGGGCGCGGGGACCGAGACCCGGATCGGGCCCCCCACCGCGTCGGGGTGCCCGATCCGCGCCGCTCGCAGGTAATAGTCGTAGAGCGCCCCGGGAATGACGTTCAGATCCTCGGCGCTGCCGTCGCCGATAAAGCTCGGAAGCCGAATGATTCCCACGGGCGCTTGACCGGCCACCGAACGCTCGATCGTGAGCGAGACTTCGGTCGGTCCGGTGACGGTCCAATCGAGCCGCACACGCGGAGGCGAAGCGTCCTCCACCGCCGCGGCGGTGAATCGCTCGATGGCAACTTCCACCGGAGCGCAGGGCGCGTCGCCGTCCACCGTGACGTCGTCGATCCACCAGCCGATTCCGTCGTACGGGGGCTGGGAGCGGAATCGGAATCCGATCTGGATCACGCCGGAATATCCATCGAGCGGGAAGACCGCCTGGGTGAACGATGCCTTCGTGCCGCTGTAGCGATCCCCGGTGGTGTATCCGCCGACGGGATTGATCAGATTCCACGAGACTCCGAAGTCGTTCGAAATCTCGATCGAGAGTCCGTCGAACGCGTACTCGCAATCGTAGCGGTGGAAAAATCGAAGCGTGTCGCTCGCGCCCGGAAGCCGAATCGGAGGGCTCACGAGCCGGGCGTCCTGCCTCGAGGCGTAGGAACCGATCGGCCCGTACGGGCCGAGGCGCCACGCCCACGAACCGAAGCCGGTGTTGTTGGCACCCTGCTCCATATGCCACTCGTTCACGCCGTCGCAGCCGTTCGCCTCGCCGTACCAACGCGACGGGCCGCCCTCGAAGTTCTCGCAGAGCCCGGTGCGCGTGCCGAGGAAGAGCTGGAAACTGTCGGCAAGCACCTGGCTGAAGGGCGAGCGGATCTCCATGGCTACCATGGAGGCACCCGGGTCGGGGGTCAGATTCACGGTCGCTAGAAAGACGGTCCCGGAATCGGTCTCTCCGCCCGCCAAGATTCCATAGTCGAGCGTGTCGGCGAAGAGGGAGATGAATGGTTCGGTCGACTTCAAGACCACGCGGAGCGGCTCCGTCGGCACGCTACCGAGATTCGTGATGGGGCAGCGCATGCGGACCGTCTCCCCGCTTTCGAGGAGACCGTTTCCGTTGTTTGGAGTTCCCACCGCCGGCGAGTCGTCGACGAGGAACGGTTCGCGGCGGATCTGAACGCCGGTTACGAGGAGGTCGGCGTGGATGTCGCCGCCGACCTCGGTGATGTTCCGCACCGCGACCTGGCTGCTCAGCCCCTTGCAGTTCCCGTTACTGTTCGGGCAGGAGAATCCCTCGAAGCCCGTCCGCGCGCCTTCGCCCGGCCAGGGATCGTACTTGTCACCCCGATTTCCGACGACGTTCGGACTTCCTCCGCAGATCGTCTGCGAGGCGATCTGGCCCGAGCCGAGGTCGAGGTTCTGCTCCCCGACGAATCCTGTCGGAATGCGGGTGCCGCCCCCTTCCTCCACGTCGATCATCTTCTGTTCCGGGTCCGACTCGCCGATCACCGAATCGTCGATGTGATAGATCAGGAGCCCGTGCGCCGGCCCCGTCCCTCCCTCGACCGCCGAGCGAACGAGCCCGGCGTCGAAGCCGATCGGCTGGCGATTTTCGATCAGGAAGTACTCCGCGTCCTCCGTTCCGTTCGTCCAGAGTCGAAACACCGCGTTCGAGGTCTCGATCGGCGGAATGGTGACGCCGAGCGAATCCTGCATCACCCAGATCGGCGTCACCCAGCCGAGCCGCGCCAAGGACCACCCTGAGAAGTGCGCCGGTGTCGAACCGAGCGGCCGGCCGGCGAGGTGGTTGTAGACGCCCGATCCCATCAAGTCCCATTCGCCCACGCCTTCATTGGCGTAGATCGAGACCGACGTGTCGTAGAGGTCGGGGACGCCGAGGACGTGCCCGAATTCGTGGCAGAAGACGCCGATCGAGGTGATGGCGCCCGCGGTCGTGAAGGGCGCGAGCCCTGCCCACGCCTCGGGTTCCGACGTGTAGAGAAACGCCGTCGTGCCGTCCGCCGACGTGTACGGAATCCGTAGATTCCACTGGTGCGACCAGATGTCGTCCGAGTCGGCCGTTTCCTCACCGCCGGGTCCCGCGTGCACGATGAAGAGGGCGTCGATCGCTCCGTCGTCGTCGCCGGAATTCGGCACGCCGTCGGGCCCGTCGTTGTCGAACTGGGAGAGGTCGATATCGGCGTCGGCGAGGGCGACCGCGTCGGCCGCCATCTGTTGCGCGTTTCCGGGCACGCCGCCGAATCCGCCGGCTCCCGACGTGTAGAGCGCGTAGGAGCGAGGAGCCGTGTACCAGCGGGTGACGACGCCCGAGATGTCGAACGCGCCCCGCGATACTTCGCGGTAATAGTCGCGCATGCTTCCGAGCGGGCGGGTGCCGACGCTGAAAAGGAGATCGTCGTAATCCGCGGGCGTGTGATTCAGCGTGTCGGCGGGGTGATCGCTGAATTGAAGCAGGATGACGAGCGCCTTGAAGTGCGTCGGGCCGGTGAGCCGAACGCGAGGAGCCCGATCGACGCCGAGCGGTTTCGCGGCCGCCAGCGACTGCCGCAGGCGCGCGGCGGTAGCCGGCCCTCGACGGGCGGCGATCTCACTCCAGGTCTGGATCGGCGGTGCTGCCGAGGCAAACGACGCCTCGACGAGCAGGCAGGCTCCTAGGATGAGCCCCAACAGGCGCACGACGCGGCTCCCTCCGGCGGGGGAAGAACGCGTGGCCGCTTGGGTTTACGGGGTCGAGGTCCGGTTGCGCCCGAATCCGGTCCGCTCCTGCCGTCCCCAGCCACCACGTCCCAAAATCATATCGAGGACGGCTCCCAGGCGAAAGAAGAGAGTGAGGATGCGGTAGGAGAAATTCTCGATGACGCCGATGGCGATCAGGAGGGAGAAATCGCCCCAGGAACGGTAGAGCCCGAAGGAAATCTCCTCGAGGAGCACCGCGGATATGGAGAGAAACGCGCCGGAGGTGATCGAGAGGAAGAGAAACGCCCAGAACCAGAGCGGCGAGAGGAATCCGAGAAAGTAGGCGATCGGAATCAGGATGTAGCCGATCAATTCCACGATCGGTCCGAGGAATTCGAAGCAGATGTAGTACGGCATTCCGACCCAGCGAAGCGAACCGGAGTGCTTCGTCCAGAGAATGCTCTTGTGGAGCCATAGCGATTGCATGAGGCCACGGTGCCAGCGGTTCCGCTGCCGCGCGAGCGCGCCGACGCTCTCCGGTACTTCGGTCCAGCAGATCGGATCGGGAAGGAAGACGATGGAGTAGGGGCGCTGCTCCTGCCGCATGCGGTGGTGGAGGCGGACGACCAGCTCCATGTCCTCGGTCACGACATCGCTCCGATACCCTCCGACCTCGATCACCGCGTCCTTCCGGAAGAGGCTGAAGACGCCCGAGAGCAGAAGCAAATTATTCATCGCCGAGAGGCCGAGCCGGCTCGCCACGACGGCGCGAAGGTACTCGACCACCTGGAACGCCGCGAGGATGTTCTGGGGCAGTCTCGGTTCGATGACGCGCCCGCGCTCCACGTGGCAGCCGTTCGCCACGCGCACCTGTCCCCCGACCGCGATGACGCGGTCCGGATCCTCCAGGAAGGGTCGAACGACTCGAAGGAGCGCGTTGTCCTGGAAGATGGAGTCGGCGTCGATCGAACAGAATAGAGGGTAGCGCGAGAGATTGATCGCGCAGTTCAACGCCTCGCTCTTTCCCGCGTGCTCCTTATCGATCACCGTGAGGTGAGGGTACGCTGAGGACTTGTAGATGCCGCGGATCTCCCCGCGGAACGGAAGACTCTTCCGATAGACCGTGTCACGACGCTCCAGGCGGAATTCCCGAACGAGCGCCTCGAGCGTCGCGTCGGTCGAGCCGTCGTTCACCACGATTACTTCGTGCTGCGGGTAGTCGAGCGAGAGAACGGAGTGGACGGCCTCCGCCGCGGACGCCGCCTCGTTGTGTGCCGGCATGATGACGGTGATCGGGAACGTGAAGTGGGACTTGGCGAGCGCCTCGTAGTCGGCATAGAAGTTCTGCGCCAAGCGGCGGCGCATGTCGAAGTAGGAGAGAATCAGAAGCGTGAAGAGCACAATCTGAAGCGCGCTGAAATAGATCAGAATGGCGAAACTGATCGTGTCGACGCTGCTAACGAGCCAGACCGGCGCGGTCACGGGCGGCCTCCGGTCAACGCGGGGACCGGGACGCCGAGCGAGACGAGGGCCTCGACCGCGCACTCCCGCGCGAAGCGGTCGTCACCCTGGAGCGTCTTCAAGAGAACAGGCTTCGCCGGATCGCCCAGCCGAACCAGGGCGTCGAGGGCGTTTTTCCGCACCCACCACGAATGATCTCGGAGCGCGTCGCCCAGAGCCGGAGCGTAGGCTCCATCCCCCAACTTCCCGAGCGACTCCGCGGCGTGCGCGCGGACGTACCAAAGCGGATCGCGGAGGAGCGGTTCGACGAGGGGCCCTGTCGCACGCTCGCCGATCTGCCCGAGCGCCCAGGTCGAAGCCGACCGGACATCCGCCTCGGGATCGAGGAGGGCGTCGCCGAGCGAGCGAACGGCGCGCGGGTCGCGGATCTCGCCGAGAATGCGCGCGGACCAGAATCGCGCCTTCGGGGATCCGTCGCGGAGCGACCGGATGAGGAGCGGTGCCGTGCGGGGTCCCATTTCGATACAGATGGCCGCGATGCGCGCCGAAACCGCCTGATCGTGTTTCCCGAGTAGCGAGACGAGCGCCTCTTCCGCGGCTTGGAGCTTCATCCGCCCGAGGGAACGCGCCGCCACGTTTCGGACGTCGGAGTCGCGATCTTCGAGCGCCTGCAAGAGGGTCGGCACCGAGACCGGCACCTTCAACTCGCCCAGGATTCGAAGCGCCCGCGCCCGCGTCCACTTCATCGAACTCTTCGCGTCACGCAGATAGCGCGCCACCACCCCAAGCTCCTCCGCCGCGCGAACGACGTCGAGGCGGAGCGAGAGATCCAACTGCGCCACCCCCTCCGCGGCCAGCTCGCCCCAGCGCCCTTGCAGAATGTCGGCGATGGTCCGGTTCGCGGCCGGACGTTCGCGCGGATCGTTCAGGAGAAGGAACGCCTGGCGGAGCCGCTCCATCGTGGCCTGCCGCGTGTTCGCCTCGCGTAGGGAGAGGATCTTGTTCACGATGGCGGCCGCGGTCGTCAGAATGACGATGCCGAGGAGGATGCCGAGCGTGATCAGGAGGACGTTGTAGTCGATCATGGTCGCGGGCGGGCGGTCCGGGTCACCATCGAGCCGAGGCCGTGGCCCCGACGTACCAGGTCTCGTAGTCGTTGTTGTCGACGGAGTAGGACGCTTCCAGACCGAGCGGGAAGCGGTCCGCGAGCGTGCCGTTCAAATAGCCGCTGAACGAATGCGCCACGATGTCGTCGAAATTCGAAGAGGCGAGGTGCGACAGTTCGTAACGCGCGCCGTATTCCACGGCCCCCGGCTCCGCGTAACCGCTCAGCGAGAGCCCGCCGGCGTGACGCGTGCTCGCGAGCGGCGTGAAGTACGAGGGGGAGCGGCGGTCCCAATCGGCGAACGTCAGGCCGTAGTCGAGGCGGAGACTGGGGCGCCCGATGTGGACGCGGTAGGCGACCGTGCCGCCGCCGCGCCAGCGCCGGTTGTCATCGGAAGTTTCGCCGCGCGTGCCGGAGAGCGATGCGCTTCCACGCGCGTTCCACTGGTAGCCGAGCGTCCCTTCGACGTCGGTTAGATGGCCGGGGTCGAAGCGGAGCATTCCCGTCGGCGCATGCCATTCCTTGAGCGCGAGAAACGTCCGTCGCGCGGTGAGGCCGGGGGTCCAGCGCCCCGCGTAGCCCCAGACACGAGCGTTCCATCCGGAAAAGGAGTGGCCGCCGGTTCGCGGATAGAGCACCTTGGCGCTTCGCGTGTCGAAATTCCGCCACTCGCCGCCCGCGGAGAACTGAACGGGGTAGGAGCGGAGGAACGACGCGTCGAGGCGGAGGCTCCGGCTGTCGAGATCGTAGTTGAGTGTCGTATCGCCCGCGGCCGGACGACTGTTCCGCTCGAAGAGCCGCGTCTCCGCGACCCGCGCTCCCACGCCGACCGTCCGGCCGAGCGTGGCGCGCGCCGCGCCGAACGGGCCCGATTCCTCGATCGTGAAGTCGGGCGCTCCGCTCGCTCGCTGCCGCTCGTGCGAGGTCGTCACGCCGAACGCGGTCGTCGGCGCGAGCGCTCGATCGATCGCCTGCCGCTCTTCCGCCAGCGCCTCGGCGTCGGCTCCGAGCGCGGCGGCCTTCGCGGCGTCGCGGTCCGCCGCGGTCGCCGCGCCGCGCCAGCGTTCGATCGTCGCCCTGCCGAGCCATGCGTCGCCGTAGGACGGATTCGCGCGGAGGATCCGCCCGTACTCGATCGCGGCACCCGGGAGATCGCCCGCCCAGGAACGGACGCGCGCGAGGCCGAGGCGCGTCTCGAGGTTCGTCGAGTCGGCTCCCGCCGCCCGGCGAAATTCGACGATTGATTCGTCGTACTGCCCCGACCAGGAGAGAACGCGCGCATATCCGGCGCGGTCGAACGCGTCGTCGGGATACGCGGTGAGAAGTGCACGGTAGGTGGCGAGAGAGGCGTCGAACTTTCGGTCCCACGATTGAACGCGCGCGAGGAGCGACCACGCCGTCTTGTCGCCGGGACGAAGCACGAGTGCGCGGCGAAGGTCTTCGGCCGCGGCGTCGAAGCGTTTGTCATCCGCCGCGACGCGCGCGGCGCGAATCAGGGAGTCCGCGGGTGCCGGGACGCTGAATCGCACGGGCTGCTTTGTTGCGGATTTCGCTCCACCCGTTCGCGCGGCGCCTGTGCTGGGATGCCCGGCAGTGGAATCGGCGGCCGAATCATCTTCGGGCCATGCTTCCGCGCTAAAGGCGAATTTGGCGACGAGGAGGAGAACGACAGAAATGAAGAGGACAACCGCGCGGGTCCGTCCTGGGGCGAGGTCGCGGCGAGCCCGGCGCTTACGGGCCTTCATCCACGTTCGAGTCTGCTTTCTGTTCACGGGCTTCCATTCCCTCGAAGGCTTCCCGGACGAACCGGGCCGAACGTTTGACACGCTCAGTAGTTATCGGCGTTTCCCATCCGTTCCACACCACCACCTTGTCGCCGGGGGTCGATATTGTAACCGATTGTCCATCAATACGTTGCACGGTTCCTATGGGGCCAAGAAACTGAAGATCCCGCGGCGACGCCTCACGCGCCCCCTCCGCCACGGGTCCGAGTGAGTCGGCGCGCGCTCCGGGCGCGGTGGTGGCCCATGACAGGAGCGCGATTCCGGGCGTTCGCGTGGTCTCGATCTGCGGCGTGCCATCGCGGTCGTCGATGACGGCGTGACTCGAGGGATCGCCGACGCCGAGGAGTCCCCACGGTATCGCGATCTCGATGTTCCGGCGCGCGTCGTCCATCCGCCACTCGGCGTGCGGGTCGTACGCCTGGGTCGGCGCGGCTCCCGGCCACGCGACTTCCGGAGCCGGTTCGCGCCCGTACTCGAGCCGCCCCGCGTTTCGATAGAGCGCCGGGTAGAACTGCCCGCTCCGGGAGACACGCTCCCGGTTCGTCTCGACCAAAAGCGGCAGGTAGCGGCCGTCGTCATTCGCCACCGGGCGGTACGGCGTGCGCAGGAACCCGGCTTCGCCGCCGCGTCGGACGCGCGCGTACTCCGAATAGCGCGTGGCGGCGTCGGAGAAGAGCGCGGCTCGGCGATCTCGATTCTGGTTCGAGCCGAGCGCCGGCTCGATCAAGAGAACGTACTCGGCGCCGCGCGACCAGCGGGCGCGAAGCGGTTCCGGAAGTCGCCGGTCGCCACGAGCGGGGTCGAGAACGTCGAACGCCACCCCGATCGACCGAATGTCGCGCGAAGCCGATCGCGGATCGAGTTCGAGGCGAAGATAGAAGCGCGTCTGGTCGGACGTCGCGGAGAGGGCGCGAAGGAAACGCGGGGCATCCGTCTTCGAGGAGTCGGCGGAGGCGTACCGTGAGATCGAGGCCCAGTCCGAGAAGTCTCCGTCGATTCGAATGGCAGGCGGTGGGTCGAAGCCGATGAGGCCGTAGCACTCTTCCGGATCGAGGAGGTTGTGCCAGAGCGGATCCCGATCGCGCGGCCACTCCCCCTTCTGCACCATCCAGTTCACCTTGAACCATTCGTCGAAGATCGCGAAGAGAAGCGAGCCCGACGCGCCCGCGCCGGCGATGTCCTCCAGGAGCCGCACGTCGCGGCGCCCCTGCTCCACCTCCGACGCGCCGCCGTGATCGATCCCCTGCGGATGGAGATGCGCCACGCCGCGGCTGTTCGGGACTCCGAACTCTCCGATCAGGAGCGGCATGCCGCGCGTGTGCGCCTTTAGATCAGCCAAGTAGCCTGCGTAGTTACAAGCGCCGTGCCGGTCGCGGAACGCGGCGTAACCCGGGTCGAGATTCAGAAAGTCGGGATAATAGGGATAGGCGTGATAGTTCGCGAACGTGCCGAGGAACCCCGAAGTTCGCGAGGGCGTAGCGACGGACTGGATGCGAAGCGGATCGACACTGTAGGCGTCCTCGTCGTGTTCGGCCTCGGCGCCACCCCGTTCGGTCTCGGTCGGATGCCGCATGGGGTCGAGCGTCGGCCAGTTCACGAAGGAGACCGCTCGCGCGAGCCCATAGTTCCGCTTCTCGTAGCGCGCGGCGACATCGCAGACGCGTCCGAGCCAGCACTCCATGGCGGTTCCGCGTTCCACCTGGACCATCGCGCCGCGGTAGCGAGTCGAGTCCGGATTCAAGCGCTCCGTCTCGCGCACGGCGTACGGCTCCCACTCGCGCCCCAAGAGCCAGCCCGCCAGCCAAGGGGAGACGTCGTGCTCGTAGCGCCCGGCGGCATGGCCGGGCCGCGCTTTAACGACGGCGTTTCCGTGGAGCGCGTCGATCGTCATCCGGATTTCCCGTTCGAACGCGCGCCGGTATGACGGAGTCCAGAAGTTGTTCGACTCCGGCAGTTCCGTCCAGACCTCTTGGAAAAGCCAGAGCGGCGCGTCCGGGTGCGCCTCGTTTTCCGCGCGGAGCGCGCGGTAGAAATCGGGTGGGTGGAGCGCGTAGACACGAATGGCGTTCGCGTGGAGTTCCCGCGCGAAGCGTATCCACCGGCGGTAGTCCTCGTAGCCGATGGCGAACTCGCCGGGGAAATGGCCGGGGGTGCCCGCCCCGAGGTTTACGCCACGAAAGAAGATCGCGCTCGCCGAGTCGGCGCGTGGACGCCCTCGGCGCGCCGCGCCGCGGGGGCGAACGAGCGAGAACCGATCGCCGCGGGCGAGGATGTACGGGGCCGTTCGAGGCGTCGATTCCGGGGTCGCGCGAAGCGTGGACCAGAGGGTGGGATCGGCGCCCGGCGGCCGTTCGGCCGCGGCCGCCGTAGCCGAAGCGAATGCGCTCCCGCCCGGACGGAGCGTCAGTAACGCGGCGACGGAGATGCCGACGGCCGCCACGATCGCGAATGGGGGGTGACGCCGGCCTCCGGTCATGAGCGATTCATCGGCTCCGGGGGGTTGAATCTGGAGCGCGCCGGCGAACGACTAGGGAAAGATGGCTCGGAGCGCGGCTTCGTGATTCTCGAACGAGTCGAGGAGAACGTCGGGAGCGTGATCGGCCAGTTCCTGGCGCGTCACCTGCCCCGTGGCGACGGCCACGACCCGCGCGCCGATCGCCCGCGCGCAAGAAATGTCCTTCGGGGTGTCGCCCACTACCGTCGTGTCGGCGCCCGAGAAGTCGCGTCCCATGAGCGCGCGCGCCTTCTGCAAGGCGATGGCCGCCAGCACGGACCGATCCTCGTGATCGTCGCCGTAGGCGCCGAATCGGAAATAGGGTTCCAGATTCCACCGCTGCAGTTTCAATTGGGCGCCGCGGAGGACATTCCCGGTGAGGAGCCCGACCAGCACGTCGTCCAGCTTGTTCAAGCGTTCCAGGAGCTCCCGCACGCCGGGAAAAAGTCGCGCGCCGTCGTGATTCGGCATCTCGAATTCCAAGTGCTCCACGTAGCGGCGGAGGCATTCGTCGCGACGCTGACGGATGACGTCTTCGGCGACCCCCGCGAGCCGCATCAACTCGGTCACGCACTCCGGATAGGTCATGCCCGCGAAGCGAAACGTCCCGACCGGGCCGACCGTGGAATACGTCTCGCGAAGGGCGCGAGCGAACGCGATCTTGGGCGCGACGCCTTCACGAAGGAGGGTGCCATCGATGTCGAAGAGAACGAGTCGCATGAGGGGTGGAGATTCGGGAGTACTAGTTGGGCTCGACGCGGAGCGTTCCGCCGTCGCGCGTCAACACGACGGTGGCGCTGTCCACATCGAAGCCCCGCTTGCCGGGATCGGCGGTGAAGCGGAGGCACTGAACCACGACGCGTCCGTCACGCTCCTTCGCGACGTCGGCGACGGAGTAGGCAAGCGCTTGGCGCCGGCCGATGGTCCAATCGCGGAGATGTGTTTCGGCCCGGCGAAGCTCCTCGGAGACGCCGAGCTCCGCGGCCGAATCGAAGACGCCGTCGCTGCTCCAGGACATCGACGCGGTGGTCTGACGGGAGGCGCAGCTCCAGGCGCCGCTCTTGCCGGTGAAGACGAGCGCCTCGTCGCGGCTCTCCACGACCTGTCCCGTTTCGTCGGCGAAGAGAAGGAACGCCGTTACCTGAAAGCGGCCGGCGCCCGATGCTTCGACGCTCTCGTCCTTGAAGTCGAAGGCGATGAGGTGTGCTTCCTTCGGGCCGTAGAGCTCCTCGGCCGTGGCGCTCCTCGGAGCCATGGCTGGAAGTTTCGCCATACGTCCCTTGGTACGGGCGACGCTTCCCGTCTGACGCGCGGCGAGGTAACGCTCGACGGCGTTCACGCGGGAAGGGTCGACGGCGGGCGGCGGCGGCGGAGCCTCGCCGAGGTGGATCAGGGGAATCTGGGTGGCGGAACCGTCGGATCCCGGTTCGGAGCCGGTGCCGGCGAATGCTGGGGCCGAGGCGAGGAGGGCGAGGAGCAGGAGCGAGAAGAGCCTCATGCGGGAAGTGTATCATCCCCGCAAGGTCGGTCAAGGGGTGTGCCGGACGTTTGGCGCGCTCCCCCGAAGCGCTATCCTACATGTAAGCCGCGCCAAGTATCGAGGAGGCCCATGAACGAAGCGAAGCCATCTTCCGCCGCTCCACAGCCCGACCACCCGTACGACACGCATCTCAACATCCTGCACGAGTCGCTCGAGACGATCGATGTCCCGGCGCTTGTCGCCGCGTGCACTCACCCCTGGTGGAACCAGACGCTCTGCAAGGTGAACGATTCGGTCGTTCGCCTCGGAGTCGTGCAGGGCGAGTACCACTGGCACCAGCACGACAACGAGGACGAATTCTTCTTCGTCGTGGAGGGGGAGTGGATCATCGATCTCGAATCGCGCTCGGTCACGCTTGGGCCGGGACAGGGATTCGTGGTGCCGAAGGGGGTGCGGCATCGGCCGCGAGCGCCGAAGCGAACGGTCATCTTGATGGTGGAAGGGGCGGGAATCGTGCCGACCGGGGATCCGGCGTGAGATGAATCCCCCGGAGCAGGGCGCGGACGCGATGGGCGCGTCCGGCCCGCTCCAGATGCGGTCCCCCCTGCTACGGCCGGACGACCAGCTTCCCGGCGTGCCGCCCGGGCGCGCCCGCGGCGCCGGCGGATGGCTGCTCCACCAAGCGCGGATTATTCGTGTGGAGCATCGCCTCCTCGCGGGAGATCTTTCCCGAGGCGAAGAGCTCCATGATCGCCTGATCGAGCGTCTGCATGCCGTGCTGCGACCCGACCTGCATGACGCTCGCGATCTGCGTCGTCTTTCCTTCCCGAATAAGATTCCGAAGCGCCGGAACTCCGACCAAAACCTCCAGCGCGGCCGCGCGCCCCTTGCCGTCGGCGGTGGGGAGGAGCGTCTGCGCGATCACCCCCTCGAGCGACTCGCTCAGCATGGTGCGGATCTGCGACTGGCGGTCGGCCGGGAAGATGTCGATGAGGCGATCCACGGTCTTGGCCGCCGAATTGGTATGGAGCGTGCCGAAGACGAGATGCCCCGTTTCGGCCGCCGTGATGGCGAGCGCCGTCGTTTCCAAATCGCGCAACTCTCCGACGAGGAGAATGTCCGGATCCTCGCGGAGCGCGCTTCGAAGCGCCGCGGCGAAGCTCTCCGTGTGAGAGCCGACCTCGCGCTGCTGGACCAGGCACTTCTTGCTGTCGTGCACGAACTCGATCGGGTCCTCGATCGTGATGATGTGCCCCTGTCGGTTCTCGTTCACGTAGTCGATCATGGCGGCCAGGGTGGTCGACTTGCCGCTCCCCGTCGGACCGGTCACGAGAACGAGCCCGCGGTCCCTCATGGCCAATTCGCGAAGAATCGGCGGCGTGCCTAGTTCTTCGAGCGTTCGAATCCTCGAGATGATGACGCGATAGACGGCCGAGACGCCGTGGCGCTGGCGGAACACATTGGCGCGGAAGCGGGCCAGGCCGGGGAGCTCGAACGCGAAGTCGATCTCGGCGCCATCCTCGAAGGAGCGGCGCTGTTCTTCCGACATGACCGAGTAGACGAGATCGCGCGCCTGAGCCTCGGCGAGCGGCGGAGCCTGAGAGCGGATCATCTTCCCGCGAAGGCGTACCAGCGGCGGCTGCCCCGTGGCCAGGTGGAGGTCCGAACCACCGGCTTCGAGCGTGGCCTTCAGCAAAGACGGCAGATCGAGCGTCATTTGGTCTTTCCTCCGCGCGCGAGCGCGTCGCGATCATCATCGGTCAGAAGCGTCACTTCGAGACATCCGGCACGGCCTTCCGCATCCTCGGGGGAAGCCCAAGCGGCAGCGCCCTCGTGGCGACAATTCGGGAGCATCACGAGCGCGAACGGCCGGTCGCGCAAGACGGCGCGACCCGAGGGCCGCGACGCGAGATACGAGAGGAGCGCCTTGCCGTCCAGCCAGTCGGTTCGAGCGAAGACGAGCCGCCCCACCGTCACCCCCGATAGGACGTCGGTGATCGCCTCGCCGCGGAGCGTGCCGTCCAAAACGACCACGTCGGCACCGAGGCCGAGAGCGAGCGTGTCCCAGCGCTCGCCGCTCGAAGCCCCGTGGGCCGACTGAACGCGTACGGCGTCGTGCGGGTAAGGGACCAGCGCACCCTCGTCCAGGACCAAGACGCGTCGCTCGTTCCGCGCGGCGAGCGCCGTCAACGAAGCCAAGACCATCGACCCGCCGGAACGAGGCGGGCCGCTCACGAGGACGATTCCTTCCGGACCGTCCACGAACTCGCGAATCTCGGCCTCGCCGATCGGCGAGAGCCCCAGATAGGAGAGTTCGGGAGCCTCACGCGGCAGCGGGCTGATTCGAAGCACGGTCGCCACGCCGGCGATGGTGCGCGCATGGAAGACTTCGAGCGCGATGCGCCCTCCCTCGAGATCCACCGTCACGCAGCCGCGAGCGGTCGTGCACGAGCCGTTATCGAGATCGGGAATACCCAGCGCATGCAGGCGCGTGCGAAGGTAGAGCGCGGTTTCCGGGAGTTCGCTCGCCTGCGCTTCCAGGCCGCCATCGGTTCGATAGGAGACCGTGAGCGACGAGACCGTCGGGATGAAATGGATTTCCGACGCCTTTCGCTCGCGGGCGGTATGAAGATGGAAGAGGAGGAAGTTTCGCCCGCCGCGGTCCCAAACGATGTCGCTGGCCGGGACCGCCTCACCGTTCGAGAGAATGGCGGCGCGCGCCTCGGCCGGGCTCGGACGCGCGGGACCAAGAATCGTGTCGAGCGCGCGGCGAATCGATGCCGGCCCTCCGATGACGAACGCGACCGCGCTCTCCGCGGCCTCCTGGAGCGACGCGATCGCTTCGGTGTCGGAGGGGTCGGCGCACGCGATGGTGATTCCATCCTCGGCGGAACGGAAGAGCGGCACCGCCTGGGTCCGGCGGAGGAGCGATTCGGGGAAGCGGCGCACCAACTCGCCGTCGATCGCCTGCGGCTGAACGTCGGCGTAGGGGATGCCCAGCTGCTTCGAGAGCGCCCAGACAATGCTCTCCTCGGTAGTGAAGCCGAGCTCGACAAGTGTCTCGCCGATCATGCGGCCGGTCTCGATCTGTCGCGAAACGGCCTCCGCGATCTGCTCGGACGTAACGAGGCCGCAGTCCATCAAGATCGATGTCATGCGGCGCGTCGGACGGGTCGTCGAGGTCACGATGTTCCTCCGGTGTAAGGGGACGACGGATGATTCCTCGCGATGCAAACCGCAATGGACGTGCCACCCGCGAAAGGGCGCGCGAGATGCTCCAGCGCGGGGCCGTCGAAAAGGCGGAGCGAACACAATGGCAGGAGGTTGCGCGGCGCCGGCATCTCTCATCGGCGGCGTGGCAGGGCACCCGGTAGGCGAGCAACTTCGAGCCGAATTTCGTCCGGCGGCCAGTTCCGAGCCGCCACCGCCCTTGCGGCGCCGCGCCAAGCAAGGGTAGAGTCCCGGCGATTTCAAGAAGTCCACCTGGGGATGCGAGGGAAGGGAATCCATGAGCGGAGCCACCGCGAAGAAGACGAACACCGGCGGCAAGCGAGCCGCCCCCGCCAAGGCGAAAGCGCCGGCGAAGGCGCTGAAAGCAACGCCCAAGGAAGCGCTGAAAGCAGCGCCCAAGGCAGCGCCGAAGGTGGTGCGCCTCACCGCCGCCGACATGGCCGAGAAGCAGCGCGAAATCTCGGTAAGCGAGTTCTTCACCAAGAACCGCCACCTCCTCGGATTCGACAGTCCCGCGAAAGCCCTCCTCACCACCGTCAAAGAAGCGGTCGACAACGCGCTCGACGCCTGCGAAGAGGCGGGCATCCTTCCGGATCTGATTCTCGAGATTCAGGAGATCAACGAGACGCGCTACCGCGTTGCCGTCCAGGACAACGGTCCCGGCATCGTGAAAGCGCAGGTGCCGCGCATCTTCGGGCAGCTTCTCTACGGCTCGAAGTTCCACCGGCTCCGCCAGTCGCGAGGGCAGCAGGGGATCGGCATTTCGGCGGCCGCGATGTACGGACAGCTCACCACCGGCCGCGCCATCAACGTCATCTCGAAGGTCGGGGCCGGGAAGCCGGCTCACCGATTCGAAATTCAAATCGATACGCGCCGGAACACGCCGGTCGTTGTCGCCGATCACGAGGTGGAGTGGATTCCGTCGCATGGAACGCGCGTGGAGCTGGAAATCGAGGCGACCTATAAGAAGGGGCGCCACTCGGTCGACGGCTACGTGGAACAGACCGCCATGGCGAATCCCCATGCGCAGATCGTCTACGTCGATCCGAAGGGGGAGCGCGTCGAATACCCGCGCGTGGCGAAGGAACTGCCGGTGGCGCCGAAGGAGATCAAGCCCCACCCGCACGGCGTGGAGCTCGGCATTCTCCTGAAGATGCTCCACGAAACGAAGGCGAAGAACCTCCAGGGGTTCCTCACCAGCGAGTTCTCCCGCGTGAGTGCCGCCTCGGCCGATGAAATCGCCCAGACGGCCATGCTCCCCCCGAGCTATTCGCCGCACAAGGCGGCGCGCGACCAGGCGGAAGCGCTCTACAAGGCGATCCAGGCGACGAAACTGATGGCGCCGCCCGCCAACGTTCTCTCGCCGATCGGGGAGGAGTTGTTGCTGGCCGGGTTGAAGAAGCAGGTGGATGCGAAGTTTTATGCGGCGACGTCACGCTCGCCCGCCGTCTATCGCGGGAATCCCTTCTGCGTGGAGGCGGCGCTCGCCTATGGCGGGGAGGCGCTTCCAGGGGATGAGCTGATCACCATGCTCCGCTTCGCGAACCGCGTGCCGCTCCTCTATCAGCAGTCGGCCTGCGCGGTGTCGAAGTCGGTGACGCAGACGAATTGGAAGTCGTACGGATTGCAGCAGTCGCGCGGGGCGCTCCCGACCGCGCCGATGCTTCTGATGGTCCACATCGCATCCGTCTGGGTGCCGTTCACGTCGGAGTCGAAGGAAGCCGTGGCCTCCTATCCCGAAATCATGAAGGAGATCCGGCTCGCGCTTCAGGACGTGGGACGTAAATTGGGCATCTTCATCCGCCGCGGACTTCGAGAGGCGGACGAGGAGAAGAAGCGCTCGTATATCGAGAAGTACATCCCCCACATCGGCATCGCACTCCAGGAGATCCTCGGAATCGGGGACAAGGAACGCGACAAAGTCTGCTCGACGCTCAAGGACACTCTCGAACGGAGCCGCACATGAGCGAGAACCTGGTACCGAAGATCAAGAAGGAAGCAAAGAACGTCGAGGATCAGATCCTCAAGAAGAAGAAGCCGATGATGAAGTTTCCCGTTCGTTCGCTCGCGAACGTGAAGTACGTGGAGAAAGATGGCTACTTCGAGATCCGCGGCCTGATGAAGGAGCGGACGCTCACCGTGAACACCGTAAAAACGTTCGCCCAGACGCTCCGGATGATGGCGCTCTCGAAGACGCTGGTCGAGACCGACGACATCGCGACGAAGCGAGAGGCGTACTACGTCTCGAAGAATTGGGGCGATGCGCGCTTCCTGGAGCAGACCGAGTCCGACACCGTCATGGACGACGTGGAGGCATTGTTTGAGGTGAATCGCGAGCAGATGGGATTCGTCCCCGAGGAGAAGGGGGGCGACATCTCCGGCGCGCTGGTCGTTGTCGACAAGGACAACGACACGGGGAAGCCGATCCGGATCGACTGTACCCAATTCGGAAGTGGCGCCTATTCCATTCCGATCTCGGTCGAGCATCTGAAATTCGAGACGAAAGCGAAGTTCATTTTGGTGATCGAGACCGCCGGCATGTTTCAGCGCCTGGTGAAGCACGGCTACTGGAAGAAGGCGAACTGCATCCTGGTGTCCATGGGAGGCGTCCCGACGCGCGCCTGTCGGCGCTTCATCCGGCGGCTGGCCGACGAGAAGAAGATCCCGGTCTACGTCTTCGTGGACGGCGACCCGTACGGGATTTCGAACATCTACCGCACGTTCAAGGTGGGTTCGGGGAACGCGGCGCACATCAACGAGTTCTTCTGCGTGCCGCAGGCGCGCTTCCTCGGCATCACGCCGCAAGACATCATCGACTACAAGCTACCGACGCACCCCTTGAAGGACGTCGACGTGAAGCGGGCCAAGGATGCCATCAAGAACGACCCCTTCTTCAAGCACCACAAGCCGTGGGCGAAGGCGATGGAGCATCTCATCTCGATGGGAGTCCGCGCCGAGCAGCAGGCGCTGGCGGCGCATGGCTTGAATTACGTGATCGACGAGTATCTGCCCCAGAAGATCGCGCACCCGGAGCGGTTTCTGCCGTAGGGCGCGGCGCAGGTTGCGTCGACTACGAGGCGCGCTAGGCTTCGATCCAGATGTTGAGCGTAGCGCCGTCTTCCTGGACGGTCAGCTTCTGACCCTTCGGAAGTTTTTGGATGTCCTTCCAGATATCGCGCAGTTTGATCTCGCGTGCCGCCTTCTGCGTGGTGAATCCGACGACCGTATGGTCCTTGTCCATCGAGATCTTCGCGTCCGTCCCGAGCGCCACCATCGTGTCCATGATCCCCTTCGGGAGACGCATCGAGACGGTCGCCATGTCGTGCCCCTCCTCGATGACCTGGATACGGACGTGCGCATCCTTCCCGTACCACCATGGTTTCTGGCCGGTCAGCGGAAGTCCGATCTGAATGCTCCACCAGTAGCCGAGCGCGAGGCAGAAGGCAGCGAAGGCGACGACGATGACGGTGGTTCTTCCACGTGCCACGGGGGACCTCCGGAAAAAGGTTCGGGGCGCCGCGGAAGGGGGGATCTTCACCCAGACGCCGTGGCGTCGAGGGATCCGGGGGGTCTCGTCAACCCCGGAGCGGCAACCCCTTTTTTCATTCTACGCTGAACCGGAGCGCGGAGTTTCGCCAGGATTTGGAGGGGCCGCGGCCTGGCTACCGGGCCACGCCATGGGACCGCGGTTGGGCTACCTAGCCGGGGGCCGCTCCCTCGTTCCCACGATCCGGCACAGCCTTCCGAGTTCCTCCTGCTCCGCGGCCGAGAGGATCGCGAATTCCCGCACGATGGCGGCGACGTGGCCGGGGAGGAGTTCCGCCACGAGCCTCCGCCCCTTCGCCGTGAGCCGCACGAGCGTCGCGCGGCCGTCGTTTGGATCGGGCTTCCGCTCCACGAGACCCTCCTTCTCGAGCGTCGTTACGACGAAGGTCGTGTTGCCGCCGGTCATGAAATGCTTCTCCGTGATCTCCTGGGGGTGAAGCGGTCCCAGATGGAAGAGCATCTCCAGGCAGCCGAATTGGGTCTCAGTGAGCCCCTGCTCGCGGAGTTGTCGAGCAAGCCGCGTCCCGACCGATTTCCCGCTTCGCATGAGCCGCGTATAAACATCGAGGGCGCGCCGTTCCGCGGCGCCCCCTCGATAGTGAGTGCTCATCGTGGCCGTCCCTTCCGTTGCGTTCGCGTCAGGCCGAGATCTTCCGGTCGACCGAGTAGGCGCCGCTCCCCTTGAATACGATGAGGAGCGCGAGCGCGGCCATGAGGATGTGATACTCGAAACCCTCGCCCGCCTGAGCGCCCGACCAGTTCATGAAGAAGCCGTTCTTGAAGTGAACGGTCGCCACCGCAACCGCCATGATGCTGACGATACCCGCCGCCGCGGCGCGTCCGAAGAGACCGAGCGCCAAGGCAACCGGACCCAGAAATTCGGTCGCGATCGCCAGAATCGCGAAAGGAGCCGGGGCCCCGATCTGCTTCGTCAGATAGGTGTAGGTCCCGAGATAGCCGTACCCGCCGAACCAGCCGAGAACCTTCTGAGCGCCGTGCGGGAACATGACGGCGGCCACGACGAGACGGACGAATAGAAGACTCAAGTCGTTGTTGGTCTTGGTGATGAACTTCAGCATGACACCCTCCGCGAAGGACTTCCGTGAACCCGTGACTCCCGAGCGGCCCCGTTGCCCGCTCTGCCTCTCTGCCTTATTTGATTCAAGTTTAAAGTAAATGATTCAGGCGGCGTGGGGGTCGTGACGGGAAGGGGAGCGCCGCGGGGCCGCTGGCGCCACGGACGCCGCCGCACCGACCGAGGGAAAGAGGGCCAAGACAAGTGTCGCGGCCATCGTCGCCCCCGTGGGGAAGTCGAGTTTGTACGACACGAGCGTCCCAGCGATGCTGACCGCCGCGCCGACGATCCATCCGACCGCGAGCCGTACGCGACGAGTCAAAGCAGGAGGGGTGATATGCATCCCGACCAAGCGCGCGCCGCGCAGGACTTCGACCTCTCTCGAGTCGGGGGAGGTCTCCGCGATCACTGAATGGCCGCCTTGAGCTTCGAGCGTTCCCTATGCTCGGCGCACAACGGCGTAACCGCTCACCACGACCAAAAGTAACCCGCAAGCGCACACAATCGCCGCCCCGGTAGGCAAGTCCAGCCGGTACGATGCCCACAGCCCGAGCAGGCTCGCTGCCGCGGCGATCACCCACCCGATTACCAACCGTGTCCTCCATCGTGGGGCGAGCATTACCGCGCAGACGGCAGGCACGATCAGATACGCAAACGTCAGCAGTACTCCTGCCAGACGCACAAAGCTGACGACTACCAATGCAAACGCCGCGTAAAACAGAAAGTCCCAAAGACGCACCTTCAACCCTTGCGCACGAGCCCCGTCCGGGTCGGACGAAATCAGTGCGAATCGCTTGTGAAACGCGCCGTAGAAGCCGGCCAACACCGCAAAGATCGCCGCGCGCTGACCGACCTCCGCCTTGGTCACGTTGAGAACATCCCCCGTCAGTAAGTTCTCGAGTTCCTCTTTCCCTCCCGCCACTCTGCTGAGCAGCAGGATCACACCCGCTGCAGCTACCACGAACGTGATGCCAATGATGGCTTCCTGCGGGACATGACGTTTTTCGCTGCTGCGCGACCAACTGAACAGGGCCGCGGCGAGAAACGTTACACCGAGCGAAATCCAAAACGCGATGGGATCCTTAAAACTGTAGCCCATGATCAGGGCAACGCAGGTGCCCAGCGTCGCCACTTGGGCCAGTGCCAGGTCGACGAAGATCACTTCGCGCTCTACAACGTGAAGTCCGAGATAGACCAGCAGCGGTGGCAGCACAAGGCAGGCCGCCAACGGCCATTTCATGACTTCCCAAGCGATCTGGAATTCCCCCTGCATCATGTCTTCTCCTTCAAGGCCTTGGCCAGCCCCTGCACCAGATGATCCATCATCTGAAAATACGTGGCAGTATCCTTGTAAGCTCCCGGCTGCTGAGCACTATCTACCACCACCGCACCCGTCTGGCGCGCCACCGCTTCCGCCGTTTTGCGATTCTGGTAAGGCTGTACGAGAATCACGCGCGCTTTTTCAGCCTTCATTTGTTCAATGACCTTCGCCAGATGCGCGGGCGAGGGCGAGATGCCTGGCTTCGGCTCCAAGGTCGCGACTACCTCCAGGTTGAACCGCTCAGCCAAGTAGACAAAGTCATTATGGTAAGTGACGATCTTCGCCCCTCGATACGGTTCGAGCTGCTTTTGCCACTCGGCCGTCTTTGCATCGAGGCTCGCGTCAAATCTCTTCAGGTTTGCCTTGAACAGCCCGGCCGATGCTGGATCGACTTCCGCGAAGTGTTCGGCAATTTCCCCCACGATGACCTTCACATTAAGCGGGTCGATCAGAAAATGGGGATTACCCAGCGCGTGCACATCGCCTCTGGAACGGTCGAGGGTTGAGGGTACCTCGAGCATCCTGATGCCCTGCGAAGTGACGATGCGTCCCGGCGCGCCTGGGGCAATTTTGGCGTTGCGTGCGCTCTCAAGCAGGGGCGGCAACCAGCCGATTTCTAGTTCGGCGCCACCTTCGATGAGCACATCGGCGCGGTGGAGCGTAACGATGTGGCTCGGCTTGGCGTCCACGAAATGCGGGTCTTCCGTCGGTTTGGCCAGCGCCGCCACGACGACGGCATCTCCGCCGATTTCCCTCGCAAGCGCTGCCAGATCCGGCGTGGTGGCCACCACGTTGAGTGGTCGTGCGGATGCCGCTCCTGTGCCGCTCAGCGCGATTAGCGCGGCGGCCGCGATTGTAAACTGACGCATGGTTTTCATAGGTGCTTCTACTCCTTTAGAATTTGTGTGCTGCGTGCGCGCCCAGGAGGAACTCGAACTGGAGCCACACCGAGTGATCGGCGCCGAGTCCCTTGCGGTGGTCGTAGTTGTACTGCAGGCGCAACTTCGAGAATTCGCTTAGGTAGCACGTCACATTCGGCGAGAGCCGGTAGCGATCGGCGCGCAAAGGTGAGTCGAACCCCGCGGGCCCCCCGCGGACGTAGTCGCCGCGGAGCCCCGCGACCCAGAGCGGCTTGATCCCCCACAACAACTGCGAATAAACGCCCCGGTCACTGAGCGTCTCGTCGAACAGAGTGGCCGTCGAGTCTGCTACGGAAACGCGCGTTGCCGCTCCATAGCGGCGGAACAGCACCTCGGTCTGGGAGGAAAAGAACGGGAAGCCCCTATCTGCCGTGGTGGATTTCCACTTCCAGTAGAGGTCGGCCCCATACACCTGGGTCTTGGCACGGGCCCCGGAGCTATTGGGTCCGAAGGCAGCCGACGTGCCCAACACGAGCGTCTGAGTCGTGTTCAGGTCGAATGACGTGGCGATGCGCGGCACGACCAGCATGTCACGGAATGTGCGCACCCCACGCTCGACGGGTGCACCTCCATGAATTTCTGATGACTCGGGCGAGCGGAAGCTGAACGCCGTCCCCCCAGCGCTATTGAAAACACTGACCATGGCTTCCGTGTACCACGATGTCGGCGCGAGCCATGAGACCCTCGCACCTTGGCTACGCAACCCATCGGGGCCGAACATGCTATTGAGCACCAACGGCTGGTCCACAAAGGACCATGCGTGCGGGTGCTGGGGATTCTGGCGACCAAACTCGGTGAAAAATTGACCGCCCTTCAGCTGCAAGTTCCACGGCAGCGAGGTAGTCAGGAAATACAGCTCCTCCAATTCGATACCCGTCTCGCCCTCGGAATTCAGCTTAAGGACGATGTTGCTGAAGCCCTTGAAGTGCGGATCCACAGTTCCATCCAGCGAGAGTTCTCCATTGGGGATTGTGAAGCCTCGTACCTGGGGATCGTGATCGCCCCGCTGCAGCTAGCCGACATCTGCCTCAGAGGACCAGCCAAAGTCCATAAGTCCATCGTAGCTGATGTTCATGTACGAACCCCCTGCCCGCGCCGCCGGGGCCGGCGAGGACGGCTTTTCGGCGGTCCGCGACGCAGCTGCGGACTCTTCGCCGGCGCCGGCCAAGCTATCAACTCGCGCCCGAAGAACACGGACGGAGGAAGTGAGCGAGTCAAGCATGCCCTCGTTTCGACGGGCGGTCGTATCGGAGGTCTGCTGCGCCTCTACTCGGGAACTGCACAGCATCGCAGCGGCGGCGAGTGTCGCTATCCCCAATGTCCATCTCATCGCGTGAAGCCTCCTCCTTGACGGGCGCTGGATGTTGAAGTCGATTGAGCGGACGCGACCGCCGCGAATCCGGCGCTCATGACAACAAGCGCAAGGAACGCGGTCGCCGCGCGGAATGAAACGCGCACGACAGCCTCCGAATTTCAGGGGTAAAGCGAGTTACGGAACGGTTCGGGGGAGGCTAGGCGAGCGGCGGGGCGCGGCCCGGAGGAGTCGAGAGGTACGGCGTTGCGGCGGAGGGGAGCGCCGGCGGTTCGGCGAGGAGTGTTACGGCTTCGGGCTCGGCCACCACGATCGGGGCGACCAGGTCGGCCGACGTGAATTGGAGCGCGTTACATACCTCGCATCGCTGGACGCCCGTATGCTCGTGGACCAGCACGATGCCGACCCAAATCCCGACGAGAAGGAGGGCAAGGAGGGCGGTAATCCGAAGGTGGCGACGCATTCCTAGGTTCATCATCCCTTCAAACTCTACCAGGGGTCGCGAGGTTCCGCCACTCTAGTCGCTTCCGGGGCATTTACCCCTTTCGGGACGCCCAAATCATGCCGAGACCCCAGACGATCAGAAGGACCGGCCAGTAGCGGAGAATATTCTCGTGGAGGTAGCCGAACTCCTTCAGGAGAAGGAGAGCCCCGACCGCCACGAGCGTGAGGGGGAATGCGATGCTGCTGTGACCGCCGCCTCCAGCCATCGTCAGCCTCCGGCGCGCACGGGCGCGCGCTTGATCTTCACGTAGAGGAACATTCCGTCCACAACGACGAGGAGCGGCCGCCCCTTCCCTTCGGCGATCCAGATCTTCGCCTTGCCGCGCCCACCCACGTGTTCGAGGAAATCGTCGGGAAGCGATCGGGCCGTGAGGGGCGAAAGAAACTCAACGCGCACCGGACCGGCGGCGGGAAGAATCAGCTCGGCAGCGCCGAGCGCGCCGTGAATTCGAATCATCGAGGGGGCCGCGTCACCGACCCGCACGCGAACGCCGCCCGACACGACGCGGGTGTCGCAACTCTCCGGGCGGAGGTTCGTAAGGTCGATATCGGCGCCCGAAAGAATCGTCTCTGTCTTCAGGCGGACCAGCGTTCGCTTCGGCGCGCGCAGCTCTACCTCCGCGCCGAAGGGAGCGGTGCCGGGGATGAGCACGTGTGTCGGCCAGGTGAACTCGGCCGTCCTGCCGCCGACGCTCCAGGTGTGCTCGGCGTCCTTGTCGCTAACGCCGCGGATGGAGACTTCGAGCGAGTGGGCGCCGTCGCCCGAGGCGGAATCGCGCATGCCCCCCGCGATGGAGAGCCTTCCGCCGAACGTCCGAGCGTGAAGCGTGAGCGTCTCGACGACCGGCCGGTTGAGCGAATGCCGCGCCACATGAGCCGTTCCCGCCGCCGCCTTGTTGTGGGCCAGCCACCAACCGCCGAACGCGATGGCCGCGATGGCGAGGACCGCCACGAACCAGCCGAGTACGACGTTCTTCATGGCGTTTGCGAGGAGGGCGAGGCCGAACAGGACGAGGAGGGCGGGCCAGAATTGCAGGAACCAGGGCATCACGCCCGCAGGCAGATACCCCAACTGAGAAGCGAGTAGGACCCCGCCAATCCCAACGAGGATCGCCCCGATCAAGAGTCGTCCGAAACTCACGCCGGAGGAGTATCACGCCGCCGGGAAAGGCGCAAGGGCTGCCTGGCCGAGGCCGGGCAGTTCTGCCGGCCTCGCGCCGATCACCCCACCGCTACTGGCCCAAAATGTTTCGGAATAGATACTTGGGTAGATATTCGCAGTCTACCAAGGAAGTAGTGAAGGCAGGTTAACTTTTGCTTGTACTGCCGCACATTAGGCGGCATTCTTCACACCGCGTTTGGGATCGCGGTCTCGAACGCCCATTCGAAATCGATCGAGCGCGACGCAAGCGTCGGCGCCCTTTGCCCGGAGGAACTCGATGAGACTCGTCTCCCCCCTGCCGATTCGCGCCGTCACGATCACTGCAGCACTGGCCCTGAGCCTCGTCGCCGCGGCGACGGCCCGCGCTGAAGGCGACCCCGCCACGGAGAGGCGCTACTCGATCCACGGCTACGGCGAGATCCATTACAACAATCCCGAGACCGGCACGATGGACAAGAAGGCTCCCGCCATGGTCGATGTGCATCGACTCGTCCTCGGCTGGGAGTACGAGTTCACGTCCTCGATTCGGATGAGCGCCGAAGTCGATTACGAACATTCGGCCAGCGAGATCGAACTCGAATACGCGCACATCGAGTACGACCTCGCCCCCACCGTGAGTCTTCGCGCGGGGAGTCTCCTCATGCCGGTCGGCCCGCTGAACGAATTCCACGAACCACCGACCTATCACAGCGTGGAGCGACCCTACCTCGAGGCATCGGTGATTCCGACGACGTGGCAGGAGATCGGAGTCGGCCTCGTGGGGCGCGCGTCGAACGGAGCCCTGGGATACCGCGCGTACGTCGTGTCGGGACTCGATGCGACCGGGTTCTCCACGGGAAGCGGCATTCGCGAAGGGCGCCAGCACGGCGTCGAGGCGAAGGCGGAAGATCTCGCGCTCGTCGGCCGTCTCGAATACGCCGCGAAGGGAGGGCTCTCGATCGGCGGCTCGGGCTACGTCGGAGGCGCCGACCAGGGGACGCCGGGACTCGGAAGCGTCGGCGTTTCGATTGCCGAAGGGGATGCCCGCTTCCGCCGCGGTGCGCTCGACCTGCGTGGTGAAGTCGCGACTGTCTCCATCGGTAATTCCGATTCGGTTTCCGCGGTCGTCGGAGAGCCCGTGGCAAGCCGCATCTGGGGACTCTACGGCGAAGCGGCGTTCGATCTGCTCCATGGAAAGACGCAGATGCCCGATCGCGCGCTCTGGCTCTTTGCCCGCTTCGAACGCTTCGACACCAACGCCGATACGGAGATCGGCGTGACGAAGGATCCCCTCGCGGAAAGGACCATCGTGACCGGCGGCATCGCCTACCACCCCGTGCGTGAGGTCGCTTTCAAGGCGGACCTCGAGCACTGGAAGGACGGCGTGGACCAAGAACTCAATCGCCTGAACGTGGGCGTCGCGTTTCAATTCTAAAAGGCAAAGGAGCCCCGACCATGACTCGCGCCAAGACTTCATCCATCGCCGCTACGTTCGTGATCGCCGCAGGCGTTCTTCTCGCCGGCACCCCGGCCCGCGCCGCGGGGGCCGCTTCCGCCTCCGGGAAATCGACGATCGCGGCCGCTCCCACGCCGTTCGCGAAGGTCTATCTCGCGCTCCGCGGCTGCACGTCCTGCGCACACTGCCGGACCACCATTCGGCAGATGGCGAAGGGGAGCGCCAAGGGAGGCGACGCGCGTCTGAACGGCGACCAAGTGGAGGTCAGCTACGCGAAGCCGCGCGTCCTCCCCCTTCGGGACGTGATCAAGACGCTGGCCGAAAACCGCCTCCACGATCTCAGCCTCGTCGACGTTCTTTTCGAAGCGAGCGGATCGTTCGCGAAGGGCGCCGATGGGACGCTTCGGTTTACGCTCGCCGAAACCGGGCAGGAGTTTCCGGTGGCTGTTTCAGCCCCCCTCGAGCGCCCCGCCGATGGGCGCAGGGTTCGTCTGGTCGCGGTCGTGGATGGATGGCGTGGCAAGGGGGGACTCACGCTCGTGGCGCGAGAGGTTCGCCCCGCCATCTAGCCGCCTCGCCTTACGCGCGGCCCCGCGCGGCCCCGGTCCCGGCCTTGACAGGTTCGCCTCGCCCCCGCACCATTCCCCCTTCTTAGCATCGTCAGGGAGGGACCATGCTCTTCGATCTCAGAGGCAAGACGGCGCTCGTGACCGGCGGAACCCGCGGCATCGGGAAGGCAATCGCCCTCGATCTCGCGGAGATGGGTGCCGACGTTGCCATTAACTTCTTCCGCAGCCGCGACTCCGCCAAGCAGGCGGTGGCCGAAATCGAAGCGCTGGGGGTTCGCGGATACGCCATTCGCGCCAACGTCGGGAACGAAGAACAGATCCCCAAGATGTTCGAGGAGCTTCGCCAGCACTTCTCGAAACTCGATATCTTCGTGTCGAACGCCGCCATCGGTCACTTCGGGAACATTCTCGACGTGGACGACAAGATGTGGGACATCGCCATGAACACGAACGCGAAAGCGCTTCTCTTCGGCGCGCAGCAGGCCGTGAAGATGATGCCCGAAGGCGGACGCATCGTGGCGCTCACCTCGCTCGGCTCGCATCGCTACATTCCGGGTTACGCGGCGATCGGCGTTTCGAAAGCCGCGATCGAGACGCTCGTCCGCTACCTGGCCTATGAACTCGCCTCGAAGAAGATCAACGTGAACGCCGTTTCGGGCGGATTCATCGACACCGACTCGCTCAAGATATTCCCCTCCTACGAACTGCTCATCGCGGAGTCGATCCGCCGCACGCCCTTCGGCCGCGTCGGCACCACGGAAGAAGTGGCCAACATGGCCGCCTTCCTCTGCACGCCACAGGCTTCCTGGGTGACCGGCCAGACGATCATCGTGGACGGGGGATACACGCTCGGGTAGGGGCGCAGCCATGAAGCGGGATCCGCGGATGACCGCGTCGGCACGCCGGACTTCGGCGAGCGGCGCGGTTTTTGTTTTTGGCGCGCTCATGGCGGCGCTGCTACTTGGCCCGGTAGGCGGGTGTGGCGGCGCCGGGGAGACTCCACGGGACGTATCGAGGCGCATCCTCGAATCGCTCCCCGGGGCTCTCTACGATCCTCCCAAGCCTGCCCCGGCACTCCGGCTCTCGGGCGACGCCGGCGCCGCATTCGATCTGGCGACCGAGCGCGGCCGGGTCGTGCTCGTCTATTTTGGATTCACCAACTGTCCCGACGTCTGCACGATCGTCCTGAAGCGTTGGGCGAAAGTCCGCGCGGAGCTTGGGGCCGACACCTCCCGCGTGCGGTTCGTCTTCGTGAGCGTCGACCCCGAACACGACACGCCGGCCGTCGCCGCGGTGTACGCACGCCGGTTCGATCCGTCGTTTCTCGGTGTCTCGGGAACGGAAGCAGAGATCGGAGAGATCGCGCTGGCGTGGGGCATCGCGAAGGGGAAGGCGCATACGACGCAGGTCTTCGTGGTGAATCCCGAGGGACTCATTCCATGGGGCTACGGGAGCGGAGCGACCGTTGAGGAGATCGTGCTTGGAATTCGAGCGGTCGGTGGCGCACGGCCCAGATTGTGACGGCTCGAACCGTAGGGGAGCGGAGCGCGAACTTCTAGGCGAACTACTCGTCTTCGCGCGCGCGCCGCCGCGGCGCCCACCACCCGACGAGCCGCGTACTCCCCAGAAACGCCGCCAGCCTCCGGTCGAACAGGAAGATCGTCACGATTCCGAGATTCACCATCGTCGAGACGAGCACGAAGCGAACGAGTTCGTGGTCGCTCCCAAGTTGCGCGGGACGGCTGAAGAGATATCCGAGCGTCACCGCCTCGCTCAGCGCCGCGACGGCGGTGCCCCAGCGCCGCGCGGGCCGCCGACCGAGCCAGAGCGCCACCATCACGTAGAAACCCCCTCCCGCCAAGAGCAACGAGAGAAGCACGCTCTGCATCGCCATTTGGAGTCCGTAGCCGAAGAGCGTCCCCTCGGTCACCTGCTTCGCGATGAAGAACGATCCACCTACCGCACCGCTCAAGAGTTCCTGGAACGCCTTCAGCGCCCAGAGCGCGGTGAGCGCGTAGACCTGCCAGGGCCGGGTGACGACGCGGGCGGCGTTCACGGCTTCGCTAGACCGGCGCCGCCACCGAGATGACGGGCTCGTTTCGCACGGGGAAGTTCACCGAATTGGCGATGAAGCAGTCGTGGTGCGCGCGCTCGTGCAGAGACCGCGCCAGTTCGGGGTCGGAACCGGGCGCGATCGTGACGCGCGGCTTCAGAAGCACGTCGGTGAACTTGAACGTCTTCTCCACGCGTTCCATTTTCCCCGACGCATCGTCCTCGTAGGAGATCACGTTCACGCCTTTGAACGCGCAGAGCGCCACGTAGGAGAGGAAGTGGCACATCGAGAGAGAGGCGACCAAGAGATCCTCGGGATTCGTGAGCGCGGGATCGCCCCGGAAGGCGGCCGCCGCCGTGCCGCGGAGCGATGGTTTCCCGGAGAAGTCGACGCGGCATTCGCGCGAGTACGTCTCGTAGTTCGTCGTGCCGCCCTTCGCCGCTCCGGTCCAGACCAAGCGGCAGGCGAATTCGTGGGTGTTCGAAGCGAGGCTCATGCGGGTCCTCCTCTAGGGCAGGGCGGCCGCGGAAGCCACCGTTGCCGGTTCTCCTTCTCGGTCCATCGCGCGCGAGAGGCGGCCGCGCAAGTCCCAGAAGCCGAGCGCCGCGAAAATGCTGAGGAGCGCGATCACGCTCCAAGGAATCCAAGATACGTGGTTCGAGGCGTCGAGCAGCGTCCCTCCCACGAGCGGCCCGAGCGACCAGCCGAACGAGTTGAAGAGACCGTAGACGCCCATGTAGCGGCCGCGCGTCTCTTCGGTCGCGAAGTTGGTCGTGAGGTTCATCGTCGCGGGGACCGCCACGACCTCTCCGAGCGTCACGACCGTCATCGCCAGTGCCAACGTCCCGAAGCTTCCGACAAGTCCCATCATCCCATAGCCCACCGCGAATAGCACGCTGCCCACGACGAGTGCCGTGGTCATGCGATAGGGCGCGAGGAACTTCACGATGGGAAATTGGATCAGCACCACCAACGCGCCGTTCACCGAGTAGATCCATCCGAGTTGCATCTTGCTGAGCCCGCACCACTCGACCACGTAGACCGAAAAAGTCGACATCAATTGTCCGAGCACGGTGAAGAGGATGAGGCAGGAGAGGCAATGGCGCAGGAAGCGCCCGTCCTTGAGTGTGTCCATCACGGACGAGAGGTCGATGCCGCGCATCGGCTTGGCCGCGCTGGTCTTGTCACGCGCGCCCGCCGTGCGGACCGTGGCCGGCGGCAGGTCGTCGCCGATACCCGCCTCGGCTCCGCGCCGCCGTTCCGGAGGAAGCGACTCGCGCACGATCACCGCCATGATGATTCCGGCCGCGAGCATGATCGTCGCGGAGAGAAAGAAGAGGGCCGCGTAGGAGAGCGCCGCCAGAAATCCACCGATGGCGGGCCCGAGCGCGAAGCCGAAATTCCCGGCCACGCGCATGATACCGAACGCTTCCGCGCGCTCTGCCCCCTCGGTCACGTCGGCGATCATGGCTCCGGAAGGAGGTTCGAAGAGCCGGCCGAAAAAGGCGCTCCCACATGTCAGGGCCACGAAGACGCCGAAGTCGGCATGCTTGAGCGCCGCGACGCCCATGCCGGCGAATATCAAGGACCGGCCCACCTGCGCGACGATCATGACGATCTTTCGTCCCTGCCGGTCGGCCCACTCGCCGCCCACGATTTGCGCCACCGCCCCCGCCAACGCTGCGATGAAGAACATGCCGCCGATCGCGCTCATTGAGACGTGACGTTCGCCGTGGAGATAGATGCTGAGAAAAGGAATCGTGATCGAGAAGCCGACCGAGCCGAGCATTCTCCCGATGAAAAGGTGGAGAAGCCGGCGGTCGCCTTCGGCGAGGGCCTTGCGGGGGAAGAGGAAGTCGAACCAGGATCGCATAGAGGATGGGGCCGATCGCTGCCGTCCCTCGGCGTCGATCGGTTGCCGGTGGCCGGAGGGTATCACATCGCGCTATCCTGCCGCTCTTGGCCGGGCTTACCGGCGGGCGTCCGTGGCGAACTCGCTCGGGCGCGATTTCGAACCGTCACGGAGGACGCCGTCATGTTGGGTGAGTTCAAGGAATTCCTGACGAAGCACGGAGTCATCGGGCTGGCGGTCGCGGTCGTCATCGGCGGAGCGGTCGGTAAATTGGTGACCGCGCTCGTGAGCGATCTCGTCATGCCGATCGTCGGTGCGTTCACGCCGTCGGGCGACTGGCGTCAGGCGACCTGCACGATCGGGAGCGTCGAGTTCGGCGTCGGCGACTTCATGGGTGCCTTCATCGATTTCGTGATCATCGCCTTCGTGGTTTTCATGATCGTGAAGAATCTCGTGAAGGACGAGCCGAAGCAAGCCTAAGCCGCTCCACGCCGAAAGGCGCGAGGCGCGGGTCTTGTTCTCCGCGAAGGATGAGCGGAGCGAGGATTCGCGCCGTTTCGTCGGCGAGCACGATCCCGGTCTTGTGGTGACCGGTGGCGTAGTAGAGACCGGCCACCCGGCTCGAAGCGCCGAGGATGGGAAGCCCGTCGTCCGTGCGGGACGGATGGCCGACGCGAGCCTCGCGCGTCGCGAGTTCCCGCGATCCCGGGATCAGCCGCTCGATGGCTTCGCGAATTCGCGCGGTCGTCTCTTCGCGCGGCTCCGGATCGTAACTCCCCACCAGATCCGCCGACTCTTTCACCCCGCCCGCCCAAAGCGCGCCGTCATTTTGCGGAACCGCCCACACGGAAGGGGACGACACTGCCCGTTGCAGCAGCGCGGCTCCGCGCGCGTCCCGGCCTTCGAACAGCAGCGATTGCCCCCGCGAGGGGCGAATGGCATCGGGTCCGAGCTCAGCCGTCGCGAGCCGGGCACTCCAGGCACCGGCCGCGAGCACGATCGTCTCCGCCGAGATGAGCCGCGACCTCGTGCGCGCTCCACGCACACGCGATCCGTCCTGCTCGATCGCAATCACCGTTTCGCGCTCGTACGTCCGGCCCCCCGCGCGGCGGAACGCCTCCGTGAGCGCGAGCCCCAGAGCGGCCGTGTTCACCCACGCATCTTCCTTGAGCCAGAGCGCGCTCCGCACCGCGGGACCGAGCGACCACTCCTTCCGTCGCGCGGCGGCGGCCGTCAAGCGCTCCACCGGGAGCGAGTGCTCGCGATAGCGGGCCTCGCGCGCGTCGAGAAGGGCGTCCTCCGATTCGTCGAGCGAGACCACGAGAAGTCCGCGCGTTCCGTAGCCGAGCGGGATGCCGGATGCCGCTTCGATCTCGCGGGCGAATTCACGCCACGCCCGTCGCGCCGGGATCGTGAGGGCGAGGAGTTCGGGGTGCTTGCCCGTCACGTCGGGCGCCGCCTGCACGAGTCCGGCGGAAGCAGTTACGGCCGCCCCGCCACAACTTCCGCGTTCGACGATGGATACGCGTGCGCCCTCGAGGCGGAGCCGCCACCCTAGCGCCATGCCCACGACCCCGCCACCGATGATCAGGATTTCGCCGTTCACGGTGGTATCATGCCACATCCCCCATGGCACCCGACCGCACGACACCTCATGAGCCGGTCGTCCGCATGGACGACC
>JANMQV010000097.1:0-1872 GCA_031370645.1 Candidatus Eiseniibacteriota bacterium | reverse complement strand
GCCCCGTTCGCAGACGATCACGCGATCGTTCCCTCCCGACATGACGTACTCCGCCGCCATCAGCCACTCGTCCACGGTGGCCGATAGCCCACGTTTCACGAGCACCGCGCGTTCCGATTTTCCAAGATCGCGAAGGAGCGTGAAGTTCTGCATGTTGCGAGCGCCTACCTGGAAGATGTCGACGTAAGGCGTCATCATCGCGATCTGGCTTCGGTCCATCACCTCGGAGATGACGAGAAGCCCGTGCTGATCCGCTACCCGGCGGATCAGTTTCAACCCTTCTTCCCCGAGCCCTTGAAACGAGTAGGGAGAGGTGCGCGGCTTGAACGCGCCGCCGCGAATCACGCTCGCGCCCGCCGCGCGAACCGCCTCCGCCGTCCGGACCAGTTGCTCTTCGCTCTCGATCGTGCAGGGGCCGGCCATCAGCACCAGCGCCTCCCCGCCGATCTCCACGTTTCCAATCTTCACGACGGTCGAGCGCTTCCGAAACGTGCGGCTCGCGAGTTTGAACGGCTCGGGGATCCGCTCGGCGGCGGCGACGCCCGACATGGCGCGAATGTCGGTGAGCGAAGGGAGGGGGCCCTCGCCGACCGCGGCCATGACGACCGGAGGGCCGTCGGGCGCGACGACGAGTTGATAGCCGGACTCGCGCAACCGCGCCTCCACGGCGCGCCGCTGCTCGGGCGTGGCGTCGGATCGAAGCGTGATCACCATGCGGCCTTGGCGGCTCCTCTCGAGTGTCGCTTCACATGCGGGAACGCCCACTGCCTCGCGAATGGCAATGGGCGGAATCGAGAGCCTAGCACCGGCGGCGAGGATGGGTCAAATGCCGGTGTGGAAGGCGGATACAGCGCGACGCGTGCCTAGTACGGGAGGGGCGCCGGAGCGTCCGACGCGAGGTCGAACGCATAGACGATCCAGGCCCCGCCGGGAGCGCGGAGGAGGCGGACGATCGTGTCGCGCTCGATGGCAGCGGGCCCGACCGCTTCGCCGGCAAACCGGACGAGGACGTGAGCGCGGATCGAGCGGAGCGTCGCGGCCGTGGAAGCCGCTGCCCCGGCACCGGCACCGGAGATGTCGGCCGCGCGCCGTGCGGCCCGTGTTGTCGCGGCACGCCGGGCGAGACTCCGCGCCCGTTCGAATCGGGATTCGAGATCCGCGGCGGAATCGGGTGCGGCGGCGTAGCTCGAGTCGGCCAGCCGCTGTGCCTCGGAGTAGAGGGCGGCAAGAGAGTCGAGGGCGGCTACTGTGGTGCGACGCAGCGGGTCGAGGTAGCGGAAGCGAGCGTCGCTGATCCCTTCCGTGGCGACGACGCAGGAGGAGATGGAGCGAAGCCGCTCGGCGTCGTGGAGTCGGAGCGCCGTCGCGAATGCCCGGACGCTCGTCTTGGCGTCGCGTACGTCGGGCGGATCGAGGCTGCAGCCGGTGGCGATCAGCACCGCCAGTACCGCGCCAACGAATGCCGCGCGCACGCGAAATTGCGGACGTCTTACCGTCCGGCGTCGGGGTCGCCGGAGGTCAGTACTTGAGCGCCCGCGCACGCGGCCGCCCAGGAGTCTTGATTCCCTTCGCTTCTTTGTAGAGGCGGCGCATGTTCATGAAATGCGTCTCCTGGTAGAACTCGACGTTCTCGTAGGCGCCGAGGTAGCCCCAGTCCTTGTAGTTGATCTCACGCGTTCCCCAACTCGCCACCGTCTTCGCCTTCTCCCACGAGTCGTTCAGGTAGCGCTTCATCCAGCCGGCAGCGATGAGGCGCTGACCGATCTGGCCGTGTCCCGGCACCAGCGAGTCGGCGTCAAAGCGGGGAGAAAGGAGCGAATCAACGGAAGCCTGCCATCCGCTCAGGCTCATGCCCGGATCGAGCATCCAGGG
>JANMQV010000082.1:0-7074 GCA_031370645.1 Candidatus Eiseniibacteriota bacterium | reverse complement strand
GGCCCGCCGAACCCGTGCGGGTATGTGACGCCCGGAGCGTGATGCCGCGATCCGCTTCGCCCCGACACCGATCGTTCGTTTTTCGAGCGCGGTGATCAAGGCGTCGAGCGCTCGGTCGATCACCTGGGCGACGTCGCCGGAGGGGATTGAATGACTTAGAAGTTCTTGGGCGCGACGGATTTTGTCGCGCGTGCCTGAATCGACGACCACCTGCACGAGGAACTGCCCCGAAGGAGTTGACGTTGGTTTCTCCCCTACTTCAACTTGCCCCGGGGCAAGTTCATCGCTCTTCGCGCCGTCGGGCGCCTCCTCGACGCACCCAACTTGCCCCGGGGCAAGTCGCGCGACCCCGGAAGACGCGAGCCGTCGGAGCATCGACCCGACACAAGGCGGCGGAAAGCGCCTTGCCAGCATATCCTCGATTTCGGACTTCCGCCTCCCAGCCGATTCGGCGAGAAGCTCTTCAGCGTTCTCCCGCGTGAGACATGGGGCGAGGAGGCACGCACCGGAAAGATGAAGTCTCCCCATCGCGATGGCGTCCAGGACCGCCGGGAATTGCCGTGCCGCCCTCGCGGCTTGGATTCGTTTGTAGGCGGCGTCCTCCGACAGCCCAAGCCCTTCGACGCAATAGGCGTGCATCGACGAATGGCCGGCGGGAGCATAAAGCTTTCGAGAATCGACCTCGGCAATGTGAGCGAGCAGGGATGCGGTTGTGTGACGATCCTGGACAACGAGCTCGACTAAGTTGCGAAGAAGGACGGTGTCGCTGAGGTGCGCAAGAACATTCGGATGCATGAAAGTGCTTTCCAACGGGGCGGTTGCCTTCGCGGGGGCGGGAGGCGCTTTCTTTATACCATGCGTACTCGGGCCCGCTCGGCGAAACGCGAGAGCTTCCGAAGCGTACTCCGCCTCTCATTCTTGCCTGCGGAGAGCAATCGGGACCGCTGAGGCACCGGACGCGGTTTAGCGAAGAATTCCGCACGGCTTGCCACCGCGCGGAGCCTGAGTTCTCAAAATGCAGTCAAGAACAAATTTGGATTTGATCGCGGGACAGAAGTACGCCAGCGGAAAACTGCGGGAAGTTGGCGGGAAGTCTTGCGGGACATCCCAGCTCCCTGGGACCTGCCTGACTTGCGTAGCCCACCGTACGCAGCATATAGCTGAGTGCGATGGCGAGAGCCAAGTGCAACGGCGTTGAGCGATCTCCCAGAGTGCAGATTGAGCACGTGGCTGCTGGAGTCGGCGTTGGGGATCAAGAGGCCGTGGCCGGTGAAGCAGCCGCTCCCCCTTGACAACTGGAGTCCTTAGGTGTATAATTGTGTGAACATAGCTTTTAATACGTTTGACTACCAGAGGTCAAGCGGGGAGGCTGACTCGCAATGCACCTGATACCCGAGAAGAATGACCATCGAGAGACATGGATGAAATCAAGCAATCGTTCTACGCGCGCATTCTTCCGGGTGTTCGGTATTGCGAGCGCTGTGGCAACCTCGTGCCTATGTGCGACCACGGCCCTTGCCCTACCGACCCTCTTTCAGGGAGCGGTTGGTGACCGTGCCGCTTGGTTAGCGAGCGTTGGGGCAAACGTCCTCTACACGGAGGACTTTCAGGTCGTGCCGGACTCGTGGCACGTAGCAAACAACACAACCTTAAGTCGGAACGGCATCACCTATAACAGGATCGGTGGTTCTCTGGTCGTAACCGGGGACCAAGACTATGGGAACTTTGGGGCTGGTGTCTCCTACAATGGTGGCCCGGCGGGTCACGTGCCGATCGGCGTCGGAGTCCTCACTGAAGGCGGCGAAGAGCATTTCGAGGTCCTTTTCGACACGCCTGCCAGGGTTGTCGCGATGGACGTGCTCCTCAATGGTCGCACGGACACTCGAGTGAATCCGACAATCATTCCCTACGTCAAATTTTTCAATGGCTTGATTCTGCTCGGAACAGCGACGTGGTCGGCCGAAAATGATGTGCGGTTCCTGGGTTTCGTAGGCGACCTCGCTGTAACACGGATCGAATTCTTCACATACGCGGGATCCCAGACAAATACCGGCATCGATAATTTAACGACGGGTGCGCTGAATGCCTCAGTGCCTGAGCCCGGCACGCTCGCGCTGCTCACCCTCGGCCTCGCGGGGCTTGGTCTGTACCGACGCCGCCAAGTCTGAGCGACACGCTTTTGTCGGCGGCTTGGTCTTGATGAGCATTGCCTTATCTCCGTGAGCACGTGAGGCTGGGTTCTGCAGCCCAGCGATAACTGGACAGATCAAGGTGGTCACGTCTGCGGCAGAATGTCGCCACCATAGCGTGTCGGCGCCGCGGCCTCACGCACGCATCCAACCCTGCCACCCCAGCTCCTACTCTCCGCCCCCCGCGGTGTAGCCCAATAGGCAGGCACTAATCCAGCGTGTAGCTCGGCGAAGGCGAAGTCATCCCGCCCCTGGAGCGAATCCCATACTCCTCGTGAATACGAATAGTGGTCCGGCGTCCGCGTTCGCGAACCGCCGCACGTGAGCACCTCCGGAGCGACGAGAATGTACGGCCGCTTTCCGGGCCCGGACGCGAACGCCATCAGATTCGCGGTAAACTCGCGCCCCGCGTCGGGGATGACAACAACGACGGGCCAGTCGTGCTTCGCCGACCAACCGACCGGCAACGAGAGGTGGTCGCGCATGGGGTGCGTGCTGGCCCCGTACGCGGCGCTTCGTGTGCCGCCTGGAGCGAGGGGTCGGGGGCTCGTCGCGGCCATGGCCATTATGGCGCAAGCCACGAGCGATGCGAGCGGCCGATTCACATCGTCACGCCGTTGGTCACTTCAAGATCGCGAACCTGCCGTTGGTAGCGCCGGAGGATGTCTCGACGCGGTAGAGATACACTCCAGAGCCGAGCGCTCGGCCGGCGGCGTCGCGGCCGTCCAGCCGAAACAGGTGCGGACCTGCGGCCGCCCACGGAACATCCACGGGCGTGCGGACCAGCCGCCCCGAAGTGTCGAAGAGGCGGACCCGGACAAAGCCGGCTTCCGACGTAAAGACCGAAAGCGTCGCCCGGGGATTGGATGGATTCGGCGACACGGACGTCCGGATACGGGATCGGATGACGCGGACGGTTACCTCGGCGCGAAAACTTGTCCCGTCAAGCAGGTGACCTTCGATTGCGAGCGGAACCAATTCGTTTCCATAAACAGATGCGAAGAGCAGGGGGAAACTCTCGCTGGGTACACAGATCGTAAGTTCCTCGATCCCGTTTCGGTCTTGATCGTCGCGGTCAGACGGCTTCAGCGTCGAAGCCGGGAACGACGTCCCGTAGACCCGAGCGTCGGATACTCGGATCGTTGAGAGGTCGATCTGATCTAGTTCGAACTCTTCGTTCATGGGTTCGACCTGAGCGCACCATGTCGGCTTGCCTCCCCAGAGCCGAATGGTTCGATAGGCGTCCGACGTAAATGCTCGTGCCTCCAGCACCAAGTTTGTCGGCGTGTCCGCAATGATGAGTTGTGTCGTCTTACTATCGGTGGCCCCGAACTGATCGAAGGCGATCCAATGAAGTTGCCACGTGCCTGCGGTCTGGAAACCGAGAGAGCCGCTCAGCGTCGCCGAGGGTCGGAGCCACGCGGGCGTATTGGTGGCAAAGTTGAGCCCAGGAGGAACGCCGGTGAGCGTGATCGTGATGATGGAGCGAGGATCGCCGCTCCCCACCGTTGCGATGATCGAGATCGAATCTCCCTCCGCCGCGTTGACCGTCGGTGGAACCGTGATACCGATGGCGCTTATCGCGAGCGCGCGCTCCGCAGAGGCAATCGAGAGAGAGACGCTGGTTCGAGATTCGGCGAGACGAGGCATGGCCAACAGACCGATCGAAATTATCGCTGCGACGGCCAACACGGGCCATCGGGTATAAGTAGGCATGGATCCTCCGCGAAAACGGGACTCCCGCGGCTGGACAACGGCAAACGCCCGCAGGCTACATGCGCGGCTAGAGGCATCATTTTGGAGGTAGACGACGGATGGATGAGACGTTACTGAGGTAGTAGCTTTTGACCCGTAGGAAGCCCCCTTGAGGGACCGGCGCCAGCGAACGACTTCCAGCGTACTTCCGGCATCAAGCGAAAGCGAGAACTCACTGGGGGTAAAAATGGTGCGCCGCGATGGAATCGAACCATCAACCTACTGATTAAGAGTCAGTTGCTCTGCCAATTGAGCTAGCGGCGCATCGAGGCATCGGATAGGCGGCTGAAAGTAGGACAGTGAGCGCCCGAAGTCAAGGCCGGATGGCCCTCTAGCCCTCTCCCGCGCACCCGGAAGACGGGAACCGGGGGGCTACCCTGGGGTGACTAGATAAGGACGGCCGGGCGGTGGTAGGGTCACCGTTCGGCTTTCGCCTTCATCGAGCGCACGCTCGGGGAGCACCGGCCCCGTAACCCAAGGAGAATTCGTGACGTTTCGCCTTCCCCGCCGCGTTGTGCTCCGCGCCTCCGCCTCGGTTGTCATCGCGATCACCCTCGGAATGGGGCTCTGGACTTGCGCCCGCGCCGGCGAAAAGCCGCGGCAGAAGGTTCTCCTCATCGGTATCGACGCGGCGGACTGGTCGGTGATCGGGCCGCTCCTCGACGCGAAGAAGGTTCCCGCGTTTGCGGCACTTCGCGACCAGGGCGCCGCCGGGAAACTCCGCTCGCTCGAACCACTCACGAAGAGCCCGATCATCTGGGCCAGCATCGCCACGGGAAAGGTGCCCGAGAAGCACGGCATCTCCGATTTCTTCGTGAAGCGAAACGAGAAGGATCGCGCGGCCGCACGCGAAGCGATGAAGGCAGCTGGCAAGGACGTCGGCGGCGAGTCGCCCACGACATCCAATCTTTGGCGCGCGCGACCGATCTGGGACATCCTCGGCTCGCTCAACAAGAAGGTGGGCGTCGTCGGCTGGTGGACGACGTGGCCGGCGCAGCCGCTCAACGGCTTCATGATCAGCGACTACGTTCAGTACGACAACGGCTCCTGGCCGGCGAAGAACTCCCATCGCACTTACCCGGAGAACCTCGACTCGCTGGTGGCTGCCTATCGTCGCACGCCGCAAAGCGTCTCGTGGGCCGAGCTCTTCCAGTTCGTGGCTCCCTTCGACACGACGAAGGTGACGCCTCGCCAGGAATCGCTCGTGCAGGATCTCCGATGGATCTACGCGGCCGACATGACCTTCTATCGCGTGGCCATGCATCTCTACAAGAAGCAGCATCCCGAATTCATGACGGTCTATTTCCGCGGCATCGACGCGGCGAGTCATCGTTATTGGGACATCGACATCCCCGGCGAGTTCAGCCCGCCACTCACCGACGCCGAATACCAAGGGATGAAGCGGCTCATACCGAACTACTACATCTTCACCGATCGCTTGATCGGCGCCTTCATGAAGGAAGCCGACGCGCAGACCAACGTGGTCGTCTGCTCCGATCACGGCTTCATCGGCGGCGGTAAAGGCGTCATGGCGCACGAACTCGACGGCGTCGTGTTCCTGAAGGGCCCGAACGTGAGGAAGGCCGTGAGCATCTCCGGCGCGACGGTGCTCGACATCACACCAACGGTGTTGACGCTTTACGGACTCCCGACGGCGCAGGATATGGACGGCCGCCCGATCGAGGAGGCGCTCACGACGGCGACGATGAAAAAGATCGCGCGCGACACACGCTTGAAGACCTACGAGACGGGACGCAAACCCGGAGATGGGCAGCCGATCGCCTCGCCCGTGGACGATGAACTCCGAGAGCGGCTCCGGTCGCTCGGCTACATTCAGTAGACGGCGCCGCGCGCGATTCAAGTACGCGGCCATTCAACGAGCAACGAAACCGGGGCGCCCGAGTGACCGAGCGCCCCGATTCGTTTCTAATCCATTTTAAGACCGGCAGAATCGCCGGCCCCGCGCGTCAGAACGGAAGGTCGTCGTCCGGCACATTCCCCGCCGGCTCGTACGATTCATCCCGCGGCGCGCTGGCGCCGCGAGGCGCGTCATGGCCCTCCTCGCCGCCGCCGTTCTTATCGCCGCCCGCGCGGCCGAGCATCGTCATCTGCTCGCAGATGATCTCGCTCTTGTACTTCGTCTGCCCTTCCTTGTCCTGCCAGGAGCGGGTCTCGATCCGACCTTCGATATAGACCTGCTTCCCTTTCTGCAGATACTTCTCGCAGATTTCGGCCAGTTTTCCCCAGACGACGATCGAGTGCCATTCGGTCTTTTCCTGGCGCTGACCGTCCTGCCCGGTCCACGAACGCGAGGTGGCGAGGCTGAAATTCGCCACGCGCTGCCCGCTGGTGGTGGAGCGCACTTCGGGATCCTTGCCGAGATTTCCGATGAGAATGACTTTGTTCACGCCTGCCACGATGTACCCCCGCTGCGTTTGGGTTTGTGTCGGGGTTTTGTAAGACGATAGGCGCGGATCAGGGCCCCGTCAAGGCGCCAGGCGGCGCCCCCTGGGGCAATTGACGAGCCGCCGCAAGCGCGGTAAAGTACGGGACTTGGCGCTGGCGAAGCCGGGGCGTAGCGCAGCCCGGTAGCGCACCTGCCTTGGGCGCAGGGGGTCGCAGGTTCGAATCCTGTCGCCCCGACCATCGCCAGCGCTCCTCGACCCCTGGAAAGCGACCGACACCCGATGAGACGAAGACGAGGAAGTCCGTAGTCGGTTCGGTGTGGGCGCCTGTAGCTCAGTTGGATAGAGCAACGGCCTTCTAAGCCGTAGGTCGGGGGTTCGATTCCCTCCAGGCGCGAAGCCTGTCCGGCATGTGTGGTGGGTGTAGCTCAATGGTAGAGCACTGGACTGTGGCTCCAGTGGCTGCGGGTTCGAGTCCCGTCATCCACCCCATTCCGATTTTGCCCTCACCCAACTACCGCGAGAAATTCATCGGCCGCGCATAGGCGCTGGCCGCAGCGCGCACGAAGGCTTCGATCAACCGATGCGGCGCACCCGGGCGCGACGAGCGCTGGGGGTGGAACAGCACGCCGATGAAGAACGGGTGCTCGGGCCGCTCGGCCGCGCGCACTTCCCCTCGCGCCGTCTCCGCGCAGATTTGGAAATCACCGCGCTCGAAGAGTTCG
>JANMQV010000027.1:0-1871 GCA_031370645.1 Candidatus Eiseniibacteriota bacterium | reverse complement strand
GAGGCGGTTGCAACGATCCAGAGTATCGCCCCATCCCGAATTCCAGTCTTGATCATGGGCCCGAGCGGAACGGGGAAGGAACTTCTCGCAAGGGCGCTCCACAACATGAGCGATCGGCGGAAGAAACCCTTCGTCCCCGTGAACTGCGCCGCACTTGCACCAGGCCTCTTGGACAGCGAGCTGTTCGGCCACGAGCGCGGGGCCTTCACCGGGGCCGTGGCTTCTCGCGATGGTCTCTTCGCCAGCGCCGACGGCGGCACGCTGTTCCTGGACGAGGTTGGTGAACTATCCCCCACGGCGCAGGCAACGCTACTCCGAATACTCGAATCGGGGGAACTCCGCCGAGTCGGTACTGATGAGATCAGGACCATCAACGTCCGAATCGTCGCCGCAACAAACTCTAGCCTCGAGGACATGGTGGAGCGCGGCACGTTCCGTCGGGATCTCTTCTACCGTCTCGCGGGGACCCCGGTTACGATTCCTGCATTGGCGGAACGGGAAGAGGACATTGTCGTTCTCTTCCGCTACTTCTTCGCTGAGGCCGCGGCCGCCGCGAAGAAGAGGCTCTCCGTTGCACCGGAGGTCGAGACACTTCTCCGCGCCTACAACTGGCCCGGCAACGTGCGCGAGCTGAAGCATGAAGTCGCGCGCGCCGTGGCCATGGCAGAGAACGGCGCCGTACTTGGACGCGAGGCGTTTCTCCCCCGTGTCCGGGCCAAGTCCGCAACGGCGCTTCGCCGCGAGCGCGACATCGCCGAACAGGACGCCACGGAGCGGAGCGCCATTATCCACGCGCTCCGCGCCCACCGAGGAAACAAGGCCGACGCCGCGCGATCGCTTGGGGGGATGAAGCGAACCACCCTTCTCTACAAGATTGATCGGCACCACATCCAGCCAGCGGAATACCTGGTCGAGGAAGCTCGCTAACTCGCCTCGCGATTCGCTTCGCCAACCTCCGTGCGCCGTTTGACCGCGCCTCTGTTCCCCGTTAGGCTCCGAGCACTTTGAGAAGTGCAACTCTGCCAAGCCCTTCGCACACGACCAGCATGCAGGGGTAGCCATGACACTCGCCACCAAATTGACGTTGATGTGGGAAATTTGGTGATGGCGGCTCGCCTGGGAGTTGCTGAAAGTCCGAACGCTCTCGCTTCGAATGCGGCAGCCGAATTCTTGAAGCTCGGAGCCGATGCGATCGCGCAACATGGTGCGTTCAGAGTGGCGTTGGCCGGTGGGGAGACTCCGCGGGCTACCTACGAGCAAATTGCGGCGACCTGGCGGGACGCACCGGGCGGCTCGATGGCGTGGGATCGGGTTCACGTCTACTGGAGCGATGAGCGGATGGTCCCTCACGACGACCCGCGGAGTAACTGCGGGATGGCGCGTGCGGCCCTTCTCTCACAGGTGCCAGTTCCTATGGAGAACACCCACCCGATTGGATCCGATGCCGGCAAACCCGAGGCGGCCGCGGACAATTACGAGAAAACACTGCGCGAGACGTTCCCCCATGATACAGGGCCGCTCCCGCGATTCGATCTTATACTCCTCGGGATGGGCGCCGATGGACACACAGCTTCGCTCTTTCCCGGCTCAATCTCTCTGAACGAACACTCGAAGCTCGCCGTGGCTGCGCGGCATCCCGACACGAACGAGCCCCGCGTCACCCTGACCCTTCCGGTCATCAACCACGCTACGACCGTAATCGTGCTCGTCTCCGGAAGTGGCAAGTCTGTCATGCTGGAACGCGCCGTGCGCAGCGCGGGACGCCGACCTAGTGGCCCGCTGCTCCCCGTCGAGATGGTCCACCCCAAGACGGGGACGCTGCTTTGGATGGCCGACTCGGACGCCGCCCCATGGGCGCGTTCCTGAAACGC
>JANMQV010000009.1:0-89674 GCA_031370645.1 Candidatus Eiseniibacteriota bacterium | reverse complement strand
TGCCAGTGACGACGCGAACGAACCGCGCGATCAATTCGGGAGCCTCGTCCGCTACTACGAAGGCTGGTACGTCGACGACATCGTGGTGGCCGCCCGGCAGACGCCGGCGCCGACACCGCACCGCGTGACGTTTCGCGCGGGGCCGATTCCGTACTTCGCCGGCACTTCCTCTTCGGGATCGCTCCGGTTCCGATTCAGCGCGCGCGACGGGCTACCGCACCCGGGCGAGCGTCCCGTCGTTCGCATCTACGACGTGAAGGGACGCCTGGTGCGGGAGTTGATCGCCGCCATCGATCCACTCCTCGCGCACGAGTTTGGCGCGTCGTGGGACGGCCGGGATCGCGCGGGTGCAGCCGCCGGCGCGGGAGTCTATTTCGCGAAGGTGACCCTCCTCGGCGAGTCGCAGACGACGCGACTCGTCGTCGTTCGCTGATCCCATGACGCTCGGGCCCGCGGCACGCGAGGGCTCGATTCGCGCGGAGTGGCGGCGATCGGATCGCCGGCTCCGCGCGCTCTTCCTGATCGCGTTGCTCGTGGCCTCCGCGGCATCGCGACCCGCGAACGCACAACCGCCGATCGGAGCCGTGCCCGCGTGGGTCGCGCGGCGCGCGGCGTGGCTCGAAGCGCGGGAGGCGAGGCGCCTTGCGCGCTGGAACGAATCGAGCGCCGCCATGGCGACGGCCGACCTCCGCGCCGCCGCCGCCGAATCGCTCTATCGCGCGGCGCTTCGCGCCTGGGTCCCCGATGCCTCCGCCATTCGTGTTCCGCTACCGCATCTTCGCGGCGCGGCCCTCGACCTCCTCGGCGAGGGGTCGACCCAACGCGCGGCGCTCCTCCTCGAAGGGGCGCTCCGCGACGACGAGCCGCTACTACCGATCCGCGCCTCGCTCCTCGGCCGCTCCGGACGGGCCGAGCAGGGCCTCGCGCTCCTCGCCTGGCCACCCGATCGTCGCCTCGCGCGGGGGGATCGCTGGCTCGCGGGCTTCGGATCGCCGACGCGGGGGCCGGCCCGCGACGCCGCGCATCTCTTGACCGCCGCCGAGCTCGCCGATTCGATGGGCCAGGACCGCGCGTCGCGGGCCGCACTCTTCGCCCTTCTCGCCTCGCCCGATGCGGGACCTTCCGGCCGCGATGAGGCGCGGGGTCTCCTGGCGCGACGTTTTCTCGCGGAGGGGACGCCGCGGCTCGCGATCTCGTTGCTCGGCGATCCGACTTCCGGAGAGCAGGCGCTCCTCCTCGGACAGAGCTACACGCAGGCACGCGACACGACCGGCGCGATCGAGGCGCTCTCGCGCTTCGGGACCCGGAGTGGCACCGCTCTCTCCGAACGCTATCCGGCGCTTCGCCGGGCGGCCGATCTCGCGAAGGGCCGGGCCGACTCCCTGGACGAACGCTCCCACCTCGACCTCTGCCGCGCGCTCGGGGAAGCGGGGGAGTCGGAGCGCGGGCTCGCACTCCTCGCGGCACGACACCGCGCTCCCGCGGACTCCGCGGGTCTGGCGCTCCGCCTCGAGACTGAGGCGGGGCTCTACGCTCGCGCTCGGCGATTCACCGACGCGATGGGCTCGTATCGAACGCTGGGAGCGCTTCCCGGCGTGGCGCCGGCCACCCGAGCGAAAGCGGCGCTCGGCTTCGCGCGCGCGGCTCGAGGCGCCAAGACGTTCGCGCCCATGGATTCGGCGTTTCAGTCCGCGGTGCTGCTCGACGCGGCGGGACCGACCGGCGAGCAGGCGGCGTGGGAACGAGCGCGAGAGTGGGAAGACCAGCGGAGCGCCGTGGAGGCAGCGCCGGTCTTCGCGTGGGCGAATGGCTATCTCAAGAGTGGGCCGCTTCGCTCGGCGGGACGAGTGCACGGGGCGATCGCCTGGAGGCGGACGGGGGCGGTCGATTCGGCTCGCGCCCTCCTGGCGACGGCACCCACCGACGACTACGCGGGGGCGTTCTGGCGCGCACGCCTGGCGCTCGCGGCCGGTGACAGCGCTTCGGCGCGCGCGGAATTTTGGAGTGCCTCGCGCCTTGCGCCAACCACGTACGAAGGGTTTCGCGCGGGGGAGGATCTACGCGCGATGGGGGCAGCCGACGAACCGACGCTCCTGTCGAAGTCGCCGCTTCGCGTGGCGCGCTCCGTCCGAAACGACGACCTCGATTCCGGCTCGGTGGAGAACCGAGTGCTCGTGGCGCTCGGGTGGAACTCCATTGCGGCCGAGCGCGTGAAGCAGATCGCGCGGGAAGGGGACGCCGAGCATTCGCTCGCCAGCACGAACGCGCTTGAGGAGTCCGGGGTGTTCCGCGTCGGACAGCGCGCGCTCGTCCCCGAGGGGCGCCTCGACTACCCTCCGGCGTACCCGAGCGAAGTCTTGAGGGCGGCCGCGGCGGAGAGCGTGTCGGCGGCCCTTCTCTGGGCGATCATGCGCCAGGAGAGCGCCTACGACCGCCAGGCGCGCTCCAAAGCAGGGGCCATCGGCCTCCTCCAGCTCATGCCGGCGACGGCGTCGCAGCTCGCGAAGCGGCAGGTCCCGGAGGACTCGCTCCGGGAGGCGGGGCTCAACGTTCGCCTCGGGGCGCGCTACGTCCGCGCGCTCCTGGCCGAGTTCGGCGACATGCGGGCAGTGCTGGCGTCGTACAATGCCGGCGAAGAGGCGGTCCGGCGCTGGAGCGCCGGCGGCGTTCCGATCGATGATGAGTGGGTCGAGCGGATTCCGTACCGGGAGACGCGCGACTACGTGAAGCAGGTCTACGCGATCTGCCGCCGGTACGAGAGCCTCTACGGATCCGGTTCGGCCGTTCGCCCCGACCGGATCCCCGCGCCGTGAATCAGGGAGGATTCAAGCGACCGTGCTCCTCGCCGCGGAACTGAAGCGAAAGGCGATCCACCTCGCCTCGCTCGTCATCCCCGTGGGGTATTACGTCAGCCCCGAGTCGTGGTCGCGTTGGTGGGAGCGCGGACTCCTCGCCTCGGTGATCCTCTCGCTCGCCATCGAAGTCTTCCGCCTGAATCATCCGCGCACGCGAAATATCTTCCGACATTTCTTCGGTGAATTGCTTCGCAATCACGAGGAGGCGACACTCCTCGGTTCGACTTACCTTCTCATCGCCTGCCTCCTGACGATTCATCTCTTCACGAAGCCGGTGGCGGTTCTCGCGCTTTCGTTTTTGATCATCGGCGATACGGTGGCGGCCATTGTGGGAAAGGCGTTCGGCCGGGTGCGCTTCTTCGGCAAGACGCTCGAGGGGAGCCTTGCTTGCTTCGCCGTCTGCTACGGCCTGACGGCGCTGGTGCCGGGAATCCCGTTCCCGGTCGGGTTGGTGGGGGCCGCCGTGGCGACCGTCTTCGAGCTTCTTCCCATCCCGCTCGACGACAACTTCCGAATCCCGCTCTCCGCGGGGTTCGCCATGGACCTTCTACTAAGATAGTTCGCTTCCCGCTTGACAGGCATCTAAGCCGATTCCTAGACTTCCCACGATACGATGGGCGTCGAAGATCGCGGGGAGTACTCGTAAGCGGTTTATTTAGATAGACTTACAGCGACCTTGCGGATTTGGAGGCCCCGGCGGCGACGCGCTCCTGGGGTTTCGCTCTATCCGGCTCCGGGGTTGCCGAGGGCCCGGCGAGGCCGCTGAACGGCCCGCCCGAAGCCGCTGATTTCATCGAACGGGAGACTATGGTTCTCAACCTCATCACCAAGATGTTCGGCACGAAGCACGAACGCGACGTGCGCGGTATTTGGCCGATCGTCGGCGAAATCAACGCCGAGGTCGAACGCCTCCAGGGTCTTTCGGACGACGAGATCCGGGCGAAGACCGCGGAGTTCAAGGCGCGGCTCGCCGACGGTGAACTGCTCGACGACCTCCTGGTCGAGGCGTACGCCGTCGTCAAGGAAACCTGCCGCCGGCTCTGCGGGAAGTCCTGGGACGTGGTCGGCATTCCGCTCACGTGGGACATGGTTCCGTTCGACGTCCAGTTGGTCGGCGGTATCGCCCTCCACCAGGGGAAGATCGCGGAAATGGCGACGGGCGAAGGAAAGACCCTCGCCGCGACGCTGCCGATGTATCTGAACGCGCTCACGGGAAGAGGCGTCCATCTCGTGACGGTGAACGACTACCTCGCCCGCCGCGACAGCGAGTGGATGGGGAAGATCTTCGAATTCCACGGCCTCACGGTCGGCTGTATTCAGAACTCCATGGAATTCTCGGCCCGCCGCGCCGCCTACGCCTGCGACATCACCTACGGCACGAACAACGAGTTCGGGTTCGACTACCTGCGCGACAACATGGCGCGCCATCGCGACCACCGCGTGCAGCGCGGGCACCACTTCGCCATCGTGGACGAAGTCGACTCGGTCCTCATCGACGAGGCGCGCACCCCGCTCATTATCTCGGGTCCGGTCGAGCACAGTCTCCAGAAGTACGACGAGATGAAGCCCGACGTCGATCGCGTCGTGCGCGGCCAGACGCAGGTTGTGAACGGCATCTTGGCGGAAGCGGAAGCGTTCCGGAAAGATCCCGCGAAGGAGTACGAAGTCGGCCTGAAGCTCCTGCAAGTGAAGCGCGGAGCGCCCAAGAATAAGCGCTTCTTGAAGCTCGTCTCCGACGAACCGGGTCTCAAGCGTCTCATCCAAAAGGTCGAGATGGACTTCATCCGAGACAAGCGCCTCGGGGAAGTCGACGATGACCTCTACTACTCGATCGACGAGAAGTCGCATTCCATCGACCTGTCCGAGAAGGGGCGCGAACTCCTCTCCGAGCGCGACGCGAATCTCTTCCTCATTCCCGACCTAGCGCTCGAAATGGGCGCCATCGACGAGGATGAGACGCTCACGCCGGCCGACAAGGTGCAGCGGAAGCGCGCGCTCGACCATTCGCACGGCGAGCGGAGCGAACGCGTCCACAACGTGCTCCAGCTCCTGAAGGCCTATTCGCTGTACGAGAAGGACGTGGAGTACGTCATCCAGGACGCAAAGATCCTGATCGTCGACGAGTTCACCGGTCGCCTCATGCCGGGCCGGCGCTACTCGGACGGTCTCCATCAGGCGATCGAGGCGAAGGAGAACGTGAAGGTGGAAGGGGAGACGCAGACCCTCGCCACCATCACGATTCAGAACTACTTCCGCCTCTACGAGAAGCTGGGCGGCATGACCGGAACGGCCGAGACCGAGGCGAACGAATTCTGGTTCACGTACAAGCGGGACGTCGTCGTCATCCCGACCAACCAGCCGGTCCGCCGCGATGACGCGAACGATCTGATCTTCAAGACGCGACGCGAGAAGTTCAACGCCGTTGTCGAAGAGATCGCGGAACTGAACTCCATGGGCGTGCCGGTGCTCGTCGGCACGATCTCGGTCGAGTCGTCGGAGATGTTGAGCCGGCTCCTGAAGCGAAAGGGGATCCCGCACAACGTCCTGAACGCGAAGTATCACCAGCAGGAGGCAGAGATCGTCTCCACGGCGGGACACCGCGGCGCGGTCACGATCGCCACGAACATGGCGGGCCGTGGCACCGACATCAAGCTGGAGACGGGAGTCATCCGCTGCAACCGCACTTGTCTGGAAGGTCCGAAGAGCAAGCTCGAGAACGGCGTCTGGAAGGGCGTGGCGCACTGCAAGGAAGAGATTCTCTGCGGGCTCCACATTATCGGGACCGAGCGGCACGAGAGCCGCCGCATCGACCGCCAGCTCCGCGGCCGAGCCGGTCGCCAGGGCGATCCCGGCCACTCGCGCTTCTACCTTTCGCTCGAGGACGACCTCATGCGCCTCTTCGGGTCGGAGCGAATCGCGGGGATCATGGAGCGCCTGGGCGTCCAGGAGGGCGAGGTCATCGAGCACGGGCTCGTGACGAGCGCCATCGAGCGGGCGCAGCGGCGCGTCGAGGCGCACAACTTCGAGATCCGGAAGCACCTGTTGGAATATGACGACGTGATGAACCGCCAGCGTACGGTGATCTACGGGCAGCGGCTGATCGCGCTCGAAGAGGGGGACCTCCACGAGACGATGCTCGAACTGATCGACGCGACCGTGCGCGAACGGGTTTCGGTCCACATCTCGGGCGAACGATACGACGAAGAGGACGTGAAGCGGCTCCTCAATGATGCGAGTCAGATCGCGCTTCGCCCGATGGTGCCGCCCGATCCCGACTCGCTTCGAACGGCGGACGACTGGGAGGAGTGGCTCACGGGCACGTTCCGGGAGATCTACGAGAAGAAGGAGCAGGAATTCACTCCCGAACTCCTCCGCGAGGCGGAACGGCACATCTATCTTCAGGTGATCGACGAGCATTGGATGGACCACCTCCGCGAAATGGATCATCTTCGCGAAGGGATCGGACTCCGCGCCTACGGGCAGCGCGATCCCTTGGTGGAGTACAAGAAGGAAGCGTTCGTGATGTTCGAGGAGCTGACGCGCTCGATCCGAGAGGAGACGGTGCGGACGCTCTTCCGCGCCGCGCTCGTCGTGGAGCCGCAGCGGTTGCCGCCGCGCGGCACGCCCGTCGGCACGTCGGGCGGTGAGTTGACGTCGGGAGCTTCGGCGACGGAAGGCCGCGGCGCGGTGCGCCAGGCTCCTTCGGCGGCGCCTCGTCCCGCGCGGATGCAGACGTCGCACGCGAGCGTCACGGCGTTCGGAACGCCGGCCGCGGCGGGGCCCCCTCCGGGCGCGCCGAAAGCGACGGAGCCGACGGAACCGAAGATCGGACGAAACGACCCCTGCCCTTGTGGCAGCGGGAAGAAATACAAGAAATGTCACGGCGCCTAACCCGAGGGAGGACATCCGATGGATGACAGCGTTCGCGAGATGGTGTTTCTGATCGTGGAACAGCTGAAGGCGTACGTGGACGGGGATGAGGACGCGCTCCTGGAACTGACGCACGTGCTCGACTCCGGAAGTCACGACGCCGATACGGTCAATCAGGCGTTCGAGTTGATCTTCCGCGCGCTCGAGCCGTACGCTCGGGAAGATTTCTCGGCCGATCCGTCGACGCCGCGGCATAGCGTGCGCGTGCCGACCGCTTCCGAGCGCGCCTATCTCGACGCGCCCGGCTATCGCTATCTTTACGGGCTCGTGGAGAAGGGGCGCGTGAGCCCCGAGCAGTTCGAGGAGATCATGGCCCGTGCCCGCGAGGACGCCTCACTCCTGGATACCGAATCGACCGCCAAGGAACTCGCCACGTCCGTGCTGATCCGTTGGTTCGACGACGAGCATGGCGTCGAGTTCGATCCCAGCAACCCGACGTGGGTGCACTAGATGCCAGCGAAACGATCCAAACGTCCTCCTGTTAAGACGATTCTAGCTCCCGCCGAGCCGGAGGCTCCGGCCGCGAAGGTGGCCGCTCGCGCCGCCAAGCCGAAGGCCTCTGGCGCGAAGAAAAAAGCGGCGAAGCCGGCCCGCGCCAAGGCGAGCGCTTCGTCCGGTCGGAGCGGCTTGAACCTGGTCATCGTCGAGTCGCCCGCCAAGGCGCGGACGATCGGGAAGTACCTCGGCCCCGGCTACGAAGTTCGCGCTTCGAACGGACACGTTCGCGATCTCCCGAAGAGCAAGCTCGGGGTCGACGTGGAGGACGGGTTCGCGCCCTCGTACGTGCTCATCAAAGGGAAGGGAAACATCGTCAAGGATCTGAAGGCGAGCGCCCGGCGCGCGGCGATCATCTACCTCGCGCCCGACCCCGATCGCGAAGGGGAGGCCATCGCCTGGCATCTCGCGGAGACGCTCGGCGAAGACGAGTCGAAGCTCCGCCGACTCGCGTTCTATGAAATCACGAAGCGGGGCATCGAAGAGGCGCTCACGAAGCCCCGCTCGATCGACATGGCGAAGGTGCAGGCGCAGCAGGCGCGCCGCGTCCTCGACCGGTTGGTCGGGTACAAGGTGAGCCCCTATCTCTGGAAGACGGTTCGCTACGGTCTCTCGGCGGGGCGGGTGCAGAGCGTGGCGCTTCGGTTGATCTGCGAGCGCGAAAGCGAGATCCGCGCCTTCACGCCGCAGGAGTATTGGACCATCGACGTCGATCTGGAAACGCCGTCGGGAGAGCCGTTCCGCGCCCGCGTTCAGAAGAAGAACGGCGAGAAGCTCGTCTTGACGAACGAGGCCGCCACGCGTGCGGAAGCGGCCGAACTCGCGAAAGAAACGTTCGCGGTCGCGTCGCTTAGGACGCAGGAGAAGAAGCGGAACCCGGGGGCGCCATTCATCACGAGCACGCTGCAGCAGGACGCCTTCCGCCGCCACCGCTTCTCGGCGCAGAAGACGATGGTCCTGGCGCAACAGCTCTATGAAGGAATCGACCTCGGCGCCGAGGGCGCTGTCGGATTGATCACCTACATGCGTACCGACTCGACTCGCGTTTCGGCCGATGCGATCGCGGAGGTCCGGAACTACATCACGCATACCTTCGGCGCTCCCTACCTGCCGGAGGAGCCGCGCCAGTACCGCTCGCGCGAGACGTCGCAGGACGCACACGAGGCCGTCCGGCCGACCGCGGTCGCGCGGACGCCTGCCTCCATGCGCTCGCACCTGGAGCCCGACCAGTACAAGCTCTACGAACTCGTCTGGCAGCGCTTCGTCTCCTCACAGATGAATCCGGCGCTCGTCCTGACGACCACCGCGGAGATCACCGCCGGGGCGTTCCTGCTTCGCGCTTCGGGCAGCCGCATCAAATTCGACGGCTTCGCCCGCGCCTACGCGACGGCCCTCATCGAGGAAGCCGAAGAAGGAAAGAGCAAGCTCCCGGCGCTGGCGCAGGGGGACGCGCTCGCCTCGCACGGAATCCTTCCGGAGCAGCACTTCACCGAGCCGCCGCCGCACTACACCGAAGCCACGCTCGTGAAAACGCTCGAGGAGAAGGGGATCGGACGCCCGAGCACCTACGCCACCATTGTCGGGACGATTCTCACGCGCGACTACGTCACGAGAGACCGGGGAAAGCTCGTGCCGACCGAACTCGGCATGACGGTCTGGAAGATTCTCGCGAAAGCCTTCTCCGACGTCTTCGACGTCGCCTTCACCGCGCGGCTGGAAGGTCGGCTCGATCATGTCGAGATGGGGAAGGATCCGTGGGTCGACGTCGTGACGGAATTCTACAAGCCGTTCGAGAGGGACCTCGCCGCCGCCGAATTGACGCAGGCGGAGGTGAAGGCGTCGCTCGCGGAAGAAACGGACAAGGAGTGCCCGAAGTGCGGCTCGAAGATGGTGAAGAAGTTCGGGCGAAACGGCCCCTTCCTCGCCTGTCCGAAGTATCCCGAGTGCAAGACGACGATGCCGCTCGAGGACGAAGTGCCGGTGGAGGCGCCGAACGTCCCCTGTCCGACGTGCGGCGGGGTCATGCGCGTTCGCACGGGGCGCTTTGGCAAGTTCCTCGCCTGCGCCAGCTATCCCGACTGCAAGGGTACGCGCCCGTTCACGCTCCAAATTCAATGCCCCGAGTGCGGGAAGGGAGAACTGGTGGAGCGCCGGACGAAGCGAGGGAAGAACTTCTTCGGCTGCAGCGCCTACCCGGCCTGCACGTTCGGTCTCTGGGATCGGCCGCTGAAGCAGCCCTGTCCGGCCTGCGCCTATCCGATCCTCGTCCAGAAGCACACGAAGTCGAAGGGCGACTACCAGCAGTGCCCGAAGTGCAAGGCGAAGTTCGGCGAGGAGGGTGCGGAAGGGGCGGAGGAGCTGAGTGCAACGGTGGATTGCTGAGTTCGAGCGGCACCTCGCGGAGCGCCGCTACGCGGACGCCACGCGGCGCGCCTATGGCCATGAACTTCGCCGGTTCGAGGAGTTCGCCCGCTCTCGTTTGAAGCGGCCGGTAACGGTTCCGCGCGACCTCACCGCTGAACTGATCGCCGCCTTCGCCGCCGCCCGTTCCCTCGAGCGAGTCGACGCCCGCCAGCGCATCCACGCTCGCACCCTTGCCCGGTCGCTCGCCGCGGTGCGCGGGTTTCTCCGCTACATCGAGCGAAGGGGCGAATCGGTGGCTGCGGCGCGCGGCGGATTCCCACGGGTCTCGCTTCCGGAGACACTCCCGTCGGCCATCGGCGAGCAGGCGCTGAACGCGCTCCTCGACGAGGCGGCGGTTGCGGCGAAGGACGACGCGAAAGCGTGGCGCGCGGTCGCGGCGGCCGAATGCCTCTACGGTGCGGGGCTCCGTGTCGGGGAACTCGCCGGATTGACGCGGAGCGGACTCGACGAGAAGCGCCGCCTCGTCCGCGTGCTCGGCAAGGGCTCCCGCGAGCGTGTGGTGCCGCTCGGAGGGCGCGCGTTGACGGCCCTGAGGCGATACTGGGAGACGTTGGGGCGGGAACCGGCCCCCGGCGATCCGATCGTCTTTGGGCGCGGGAATTCCGCCGCGACGACGCGAACGCTGGAGCGCGATATTCGCGGCCTCCTGGCGCGCCTCGGGCCGAACGCGGCGAGCCACCCGCACGCCCTTCGGCATAGTTTCGCGAGCCACCTCTTGGAGCGGGGCGCCGATTTACGCGCGGTGCAGGAGCTTCTCGGACATCGAAATCTCCAGACGACCCAGATCTACACGCACGTGACCCGTCGGCGGCTCAAGGCCGCCTATGAGCGCGCCCACCCGCGCGCCTGACGGAATCCTCTTGGAACCGAACTCGACGCACACCCCCTCACCACGGGAGCCTCACGCATGAAGCGGGACCTGCTGTCGTTCGCCGATCTGACCCGGGCCCAGGCTGATCGCCTCTTCGACGTCGCCCTCCGTCTCAAGGCCGACCTTCGCGCCGGCCGGGCGCATCAGGAACTCTCCCAGAAGACGCTCGCGGTCCTGTTCCACAAGCCGAGCCTTCGGACCCGACTCTCGTTTGAAGTCGCCATGACGCAGCTTGGGGGGACTTCACTTTTCATCACCGAGAAGGAGATCGGTATCGGCTCGCGCGAGCCGTCGCAGGACGTGGCACGTGTTCTCTCGGGATACGTCGACGGCATCATGATCCGCACCTTCGACCACCAATTGGTCGTCAACCTGGCGCGGCACGCGTCGATCCCGGTCATCAACGGTCTCACCGATTGGCTCCACCCCTGCCAGATCCTCGCCGATCTCCTCACCATGCGTGAATGCGGCATCGACTTCGACAAGGCCGTCGTGGCGTTCATCGGGGACGGGAACAACGTGGCGAATTCGTGGATCGAGGCGGCGACGCTCTACGGCCTCACGGTGCGGATCGCCTGTCCGGAGGGATACGACCCCGACTTGAATTTGATGGCGCGCGTTCGCGCTCATGGCCCGGGGAAGGTGGAGATCCATCGCTCGGCCGCTTCGGCGGCGGCCGGCGCCGACGTGCTCTACACCGACGTCTGGGCGAGCATGGGGCAGGAGGCGGAGCGCGAAAAGCGGCTCCCGATCTTCCGGCCCTACGTGATCGACGCCGCGTTACTCGCCAAGGCGAAGCCGACAGCGATTGTCCTTCATTGCCTGCCCGCGCATCGCGGCGAGGAGATCACGGAGGACGTGATCGAAGGCCCGCGCTCCATGGTCTTCCCGCAGGCGGAGAACCGTCTCCACGCGCAGAAGGCGGTTCTCTGGGAGTTGATGGGCGCCGGGGCGTCGAGGACGGCTCCCTCACGCGCGAAGGCTCCGACCCGGAAGACGGGGAAGAAGCCCGTTACGAAGTCGTCGACGGCGGCGACGCGAAAACCGGCGATGGCGAAGCGCGGCCCGGCTCGCCCGGCGAAGAAGCGAAGCGGCGGCGCCCGGCGCCGGTGATCCGAGCGCTCGCTGCTTCACCGCAAGCAAGGATTTCGGGGCGGAGTCAGACCCGCGGCCGACTCGTGCGCGTCGCGGGCCTCCTCCTGCTGTTCACCGGTTGTGCCCGGTCGATCGCTCCGCCGGGGGGGCCGCGCGACACGACGCCGCCCCAGGTCATGGCGACGTCTCCCGCCGATAGCTCCGTGAACGTCGGCTCGGACACCGGAATCGAGATCCTCTTTTCGGAAGCGATGGATCGCGCGAGCGTCCGCGACAATCTGCGGCTCTACCCGCCGCCGGGGCGTCTCAACTATCGGTGGAGCGGGCATCGCTTCCGAATCGAGTGGGGTGACTCGCTCGCTCGGGGGACGACCTATCAGCTGTTCCTGAGCGGCCGGGCTCGCGATCTTCGCGGCGTTCCTCTCGGTACGCGATTCCAGCTCCGGTTCTCGACCGGCCCCGCGATGGCGCCCGGACGAATCGAAGGGAGGATTCGGGCGAAGACGCTCGGAATCTCCGGCGTCCCGATCCTTCTCTTTCCGGACTCGCTCGGGCTTCGCCCCGATACGACGTCGAATTTCGAGCCGACGTATCAGACGGAGACGGACACCGCGGGAGTCTACCGATTCTCGGGGCTCTCCCTCGACCGGGGCTACACGGTTCACGCCTTCTACGATCGGAACGGCGACTCCTACCTCGACGGGGAAACGGAAGTCGTGGCGGGATATGGAGCGGTCGTGCGGTTGACACCTGAACGGATGCTCGCGGATAGTATCAACATCGTCGCGGTCGACCCCAAGGCGCCGGCCCTCCTGAACGGATCGATCGCCTCTCCCGATTCGTCAGCCCGTTTCCTGGTCGAGGCCCGCGCCGCAGCCGATTCGATCTTGATCGCGCGCACGGATCGAGTCGGACCCGGGCCGTTCGGGATCCGCGTCCCTGCCGGGAGCTATCGACTCTCGGCGAGGCGGATCGCGACGGCGGCGAAACCGGCGCGGCAGGGAGTCGCGGCAACGGTCGCCATCCCGGAAGGCGCCGCCGCGCTCGATACGACGATCACCGTCGGCCCCGAGGACGTACGGGGCCCCTTCGTTCTCACATTCCCGCCCGCTTCGGCCGCCAAACCGCCGGAGCCCGCGCCGCAGGAGGAATCCCGATGAGCGAGTCGAGTTCGATCTTCGAGGGAGTCGGCGTCGCCATCGCCACGCCCTATCGCAAGGGCGCCGTCGACGCGGAGGCGCTCGCGCGACTTGCCGAGCATCTCGTGTCGCGCGGGGTGCACGCACTGTATCCCTGCGGCTGCACCGGAGAGGCGACCTCGCTCACGCGCGAGGAACGCGCCCTGGTCATTCGCACGGTCGTCGCGACCGTGAAGGGGAAGGCGGCGATCGTGGCAGGCACGGGGACCGCGAGCACGGACGAGACGATCGCCTTCTCCCGGGAGGCGATCTCGCTCGGCGTCGATGCGGTGATGGTGATCACGCCCTACTCCTGCAAGCCGACGCCGGAGGGACAGATCGCGCACTATCGCGCCGTGGCCGACGCCATCGATAAGCCGATCGTGCTCTACAACGTGCCCTCACGGACGGGAGTTCTCCTGTCGCCCGAAACGATCGCGCGGCTGGCGGAACACCCGCGCATCGCCGCCGTGAAAGAGGCGAGCGGCTCGGTCGACCACGCGAGCGCCATCCGAGCGCGCTGCGACATCGCGGTGCTGGCGGGGGACGATTCGCTCTTCCTGCCGCTCCTCGCCATCGGAGCGCGCGGCGTCGTCTCGGTCGCGGCGCACGTGGCCCCCGCCGAGTTGGTGGAATTGGAGCGGCACTTCCGCGCCGGCCGCCTGGCGGAGGCGGAGGCGCTCCATCGGAAGCTCCATCCGATCTTCCGGGCGCTCTTCCTCGAGACCAACCCGGGACCGTTGAAGCACGCGCTCTCGCTGCTGGGTCACATGTCGGGCGAGCTTCGCCTTCCGCTCGTGCCGGTCCGGCCCGAGACGGCGCGGGCCGTGGAGGACGCGCTCGATCGATGCGGTCTTCGCCACGCGGCGCCCGCGCGGGCGGGGGCGTGAAGGAGCCGGTGAGCGCCATACCTCTTCTTCTCTTCGGGGCGACGGGCCGGATGGGAATGGAGATCCGAAAACTGCTCGCCGCATCGGACGAAGCGGCCCACTTCACGCTGGCCGAATGCGTCGCGTCGGGAGGTCCGGAGGGGGAGTGCCCGCCCGGCTGCCGCTGGGTCACCGCTTCCGCGTTCCATGCGGGCGCGCTCGAAGCGATCCCGCCCGACGCGGTCGTGCTCGACGTGAGCCTTGCGGCGGGGACGGAGTCCCTTGTTGCGGCGCTCGAGAAAACGCCGCGGGCCGCCGTGCTCGCCACGACGGGGCTCTCCGATCCGCTCGAATCGCGGATCGAAGCGCTCGGCCGGAAAACGGCGATCCTCCGCGCGCGAAACTTGAGCCTCGGCGTCGCCGTGGCGCGCCGCTGGCTCGCGCTCTTGCCACCCGCGGCGCGCGCGGCCTACGTCGCCGACATCGTGGAGCATCATCACGCGGGGAAGAAGGATGCGCCGAGCGGGACGGCACTCGATCTGGCGGCGGCGCTCGGTGCGATCGGCTCCGCGCGCCGGCCGGGAGGAGCGGTGGCCACTCATTCGATCCGTGCCGGCAGCGTTCCCGGAACGCACCGCGTCGTCCTGAGCGGCGACGGCGAAACGCTGGAGGTGGTTCACACGGTGACCGATCGAAGCGTCTTCGCCCGCGGAGCGCTCCGCGCCGCACGGTTCGTGCACGGCCGAGCGCCCGGGCTCTACACGGTGGACGATCTCATCCACGATTCCAGGACCCCCTGAGAGGAACGAAGCTCCATGCGCCTGTCCCAGGCATTTCTCCCGACGCTGAAGGAAGACCCGGCCGACGCCGAACTCGTGAGTCACAAGCTCATGGTTCGCGCCGGCATGCTCCGCAAGCACGCCGCCGGCATCTACAGCCTCCTCCCGATCGGATGGCGCGTGACGAAGAAGGTCGCGCAGATCGTCCGCGAGGAGATGGATCGCACCGGCGCGCAGGAGGTGCTTCTTCCGATCATGATGCCGGCCGAACTCTGGAAGGAGACCGGCCGCTGGGAGAAGTACGGGAAGGAGCTCTTTCGCCAGCGCGACCGCCACGACCGCGACTACGTGCTCGGACCGACGCACGAAGAGGCGATCACCGACCTCGTCCGTAGCCACGTCCGTTCCTACCGCGATCTGCCGCAGAACCTCTACCAGATCGGCGTGAAATTTCGAGACGAGATCCGGCCGCGCTTCGGACTCATGCGCGCGCGCGAGTTCCTCATGAAGGACGCCTACTCGTTCCACGTCGACGAGGCGCAGCTCAATGAGACGTACGAACGGATGCACGCCGCCTACTCGACCATCTTCCGCCGCTGCGGGCTCACCTTCGTCGTGGTGGAAGCAGACTCGGGCGCCATCGGCGGCGACGTGAACCACGAGTTCATGGTGACGGCCGATTCCGGCGAGGCGGAGATCTTCGCCTCGGCGTGCGGCTACGCCGCGTCGTCCGAGAGCGCCAAGTTCGCATGGAAGCCGTTTCCGGAGGAGAAAGCGGAAGCGCTCGCCGAGAAGGAGACGCCGGAGAAGCGAACCGTTGAAGAGGTGGCGGCGTTTCTTCACGTCATGCCGGATCGCCTCCTGAAGAGTCTTGTCCTCTTTGGCGACGACGAGCCGATTCTGGCGATCGTTCCGGGCGACCGCGAACTGAACGAAGCGAAGTTGGCGCGCCACCTGGGAGGCGCGCCGCTACGGCTTGCGACCGGCGCTGAAATCGAGCAGCTCACCGGCGGGCCGCTCGGGTTCACGGGGCCGGTCGGTCTCGGCGGGAAGATCCGCATGATCGTCGACGCGACGATCCAGGAAGGGCGGAACTACGTCACGGGCGGCAACCGGCGCGACACCCATCTGCTGAACGTTCGGCTCGGCCGCGACGTGACTGCGGGGGAGCGGGCCGATCTGACGACCGCGAAGGAAGGGGATCGCTGCGCCCGCTGCGGCGAGGTGATGGCGGTCAGCCGCGGCATCGAGGTCGGGCACGTCTTCAAGCTGGGCACGAAGTACTCGGAATCGATGGCCGCGCGTTTTCTCGACGCGGAAGGGACCGAACGGACGATCGTCATGGGGTGCTACGGGATCGGCGTGACGCGCATCGTGGCCGCCGCCATCGAGCAGTCGAACGACGAGAACGGCATCATATGGCCGATGCCGATCGCACCGTACCAGGTCCACATCGTGCCGGTGAACGCCAAGGAGGCGCGCACGCGAGAGACCGCGGAGGCGCTCTACGCGGCGCTGATGGAGGCGGGAATCGAAGCGCTCCTCGACGATCGGGACGAGCGGCCGGGCGCGAAGTTCAAGGACGCCGACCTGCTGGGAGTGCCGCTTCGAGTGACGATCGGAGAGAAGGGGCTGGCGGACGGCATCGTGGAGTTGAGGGATCGAAAGACTTCGGCCGTGGTGCGCGTCCCGGTTGGAGACGCGGCCACGGCCGTGATCGCGCGTGTGCGCGAGGCGCTGAAGACGGCTACTTCTTAGCGGCTCGGTTGGCCGCCTTCGCGAGGCGGGACTTCCGGCGGTTCGCGGCGGCCTTTGGCAGGACACCCTTCCGAACGGCGCGATCCACGAGGGAAACGGTGCTACGGATAAGTTCCTTGTCCGTAGGCGCTTCCGCGACCTTCTTGAGCATCGACTTGAGGCCCGTCTTCACGGCGATGTTGCGCGTGCGGTCGCGCTGCGTCGTCCGCATGCGCTTTTCCGCTGATTTGTGATGCGGCATTCCTAACCTCCACGAGTCCGAATCGTTCTTCAACGTGAACGAGGAACCTTACTGGACCCGTCCGTTTCTGTCAATCGCATGGTAGCGCGTGATATACTCCGCCCGATGGCTCCGCGCAGCCCGGGCCGGCGCGATGCCGGCAGTCCCACCGACCCGCCTCACTCGCTCGCGTCGTCCCCCGCGTCCACACCGACCCACGCCTTGTCCGAGAAGCTGGCCGCGTTGCCGCCCCAGCCCGGTGTCTATTTGTTCCGCGACCGGAAAGGGGATCTGCTCTATGTCGGAAAGGCGAAACGCCTCGACCAGCGGGTGCGCTCCCACTTCCAGGATCCAGGCGCTGTAGGGCCAAAGCAAGCGGCCCTCATCCGGCGGGTGCACGACGTCGAATACATCGCGGTCGAGTCGGAGATCGACGCGCTCCTGCTCGAAGCGACGCTCGTCCGCGAGAATCAGCCTCCATACAATATCCGGCTGAAAGACGACAAGCGCTACCCGTACGTCCGCATCTCCTGGAACGAGCCCTTTCCGCGTCTGACGCTCGTGCGGCGCCAGGTTCGGGACGGCGCGCGCTATTTCGGTCCCTACACCGAGGTGAAGGGGCTGAGGCAACTCCTCTACATGACTCGTTCCATCTTCCCGATGCGCTCCTGCCGTGATATCGACAGCCACATCGCGGCGAAGCGCGAGTGCCTCGACTTCCACATCGGGCGCTGCACCGGTCCCTGCATCGGCGCGCAATCGCGGGAGGAGTATCGCGCGATGGTCGGCCAGTTCTGCGATTTCCTCTCCGGCCGTCGCGAAGAGGTGGTGGCGCGTTTCCGCGCGCTTCTCGAGGACGCCTCCGCGCGCCGCGAGTACGAGCAGGCGGGGAAGCTACGAGACCAGATCCGAAAGCTCGAGTCGGTCTTGGCGCGCCAGAGAATGGTCGACGTGAGCGGCGCCTCGGTCGACATCGTCGGCGTGGCGCGCGACGACGGGGAAGCCTGCGCCGTCGTCTTGAAAATTCGCGATCGGAGCGTCGTGGCGCGCGACGTGCGCTGGCTCCGTGGCACGGGGTCGGCTTCGGACGGCGCGGTAGCGGGCGCCTTCGTGGGGCTCTACTACGCGCCGGACGACGCCATCCCCGAGACGCTGGTCGTTGAATCGGACCCGGGCGAGACGCCGGAGGAGCGCGAGCTGTTGGAATCGTTTCTCTCGCGAAGTGCGGCGACGCCGGTTCGGATCCGCGCCCCGAGGGACCTCGCCGAGCGCACCTTGGCTCGCAGCGCGCGGCGAAACGCGGCGATGCTTCTCGCCCGCGCGCGCGGCGACGCGCCCGACGGTCTCTCGGGCGTCGTGGGGGAGGAATCGCTCGCGCTCCAGCGCGCCCTCTCGCTCGCTCGCCCTCCGCGGCGGCTCCGCTGCTTCGACGTTTCGAATCTGCAGGGAACGTTCGTCGTCGCCTCGATGGTCACCTTTCTCGACGGGCGTGCCGCGAAATCGGAGTATCGCCGCTTCCGGATGCGAACCGTGGAAGGTCAGGACGACTTCGCCTCGATTGCTGAAGCGGTGCGGCGCCACGCCGCGCGCGTGGCGGAGGGGGCACTCCCCGCGGCTGACCTCTACGTGATCGACGGCGGCGCGGGACAATTGAACGCGGCGCGCGCCGCGGCGGCGGGGACGCCCATCGAGACGGTACCGTTCGTTGGGCTCGCGAAGCGGCTGGAGGAAATCGTCCGTCCTTCCGGCGCGCCGCTTCGCCTTTCTCGCCGCGCGCCGGAACTCCGGCTCCTCCAGCGACTGCGGGACGAGGCGCATCGCTTCGCGATCACGTACCATCGTGCGCTTCGGGGTCGGGGCGCCAAGGAGTCGGTGCTCGACGCGGTGCCGGGGCTCGGCCCGCGACGCCGCGCGCTTCTCTTGGCCCGCTTCGGTTCGGTGGCGCGCATTCGCCGCGAACCGGCCGAGGCGCTGGCCGAGGTCCCGGGTATCGGGCGCGCGATGGCGATCCGGATCCAGGAGGCGTTGGCCGCCCCCGTCGGAGGAGAGCGATGAAATCGAATGCACCTCGCGTGGAGATCGCGACGGCGTCGGTCGCGACACCGGTCGGCGCGATCTGGATTCTTTGCACGGAGAATGGAATTCGCGAGCTGAGGCTCGGCGGCACGGGCGCCCCGTCGGCGCGCGAAGGGAAGGAACGCGGCATCTCCTTCGTCCGCCGCCCCTCTTGGACGGACGTCGCCGAGAAGGCGCTCTCGGGCTACCTTGCGTCGCGCGCGCCGCTCGACGCGCTTCCGCTCGACGTCGAAGCGGGAACAGCGTTCCAGCGACGCGTTTGGGACGCCGCGCGCCGCATTCCGGTCGGCGGAGTCTGGTCGTATGGCGAACTTGCCCGGCGCATCGGAGTGCCGGGCGCGAGCCGCGCCGTGGGGAACGCGCTCGGCGCGAATCCGGTTCCGATCGTCATCCCGTGTCATCGAGTCATCCAATCGGATCAGGGGATCGGCGGATTTTCGAGTGGCCTCCGCTGGAAGCGATTCCTGCTCGAGCACGAGCGGGGGCAGCTCGAACTCGGCATGCAGGCGCCGCGCCGTCGGAGCCAATCGTGACCAAGCCGGCCGCCTGGGACGTGCTGGTCGGGCGCTTCCGGGATCATCTCGCGCTGGAGCGGCGGCTGAGCGAGCACACGGTGCGCGCCTACGCCGAGGACGTTTCCCAATACGGCCGCTATCTCGCCGGACAGCGCATCACGGAGCCCGAGCGGGTGAAACCGGCCGACGTGGAGCGCTTCCTCTCGACCGGGGGGTGGGCCGCATCGACCGCCGCCCGAAAGATCGCCGCCATCCGGGCGTTCCACGAGTTCTTGCGCCGGCGCGGGGGGGCGGGGGACAATCCGGGGCTCTCGGTCCGGCCGCCGCGAAGAGCGCGCCCGCTCCCCGACGTCTTGACCGTGGAGCAGGTGGAGTCGCTTCTCGCCGCGCCGCGCGGGGAGGGACCGCAGCCGGTCCGCGACCGGGCGATGCTCGAGTTGGCGTACGCGACCGGGCTCCGCGCGAGCGAACTGACGGGACTTCGGCTCGAGGAGATCGATCTCGAGGAGGGGTTGGTCCGCTGCCGCGGGAAGCGACAGCGGGAGCGGATCGTCCCCTTCGGGAGCAAGGCGCGTGAAGCGATCGTCCGGTATCTCGACGGCTTTCGCGGCGCGTTTCTGAAAGATCGCGGGGAGCGGGCTATTTTCCTCACGCGGTTCGGACGGCCGTTCACCCGCATGGGGTACTGGAAACTTCTTCAGGCGCACGCGCGGGGCGCCGGGATCGTACAGGCCGTTTCTCCGCACACGCTGCGGCACTCCTGCGCGACGCACCTACTCGAAGGGGGTTGCGACCTTCGCGTGGTTCAGGAGTTTCTCGGGCATCGGTCGATTGAAACGACGCAGATCTACACGCACCTCGATCGGAATTATCTCCGCGAGGTGCACACGAAGTTCCACCCTCGGGCTTCGTGACGCCGCCGGGAAGGGGAGGTTGGATGAATCGGATGTGTAGCGGTGTGACGGGGGGCGCTGTGGCGCTCCTCGCGGCGCTGATCCTCGCGGCGCCGCACGCCGGCGATGCCCAGACATGGGCGCCGGAGTCGTGGGGGAGCGCCGCCCATGGCGAACTGGTGGCGGCCGTCGGAGGCCAGGAGAGTTTCCTTCGCGTGGCGAGCGCGGCGCGGCAGCCGGCGCCAGAACCGACGGTGCGGGGGCCGGTCATGCGGCGCCTTCGTCCCAATACGATCAGCCTCGGTGTCCAGGGTCAGTTCGGCGTGGCGCGCGGAACGTCGCGAATCGCCGATGGATTCGATCAGGGACCGGGGTACGCGCTCCGCTTCCGCTACATGCTGAGCCGCGCCGCGGCACTCGGCTTTTCCTTCGAGCACCAACGCTTCGGAAGCATTCAGCCCCCCATCAACGTGCCGGGCGACTTCGCCGACAGTCACGTCGTGATCACGACAATCTCGTCCGAAGCGGTCTTCTACCGGCATCGGGAGAAGGAGCTCCACCCCTACTTCCTCGTCGGATTCGGCTACGCGAATCCCGACGTCGTCTACACGCCGGAGATCTCCTCCCGCGTGAACGAGGGCGCCTTCCTGACGGTCGGAATCGGCTTCGAACGGTTCATCCGGCCGCGGGTATCGGTCGACGGCGCGATCCGCGCCTACGGCGAGATCGCGAACTCCGAATTCACTTCGATCGGCGAGGTGAGTCTCGGCATCCATCTCTATCCCGGGGATTAGCGCGTGCGGGTGATGTTCTGGGGCGCGGCCCGCACCGTCACGGGCTCGAAGCATCTCCTGATGGGGCCGTCGGGTTCCATTCTCCTCGACTGCGGCCTCTTCCAGGGGCGCCGCGCCGAATCCGAGGCGCGGAACCGCGCGCTCCCCTTCGCCGCGATGTCGGTCGACTCGATGATCCTCTCCCACGCGCACATCGACCACAGCGGCGCCATCCCGCTTCTGGTCAAGTCGGGCTACCACGGACCGATCCACGCCACCCCGGCCACGGCCGATCTCTGCCGCGCCATGCTCCTCGACGCGGCGCACATCCAGATGAAGGACGCGGAGTATCTGAACCGCCACCGCAACAGCCATGGACGGGACGCGAATGGACGCGGCAACCGTGGTGGCCGGCGCGCCGCGGCGGAATCCCGCGGGCAGGGAACGGGTGCCACGGTGGAGCCGCTCTACGACACAGCCGACGTGGAGCGGGCGCTCTCGCAATTCGTCACCCACGACTACGTGAAGGAATTCGAACCGCTCCCCGGGGTCGCCGCCTCGTTCCATGAGGCGGGGCACATCCTCGGCTCCGCCTCTGTCTTCGTGAAATGGAAGGACGGCGCGCGGGCCCGCAGTCTCGTGTTCAGCGGCGATCTCGGCCGCCCCGGCCGCGCGATTCTGAAAGACCCGGAGCCGCTCCCGGCGGCCGACTACCTGATCACCGAGGGGACGTACGGCGGAAAGGTGCACCCCGGCGAGGATTCGCTCCTCGCGGCCCTGGAGCGCGTCGTTCACGAGGCGGTCGAACGGAAGGGGCGCATCGTCATCCCGGCGTTCGCGGTCGGCCGGACGCAGGAAGTCGTGCACGCGCTCGATACGTTGATCACCGCGCGCCGCATTCCGGAGATCCCGATCTTCATCGACAGCCCGCTCGCGGCCAACGTGCAGGAGATCGTGCAGCGCCACCCCGAGCTCTACGACGCGGAGACGGCCAGCGCCCTTCGCCGCGGGGGCGACCCGCTCGGCATGCGCCGGGTGAAATTGGTGAGGGAAGCCGAGGAATCGAAGCGTTTGAACGATCGCCCCGGGACGTTCGTCACCATCTCGGCTTCCGGCATGTGCGAAGCGGGACGCGTGCTCCATCATTTGCGCCACACGATCGAAGATCCGCGCCACACCGTCGTCATCGTCGGCTATCAAGCCGAGGGGACGCTGGGGAAGCGGCTCGTCGAACGGCGCGAAGAAGTGCGCATCCTCGGCGACTTCTTCACCGTCCGCGCCACGATCGAAGTGCTGAACGGGTTCAGCGCGCACGCCGATCATCCGGCGCTCGTCGCGCAGGCCCGCTCGTGCGGCGCCGCGCTGGGGACCGCCATCGTCCACGCCGATCTCGAACGGGCGGAGGCGCTGCGCGCCGGACTGCCGAATCCGGCGATCGTCCGAATTCCGGTGGAAGGGGAGACGTGGGAGCTCCGGTAGGGCGCGACGTCCGCCGGGCGGGGGGGACGTACCGCGGATTCCGGGTTGGCGACCGGGTCGTGCACAAGACCTTCGGCGAAGGGCTCATCGTCGAGGTTCGAGACCGCGACGGTTTCGACGTGCTGGAGATCGCGTTTCCCGACGGCATCCGCCGGCTCACGTCGCTCTATCCGCTCGAACCGCTCGGAAGCGGTCCCCGCGGCGGCGCTCCCGCGCCGGCGCCGACGCCGGTCGGGCCACGCCCCGGCGGCGTCGAACTCACGCCGCGCGGACAATTCCGAATCGCGGCGGGCGCCGAGGAACTGCTGCAACGTCTCCTCGTCGGCCCCTTCGATCCGCTCCGGGAACACGACGTTCGGCTTCGCGCCGAGCGCTATTCGCTCCACCGTGGCTTCGACCGGCTGCTTTGCCTCGAACACCTCCACGACGTCCAGAAGTACGAACATCAGGTGCAGGCCTGCATGACCGCGCTTCGGCGCATGCGTGGGCGCGCGCTCCTGGCCGACGAAGTGGGGCTTGGGAAGACGATCGAAGCGGGACTCGTGCTGAAGGAGTACCTCCTTCGCGGGCTCGTGCAGCGGGCGCTCGTGCTCGTGCCGGCATCGCTGGTCGAGCAGTGGGACCAGGAGCTCCGGCGGAAGTTCGATCTCGAATTCGCCGTCCTGAAGCACGGCACCGCGTGGTGGGAAGAGCCCCTTCTCCTCGCGTCGATGGACACGGCCAAGCTCCTCCGGCATCGCGACAAGGTGGCCGCCGCCGCGTTCGACCTCGTGATCGTGGACGAAGCGCACCGCCTGAAGAACCAGAAGACGCTCGCCTGGAAGTTCCTCGATCGTTTGGCGCCGCGCTATCTCCTCCTCCTGACGGCGACGCCGGTGCAAAACGATCTCCATGAGCTCTACAACCTGGTCCAACTCCTCCGCCCGGGCCTCCTCGGCACCTACCGCACGTTCGGCCGGGAGTTCATGCGGCGGGGCGACCGGCGCATGCCGCAGAACACGGGGCGTCTCGCCACGCTCCTCGGGGAGACGATGATTCGCACCACCCGGGCGAGCACTTCGATCCGCTTCCCGAAGCGCCAGGTGACGAACGTCCACTTCGACCTCACCGAGCCAGAACGATTCCTCTACGACGAGGTGACGAAGCTGGTGCGGCGCCTCGTCCAGGGGCAGCGGGAGTCGCGCCGCGGCGCCATCAAGCTCACGCTCCTCACGCTGCAGAAGGAAATCGGCTCCTCCTCGTTCGCGGCGGCGCCGACCCTGGCGAAACTTCTCCAGCGGGAAGGGATGGCTGCCTTTCGCACCGATGTCGAAGCGCTGTGGCGGGCGGCGCGCGGCATCGAGACAAACGCGAAGTTCGAGGGGATCGTGAAACTGATGCAGGCGTCGCGCGACAAGATCGTCATCTTCACGCAATTCCGCGCCACACTCGAGTTCATCACGCGCTCGATCCGGGCCCGCGGCGTGAAGGTGGCGACGTTTCATGGCGCTCTTTCGCTTCGGGAGAAGGAGAGCGCCATCGCGCAGTTTCGGGATCGCGCTCGCGTGCTCGTGAGCACGGAGGCGGGCGGCGAGGGGCGGAATCTCCAGTTCTGCCATCTTCTCGTAAACTACGACCTCCCGTGGAATCCGATGCGAATCGAGCAGCGCATCGGCCGGCTCCACCGCCTCGGCCAGGATCACGACGTCCACGTCTTCAACTTCACGGCGCGAAACACCGTGGAGGCGTACGTCCTCGAGATCGTGCACGAGAAGATCAATCTCTTCCGAAGCGTGATCGGGGATTTGGACATGGTGCTCGGCCCCTTCGCGGAGGCCGGCTCGTTCGAGGACGCCGTGTTCAGCATCTGGGCTCAGGCGCGCGGCGACCGCGACCTGGAGCGCGAATTCTCGAAACTGGGCGCGGCACTCCTCGTCGGCCGGAAGCGCTACGACGCGGTCGAGGAACTCGACCGGCAGCTCCTCGACGGGCTGGCGTCCGATGAAACCGCGCCGTAACCGCCGCGGGCCGGAGCGCTCGGAGCTCCCGGATCTTTTGGCGGCCATCCTCGAATCGCAGCAGGCGACCGTTCACCGCCGCGGCACCGCGTGGGAGGCCGAACTCCCGCCGCCGCTCGCGAAGGAACTCGGCGTGGAGCGAGTCCGCATTCTCGCCTCGCCGGCGGGGAGAGCCGCACGCGGGGCGGAAAACGATGCCACGCTGACGGAACGAATCCTCCTGCTGGGACGGTCCCGTGGTGCCGTGACGCGGCTCGTGGCTCACGTGCCGGCGGTGGGCCGAGGCGCCGCACCGGAGCCGAAATACTGGGTGCGTCTCCATTGGCGGATTCGCTACGGCAGCGACGACGTCTCGGAGGAGTTGCTCACGCAGACGCTCCCGCTCGGCGGGCGTGGGGTCGGAGGGCGTCCGGCCGACTCGGCGTTTCGCGAAGCGACCGTTGAGGAACGCGCGCGTCTGGCGCCGCCCGATCCGGAGGCGCTCGCCGGCGCGTGGATTCGAGGGCTTCGGCTTCTCGAGTCGCGCATCCGGCAGCGAATGAAGCCGTACGAGGACAAGATGCGCCGAGAGCTCCATCGCGAGATGCGCCAACTCTCGGTTCACTTTCGGTCGCTCATCGCGGAGGAGCGGTCGGGCCGGCGCCGCCGCGCGGAGGATCGCGAAGCGGGGCGGATGCTCCAATTGAAGGAAGACTGGGAGCGAAAACTGGCGGCCGCCATTCGCCAGCGCGCGCTCGACACCGAAGCGAGGCTCGTGGCGGCGGCGCTTCTGGCGGCCGTGACGGAGGCGAAGGCGGGGAAGTCCGTTTGACAGCGGGGGCCGTGCACCGGTAGACTCGGGGGCTCAACCCCAAGGGAGAAACAGACATGTCGACCCATCTGGTGAAGCACCAGAAGATGACCAAGCGATCGATCAAGGAAGACGCCCTCGTCACGGCCGCGTTTCGGGCGACCGAGGTGTGGGATCGTCATGGCCGCGCCATTCTCATCGGTGTCGGCGCGTTGGTGTTGGTGGCGGTGCTCGGACTCTTCGTCATGCGGACGCGCGCTCAGTCGGAGGAGCGGGCGCAGGGAGAACTCTTCCGCGCGGTCCTCTCGATCGCGCAGAGCGATTACGTCACGGCCGGGCCGATGCTGAAGGAACTCATCGACAACTCCGCCGGAACGAAGGCGGCGCGCGACGCGATGCGCTATCTCGGCGACCTCTCCCTCGCGCAAGGGAAGCCGGCCGATGCCGCGTCCTGGTACCAGAAGTTCATCGACAAGTCGGGCGGCGACAAGGCTGCCGCGCTCGCGGGCGTTTGGGGATTGGCCGCGGCGCACGAGAACAACAAGGCTTTCGCCGAGGCAGCCGCCGCTTACGGCGACGCGGCGAAGCGATCCTCGACCGACAACGAACGGGGCCGGGCCATGCTCGCCGAGGCGCGCTGCTTCCTCCGCGCCGGACAGAACGCGAAGGCGATCGACGTCTACAAGGCCGTGGTGCTCCTCCCGCTCGCCGAGCAGCCGATCCTCGACGCCGCCAACGCACGCCTCGGAGAACTCCAGGGCGGCGCGACGCCGTAGGGAGTTCGCGGCCCGTGGCGGCGCCGGTCATGCTGGCGCTGGTGTGGCACCTGCACCAGCCGAGCTACCGCGATCCCGCGACGGGCCGCTTCGTCTTACCCTGGACCCGTCTCCACGCCACGAAGGACTACGGCGACATGGCGGCGGCGCTCCAAGCCCACCCCGGCGTCCACGTCACGTTTTCGCTGACGCCCATCCTCCTCGATCAACTCGACGCCATCGCGACTGGAACGGCGGGCGACGATCCGCATCTCGCGCTCGCGCGGACCCCCTCCGAGGCGCTCACCTCCACGCAGCGCGAGTTCCTCCTCCGTGAGTTCTTCCACGTTCAGCGGACTCGCATGCTCGATCCTCATCCGCGCTATCGCGAACTCTCGAGCCGTGCGGAGGAGGAGCGGTCCGGCGGCGCGCCGCTCACGGTCGAGGAAGCACGCGATCTCCAGACGTGGTTTCACCTCGCCTGGGTCGATCCGACCTATCGCGCGGAGGAACCGATTCGGTCGCTCTGGCGACAGGGAAGGGGATTCAGCGAAGAACAGAAGCGGGCGCTCCTCGACTGGGGCATCGCCCTGGCGGCGCGAATCGTCCCCGCCTACCGCGCCGCGCTCGAGCGGGGCCAGGTGGAACTGGCGACGGTTCCGTACCACCATCCCATTCTGCCGCTCCTGTGCGACACCGACGCGCCGCGAGAGGTCTCGGCCACGATCGCGCTCCCGTCGCCGCGATCGCGCGCGCCCGAGGACGCCGTGGCGCAGGTGCGCGCGGCGCGGCGGTCCCATGAGGCGCGATTCGGCGTGGCGCCGGGCGGAGTGTGGCCCGCGGAAGGAGCCGTGAGCCGCGAGTCGCTTGCGATTCTCGAGCAGGAGGGATTTCGCTGGGCGGCCTCCGACGAAGAGACGCTCGGCCGCGCCCTCGCCGCGATGGGAGATCCGCGCGCGAACGATCCGGCGGCGCGGCTTCAAGCGTGGTCGGTGGACACCGGGTCTGGGAATTCTCGGCCGATCGCGATGCTCTTCCGGGATCGGCGACTCTCGGATCTCATCGGATTCACCTACATGCACGTCGAGCCAGCGGCCGCGGCGGCCGACTTCGTGGCCGGCGTCCGCGCGGCCGCCGCCGGCCGGCGCGGTGATGACCCGGCACTGGTGACGGTGATCTTGGACGGGGAGAATTGCTGGGAGTCGTACGAGGAGGACGGCGGGCCGTTTCTCGACGCGCTCTATGGCGCGCTGGAGCGGGCGGAGGGGATCGAAGCGGTCACCGTGAGCGAAGCGCTGGCGGCCGCGCCTCCGCGCGAAACGCTCACCGCGTTCCCCGTCGGATCCTGGATTCGGGCCGATCTCGGAATTTGGGTGGGGCACGCGGAGAAGAATCGCGGGTGGGTCGAGATCCATCATGCGCGGGAAGAACTTCGCGCTGCGGAGCGCCACGGCGTCGCGGCGGCGAGCCTCGAGGCGGCGCGCGAGTCGCTCTACGCGGCCGAGGCGAGCGATTGGTTCTGGTGGTACGGAGACGATCATCCGACCGCGCACGCCGCCGAATTCGATCGGCTCTTCCGCGGACATGTCGCGCGCGTTTACGAAGTTCTCGGAGTCGAGATCCCGGCGCGACTCCGGAGCTCGCTACGCGAGACGGCGCCCGTCGCCGCGGCTTCTCCGCCTACCATCCGCCCGCGCGTCGAGGGACGCGACTCCGGCGATTTCGACTGGCGGGACGCCGTGCGCGTCGACCCGGCGGCGACCTCCGGAAGCATGCATCAGACGTCCGTCGTGATCCGGGAACTTCGCTACGGGTTCGACGAGCGCTCGCTCTACGTGCGCGTCGAATGCGAGGCGGCGGCGATCGACGACTCGGGTTTCCTCCTCGTCGAAGCGGTCGGCAAAGCGGGTGCGTCGATCGCGGCGGAGATTCCGCTCGGGGGGCCCGTCTCGGGTGCTCCGGCCTGGCGTGGCGCGATCCTTGGCGAACCGGACGAGGGGGCATTCGCCCGCGACGGCGACGTCGAGGCCAGACTTCCGTTCCAGAAATTCGGAATCGCGCCAGGGAAGTCGCTCGAATGGCGCCTCCTGGTGGAACGCCAAGGGCGCCCCGTGGCCGTCGTGCCGCGCGACGGTTCGTTTCGAGTGGGGCGGCCTCCCGCCGACCGGCGGCTCACGCATGGGTCGGCGACTTGACCCCCGCGGCGCGCGGATGCGATGATCTAGAGGTGCCGACGGAGACCGACGCGCCCCGATTCGAGGACGCCAGCAGCGAGGAGATCGAGGATGGGCGCATCCTTGCGGCGGTGGCGTACCTCCCGGCCCTCTGCTTCGTCGGATTCGCCGCGGCTCCCACGAATCGCTACGTCCGATTCCACGCCCGCCAAGGCCTGATTCTCTTCGGCGTCGAGGTTGCTGCGTGGATCGCGCTCTGGATTCTCGACGTCTCGGTCGGTCGTATTCCGTTCCTCGGCCTCCTGATCACGGCGGCGGCCCGATTGGCGGTTGGTTTGCTGTTCCTCGCCGTGACCGTTTACGGCGTCGCGAAAGGCGCGAGTGGTTCTTTCGCGCGAATCCCGTTTCTAGGAGACGGCATCGAGAAGGTGCCGTTCTAACAAACCATGTCTTGGCTACCTGAACGCCGCTTCTGGCTCCTCCGCCGTCTTTGCAAGGTCCTGTCGGTCGTCGGCTGGGTCGCGCTCGGCCTGACGATCCTCATCACGCCCGTCGGCATCGCGCGGGCGATCATCGGGGGTTCCAGCGAGGAGATCTGGGACTGGGTGAAGTATGGCGCCTCGGGCGGACTCTTCTTTCTCTATGTCGTATTCGCGGCCCAGGCGATCGAGGTGATCCTGGCCGTCGAGGAGAATACGAAGCACGCGGGATTCGTTCTGGAGAAGCTGACGACGCTGACGCAGCAGGTGCGGGACCGGTTGGGGGAGCTGGCGGAGCGGCGGGCCACCGAATCGGACCCCGAGCGGGTCGAGGAGCCTACCCCCAAGTTCTAGTGGTTTGTCGTATAATGAGTATTATGTAAACAACGAACCGGGACCAGGTCGGGCTCGCGGCTACCGCAGGACGATGTTCACCAGGCGGCCCGGAACGACGATCACCTGGGCCACCGTCTTCCCCTCGACCATCTTCGCCACCTTCTCGTCCGCCAGGGCTGCCTTTCGAATCGTCTCCTGATCGGCGCCCACCGGCACGATCACGTGGGCCCGCAGCTTGCCGTTCACCTGGACCACCAGGCTCTTTGTGGCGCTTTCCAGGGCTTCCGGCGCTGGAGCCGGCCATGGCGCCAACGCCACCGAATTCGAGTATCCCAGGAGTTCCCAGGCGCCTTCCGCGGTGTGTGGGGCCAGGGGGGCCAGGAGCCGGGTCGAGATCTCGGCCGCTTCACGGACTTCGGCCAGGCGCAAATCTCCGCCCGCCCCTTGGTATTCCTGGACCGCGTTCACCAGTTGCATGAGGCCGCTCACGGCCGTGTTCAGGTGGAACCGGTCCATATCGTCGCAGACCTGCTGGGTCAGTTGGTGGACTCGGCGGCGAAGCTCCCGAGGGGGTCCGGATGCGACCCAATTAGGCGTCGGTGGAGCCGATTCCTTCTTCCTAAGCGAGCCGTTCCCAGCCACATCCTCAATCATCTTCCAGTAGCGGGTGAGGAACCGATAGGCCCCCTCCACGCCACGATCGTTCCACTCGGCGTCCTTCTCCGGCGGCCCGATGAAGAGCGTGTAGAGGCGAACCGTGTCCGCCCCGTAGCGCTGCAGGAGCGCATCGGGAGGGACGACGTTCCCCTTCGACTTCGACATCTTGTTTCCGTCCTTCGTGATCATCCCCTGCGTGAAGAGGCGCTCGAACGGTTCCGAGAACGAAACCATGCCCACGTCGCGCAATACCTTCACCATGAAGCGCGAATAGAGGAGGTGGAGAATCGCGTGCTCGACGCCTCCGATGTACTGGTTCACGGGGAGCCAACGGTTCACCGCATCCGTTGCGAAGGGAGCGGTTTCCAGCCGAGGGCTCAGGAAGCGCATGAAATACCACGAAGAGTCGACGAAGGTGTCCATCGTGTCGGTTTCCCGGCGCGCGGGACCGCCGCACCGCGGACAATCGACGCGGAGGAAGGCTTCGTTCGACAGGAGCGGCGACTCACCCGTCGGCTTGAACTCCACCTGATCGGGCAGGAGGACCGGGAGGTCCTTCTCGGGAACCGGTACGATGCCGCACTTCGGGCAGTGGATCATCGGGATTGGCGCGCCCCAGTAGCGCTGGCGCGAGATCAGCCAATCGCGAAGCCGGAAATTCACGCGGCTCTCCCCCGCCCCCTTCGCCCTCAGCGCCTCGGTCACCGCGCCCCGCGCGTGCGCACTCGCGAGGCCGTCAAACGCTCCGGAATTCACCAGGATTCCTTCGCCTTCGTAGGCGCCGCTCCCGTCGAACGCCGACCCGGAGCCCGCTTCCGGCCGAATCACTTCCACGATCGGGATCCGGTACTTCGTCGCGAACTCGAAGTCGCGCTGATCGTGAGCCGGCACGGCCATGATCGCGCCGGTGCCGTATCCCATCATGACGTAGTTCGCGATCCAGACCGGGATCGGAGATCCGGTCAGCGGATGCGCCACCGTAACTCCGGTGTCGAATCCTTCCTTCTCGGTTTCGATGGCGAACCGGTTCTCGATCCGGGAGCGCTTCAAGCGATCGATGAACGCCGCGGCATCGGAGCCGAGCTTCCCCTGCTCCCTCCATCTCGTGACGAAAGGATGCTCCGCCGCAAGCGCCAGGAAGGTCGCGCCGAGGAGCGTGTCGGGACGCGTCGTGAACACTTCGAGCGGCGCCTTCTCCCCCGCCCCCGCGAAACGGATCGAGGCACCTTCGCTACGGCCGATCCAGTTCGCCTGCATGACGCGAACCTTCTCCGGCCACTGCTTGAGGAGCGATAGATCGTTCAGGAGCGCGTCCGCGTAGTGCGTGATCTTGAAATACCACTGCTCGAGATCACGCAGGACGACGGCGGTGCCGCATCGCTCGCACTTCCCATCCTCGACCTGCTCGTTCGCGAGCACGGTCTGGCAAGAGGGGCACCAGTTCACGGCGCCCTTCGCGCGGTAGGCGAGTCCCTTCTCGTAGAGTTTGAGGAAGATCCACTGCGTCCAGCGGTAGTACTCGGGATCGCAGCTCGCGATCTCCCGCGTCCAATCGAAACCGACGCCCCAGGCGTGAAACTGCTCCTTCATGCGGGCGATGTTCCGCTTCGTCCAGACGGCCGGATGGATCTGATTCGCGATCGCGGCATTCTCGGCCGGCAGCCCGAACGCGTCCCATCCCATCGGGGATAGGACCGTGTAGCCCTGCATCCGCTTCAGCCGTGCGACCGCGTCGCCCAAGATGTAATTCCGCCCGTGCCCCACGTGGAGGTCGCCCGACGGATAGGGGAACATATTCAGACAGTAGAAGCGTTTCTCGGCCGCCATCGGATCGCCCGATTCGAAGAGACGTTCCTCGGCCCACCGGCGCTGGGCGCTCTCCTCGAGCGCGCGGAAGGGATAGCCGGCGCGGCTCCCCTCCTCCGGGTCTGGGGCGGAGCCTCGGTTCAGGTTGATGGCGTCACGCGTCTCGGACACTCGTTCCTCCCTGCAGGCTTCGTTCCAGCACGTCGAGCACTTCCTCGTCTCGGATCTCGCCCCGTTTCATGGCGCGATCGGCCCGATAGACCGCATCGAGCGCCGCCCGCGCCGCGGCGGGGCGAAGGGCCGGGCCGGACGGTCCACGGCGAAATCCGTACGCCTGTGGCTCGAGGGCCGCGAGAGCCATGGAGGCGACCGCCCAGAGCGCGGATCCGGTCGCCGATCCCTCGGCGCTCAGGGCCGCGGCCTCCACACGCGCACGGGCCGCGTCTCGCTGAAGAGCGGCGACGGCCCATCGCTCCACCGAGGCGGCGCTCCGACCTGCCGCGACGGCGTTCAGCGCCGAGAGTTCGATCTTCCCCGTCCCATCCGCCAGAACCCCCAATTTCGCCAATTCCTGACGGAGCGACTGTAGCGACCCGGCGCGGGCTGTGATCGCTTCCAGGAGCCCCGGAGGGAGCTTCAGTCCGGCTTCGGTTGCGAGGCGCTGGGCCTCCTTCATGGAGTCGCCCGAACGCTCCTCGCATGACACGACGGCCGCCTTCGCGGCGAGCGAGCCGAGGAACTTCAACTCGGACGGATCGCGCGCGGTCGTGAGGAGGATGGTGACGCCGGCGATCGGAGCGCCGGCCAACCGGAGAAGCCGCTCCTCGCACGCCTTCTCGAGTTTGGCCCCTTCGCGGATCCAAAGCCTCTGCGACGTCGCGAAGAGGGAGAGCGACTCGAGGGCGCCCGCGAGTGTCTCGGCGTCGAGGTCGTCCCCTTCCAGCCGTTGGAACTCCGCCCCCGCCGCCGCAGCGCTTTCGCGATACGCCTCGACGAGGTGCACGCGCCAATAGTCGCTCGGCCCGGTGGCGACTAGGAAGGGAGCGGGTTCCGCGCCGTCGCGCCAGGCCCGCGCGAGCGCCTGCGGCGTTCCGGTCGCGCCGGCTCCGCCGCGGGAGCGCGCCGTCACCATCCCTGCACCGTTCGGCTCACGATCTGGTCCGCCAATTTCTGAATCACCTCGCGCCGTCCATCGGTCTCCGTCTTCGCGATTTCCCCTCCCAGCGGGACGACATTGTACGTCGTCCGAACCGCCAGCTGATCTTCCTTCCAGAGGACGCGGTTCTTCACCTGGTCGCGAAACGTCACCTGGACGACGAGGACAATTTCGTACTGGGTGGCGCGCTCCTTCGCGGTGTAGCCGTAGACCTGATTCCGGTAGGCCACGACGGTGCCGCGGAGGACGGCGTCGGCATCACGCTCGCGCACGATGCGAAGCCGGCGGTCGGCGAGGAACGCGTCGGTGATGGCCTGGGTGACGTCATCGGCCAGCCGGAACTCGACCGTGTTGTTGCCGAAGACCGGGACGGCGAGGGTCTTCAGGTGGCTCGGGAGGACCCCGGACACCGAGTAGGCGCAGCCTCCGGCCGCACACGCCGCGGCGAGGAGCGCCGCGACGAAAGGTCTACCCCACATCACTCGTGGACGTGGTCGAGTCGTGGAATCCGTAGAGTTTCATTCGATAGCGGAGTTTATCACGCTTCATCTGAAGAAGCTGCGCTGCTCGACTCTGATTCCCCCGCGTCCAGTCGAAGGCTCGCTGGATGATCTCCTTCTCCACCGAGCCGAGCGTCGCCTCGAGGTCGATCCCCTCGTCCGGGAATTGCCCCGATCCGATGACCTGCTCCAGCGCATGGAGGGGCGCGTTCCCCTTCCCCGAGACGGGCGCCGGGGCGATGGCCGCGTTCAGGTGATGCGCCAGGAGCGCGTTCCCCTGATTGAGGAGAACGATCCGCTCGAAGAGATTCCGGAGTTCGCGGATGTTGCCCGGCCAGCGATAGTTCAGGAGGATCCGTTCGGCCTCGGGGTCGATCGACGCGAACGCCTTCCCGAAGGCCCGGTTGAACTGGTCGAGGAAGTGCCGCGCCAGAGGGAGAATGTCCTCCCGCCGCTCGCGCAAGGGCGGGACGCGGATCGGGACGACCTTGAGACGATAGAAGAGGTCCTCCCGGAAGGCTCCTTCGCGCACCATCGATTCGAGATTCTGATTCGTGGCCGAAATGACGCGAACGCTGACCGTGATGTCCTTCGTGCCGCCGACTCGTTTGAAGGTCATCCGCTCGAGGACGCGGAGGAGCTTCACCTGGATCTGGAGGCTCATCTCGCCGACTTCGTCGAGGAAGAGCGTGCCGCCGTTCGCGAGTTCGAGGAGGCCCTGCTTCTGCTGGCGCGCGTCGGTGAAGGCGCCCTTCTCGTGGCCGAAGAGCTCCGATTCCAGCAGTTCGCGCGGGATGGCGGCGCAGTTCAACTCCAGCATCGCCTTGTCGTGCCGCGCCGAGAGTTCGTGGATGAGGTGCGCGATCAGCTCCTTGCCCGAGCCGCTCTCTCCCTCGATGAGCACGCTCGTCGATTCGCTCGTCGCGACCTGTTCCACCACTTGGAAGACGCGCTGCATCGCGGGGCTCTCGCCGCGGATGAAATCGCTCCGGACGCGGGCGCTCTTCTGCTGGCGGTGGTGCTGGACCTCCCGGCCGAGCCGCTGCGTCCCGAGTTCCCGATCGAGGACGAGCAAGAGCTCCTCGCGGATCGGCTTCCCTTTCGTCAGATAGTCGCGCGCGCCGAGGCGCATGGCGCGTACGGCCGTCTCGTGATCGGGCTCGCCGGTGAGCATGACGACCGTTTGGTCGGGCCACTGTTCCTTGATCTTCTGCAGCACCTCGATGCCGCTCTTGTCGGGAAGACGAATATCGAGGAGGACGAGATCGACCGCCTCGCGTTCAAGCACCTTTAGCCCCGCACCTCCCGACTCCGCCGTCAGGACGTGGTAGCCCTCCGCCTCGAGATCGCGCGGGAGGAAATAGCGGATCGTGTCGTCATCGTCGATGAGGAGGATGGAAGCCTTCGGCATGAGCGTCGCCTCTTATTCCTGGGTGCCGGGGAGGGCGACGCGGAATCGAGTTCCGCGGCCCGGCTCGCTTTCGACCTCGATGGCCCCGCCATGCCGCTGCACGATACCGTGCGCCACGAAGAGCCCAAGGCCGGTGCCTTTCGCCTTCGTCGTATAGAAGGGCTCGAAGATGCGCGCCTGCTGCTCCGGCGGCATGCCCGCGCCCGTGTCCTCCACGGTCACCACGATCTCCGGCGGGGCGGATCGCCGGACGGAGCGGATGGAAATCGTTCCGCCTGGAGCGGTGGCGTGAATCGCGTTCTCGACCAGGTTCAGGAACACCTGCTGGACCTGGTCGGCGTCAATCATGGCATCGGGCCACCTATCGGCACCTTCCAGCGCGATCGTGACCCCCGAGGCTTCGGCCCCCCCGGAGAGGGTCCGGACGACGCGGTCGATGATTTCCAGGACCGGGGTACGGGCCAGGACGAGATCGCGAGGGCGCGCCGCCGTGAAGAGGTCTTGGATGATGGTATTGAGCCGGACGACTTCGCGGAGAATGAAGGTGACGCTCTCGTGGCGCTCGTCCCCCTCGGGAAACCCGCGGCTCAGGTACTGCACGCCCGTGGCGATCCCCGTCAGGGGGTTTCGAAGCTCGTGGGCGACGCTCGAGACGAATCGGCCGACCGCGGCCAGCCGGTCGAGTTGGCGGATCCGCTCCTCCATTCCCTTCAGGCTCGAGAGATCGACCATCGTTCCGACGGCGCCCCGAATCCTCCCTTCGCCGTCCCGGAGCGGGGACGTGCGGACTTCCACGGGGAGCGAGGTCCCGTCCGATCGGACGACGTCGTGCTCGGTCCGATCGGTCTCCACGCCGAGTTCGAGGCTCCGGACGAGCGATTGATGCCAGCTCCGGTCCGGCAGCAGTCTTGCGAGCGGCGTGGAACGCACCTGCTCCTTCGAGAGACCGACGATCGACTCCGCCGCGCGATTCCAGGCGAGGGCGCGGCCCCGCTCGTCAATGGCCACGATTCCGAGCGGAAGTTCCTCGATCACGCCGTCCCGGAAGCGCGCCTCGAGATCGAGCGCCTCACGGAGCGCGAGGGTGACGAGGATCGGCCCGAGCGATGGGGCGACGGCTTCAAGGCTCGCGCGCCGCTCCGTCGGAAGAGTCCCCTCGATCCCGACGAGACCTGCGATGCGGCGGAATTGGCAGCGGCCGCAGGCTCGGTGCCCGCCCGCCATTTCTTCGAGAGGGCCGCGCGAGAGCGCGCAGGCGTCGCCCGAGGCGAGCGAGCCGGGACAGGCCGTCACCTCGCCGGTGAAACGATCGTGCGGGATCTCGCCTCGAATCGGCACGGCGTGCCATGGGCCGCCTTTCCGCGAACCGGTGGGGTCCGACCAGAGCGCCGGCTCCCCCTCCCCGAGGGCGAGCCACTGGAGCCAGTCGGGATGAAGCCACTGGAGATGCACCCGATCCGGCTGAACGTCGTGAAGCGTGGGATCGCCCGCCCGGAAGAGCGTGAAGGTCGGCGGCTGCCCGTCGACGACACCGATCCAAAGACGCGGCTCGTCGAGGGCGCGGGCGAGATAGTTCACGAGCAGGCCGTAGCCCCGCCCGGGCTCCGAACCCCCGGCGGTCGTGGCCATGAGTTCGGCGAGGCCTTCGAGCTGCACGCGCGTCGCGAGCTCGCGACGAAAATTTCCTTCGAGGTCGTGAAGGAGATAATCGACGAGGAATTCGAGCGACGCCGCGTCCGGCCCGTCGGGCGAACCCGGGACCTCGGGCGGCAAGGGAGGAAGGCCGCAGAGCGAGCGGATCTCTTCGGCGCGTCGCCACAGCCGCTCGACCGTGGCTCGCTGCGTACTCCGTGTGGGTTGTCTCAAAGTGGAATCGCGAAGGGGGCGATCGCTCCATGCATGCCGCATCCGCGTCTCGGGCCGCACGCTAGCATCGTGGCGCGACGGGGGTCAAGGAAAAGGCCCGAAATGAAGAAGGCCGGCGCGTGGCCGGCCTTTCGAATCGCGATCGATGACGAGAAGCGAACTAGTGCGCGCCCTCTCCCCGGGCCATCACCTTCACCGTGGCGGCCATGATCTTCAGATCGAGTAGCAGGCGGCGATGGCGCACATAGTAGAGATCGTATTCCAATTTGCGATTCACGGTCTCGATGGAAGTGTCGTACTGCCACTTCACCTGCGCGAGTCCGGTGATGCCCGGGAGCGTGTTGCAGCGCTGCGGATAGTCCGGAAGCGACTGCGTCAGCTCGACCACGAACGTCGGGCGCTCGGGGCGCGGGCCCACGATGCTCATGTCGCCACGGAGGACGTTCCAGAGCTGCGGGAACTCGTCGAGCCTCGTCTTTCGGAGAATGTTGCCGACCCGCGTGATGCGCGAATCGCTCTTCGCCGCCCAGACGGGGCCGGTGTTCTTCTCGGCGTCGGTCACCATGCTTCGGAACTTGTAGATCTTGAATGGACGGCCGTACGTGTCGCGACGACGGCGTTCCGGAGTCAGCGTCAGAATGGTCGCGCCGTTGCCGTTTTCATGTTTCTCGTGGCCATTGCCGTTGCCAGTCCCCGAACCCCCGTGACGCGAGGCGCCGCGGCGGCGATTCAGCCCGATCCGCTCTTGGGCGTAGATGATCGGCCCGTGGCTGTCGAGTTTGATGGCGATGGCGATGACGGCAAAGACGGGCAGCATGACGATGAGGCCGATGATGGAGAGGGCGACGTCGACGGCTCGCTTGATGGGAGCGTCGCGGCGTACGCTTGTGTCCGCGGTTGCCTTGGGGCCGATATATCCTGATGGGAGAATCATCAATGGCCACCGTCGTTGGCTCGAAGCTGCGCCGGGCGGAATGATCCACTCGCGAGGAATGCTACGAGCGGCGCCCTCTGGGCGCGGCATCCATGGGCACCGGCACCATGAACCACCGTGGCGGGAGCAAAGGCGGAAGGGGCGCACGTATACCACGGTGCCCCGTTATGCCCCCACGTATCCCTAAGTATACGCTCCCTTGGTCGCGGGGTCAACGGCCAGCGACAAGCTATTCTGTCGCAGCCGGTTGGCGGCGGCGGGCCGTGGAGGCCCGGGGCTAGCGCTGGACGGTCTGTACCACGGCCCGAAACGACATCCGAGCGAGATCCGAAACCATTCCCTCCGCGCTGTCCTTCGACTTCATCTGCGCGAGGCGAATGGCGTAGCCCCCCTTCGGGTCGGCCACTATCGACGCGTCCTTCGTCCTGAATCCGAGTAGCTGGAGCGCCTTCATCTCGGACTGAGCACTTTCCATCGAGCTATAGCCGAGGAGCAACACGAGGTGCTCGAGGACGACCTTCACGGGCTTCGATTCCTTCGGGGCACTCTTCTCCGGAGCCTTCTCAGCGGCCTTCTCCACGATTGTTTCGGGCGCCTTCTCCGGAGCCGTCGCGATCACGACGGGAGCGGGGCTCGGCGCCGACTCGGTCGGAGTGTTGTTCGACTTCGGCGCGGCAGTCTCCGTCGCGGAGCGGACATCAGGCGACACGACCGGGGCCACGGGCGCGGAGGCAACCGTCTTCGTGTCCGAAAGGATGCTCACGGGTGCGACCGGCTTCGGATTCTTCTTCGCGTTCGGCGCGGCGGCGACCGTGGTCGGGTTCTTCGGCGGCGCCGGCGGCAGCGGCTTCTGCTTCTTCGGCGCCTGCGGCTTCGCCGGCGTCTCCTCGGCGCCGCCGCCGAAACTGTATCCGAACGCGAAGCGCTGCACGTTGTCGAAGTCGTTGCTCGGAGTCATCGCGTAATCGAGCGATGCCGGGCCGAAGTGAAGGCCGAGTCCGTACGAGAGCCCGGTGACCGGGTCGTTCGAGCTTCCGAGTTCATAGCGATAACCGAGACGAATGGAGATGTTCCGGTGCGCCTTGAACTCGGTGCCGAGTCGGACGTCGTTAAAATAGTTGCGGGGCGAGTTGTAGTCGGCCGCGACAAGAAGGCGCTCTTGAAGAAAGCCGCGGCTCACGCCGAAGCGGATCTGCTGCGGTAGCGGGTAGGAGGCGGCATCGCTGTACGCCATGTTCGGTCCCACATTCTGGACCGCGAGGCCGACCGTGCCGCCGAGCACGGCCGCCGCGACGCCGAAATCGGCGGCCACGCCCGTCGCTGAAACGGTCGCGAGATTCTGCCGGATCATCTTGAGATTGGCGCCGACGTTCACGCCGCGCGCGACGGGCCGCGAGAGTCCGGCCGTGATCGCGAGGTCGTAGACGCGGAAGGTGCCGGTCGGGTTGTTGAACTCATCGACGCCCTGGATGCTCGGCATATGGAAGTACGCCGCCGAGACCGATCCAACGCCGAGGCTCGATCCGAGGGGGCGCGCATAGCCGACCCACTCGTAGCTCAGGTCCTGTAGCCACGAGGCGTGCAGCGCACCGACCTCCGGATTCTGAAGCGTCGCCAAGAGTGCGGGGTTCCAGAACTGAGCCGTCACGCCCGTCGCGACGCCCGTTTGGGCGCCGCCCATGCCCGCCGATCGACCGCCGACCTCGAACTGAAGGAAGTCCGCCGACGACCCGCCGACGAGCGCGGCGGATGCGGTGCCACGTACCCCCGGGTACAGGAGTGTGGCCATCAGAACAGCGAGAGGAGCGAGTCGGAGCATCGCGTGCTTCGGCGTCGTTCGACCCGGAGTGGACCAAGTCATAAGAAATCTCCCGTCTGAAGAATCCCCCATAGCCTGGTCGCCGGCCTTCGACCCCCTGGCGCGGTGCGACACAGCAGACCCACTTCCCGTTAAAGCAGTTAGCGTGCCACGGGAAAAGCGGCGCTGCGGCGCTCCGCGAGCCTCGACTTCGTTGCGGCGCAAGGGGGTGCATCGCGCGCATGGCGGCGCGTCGAACCAGCCACGCACGGATCGGTACGGATGCCGCATATTGCACAGTGAGGCGTCTCGCGATGAGGGTTCGAAGAAGGAGAGAGATTGGCTCGAACGCGCCGGGAGGGTGCGCGATGCAGGCGCGTGCGCGCCGCCGTAAGGAGGGCTGCCTAGAAGTGGAGAGTCGTTACGAGCTCGGGACCATCCGGTCGGATGATCGCCGAGGTGGAGAGCCGCGCCTTCCCTACCGGAGCGGGACGTCCCATGGGGACGAAGATCGCATCGACGACGTTCGCGAGATAGGAGCCGATCAGGCCGTAGCGAAATCCGCGTCGCAGGTCTTCGGAGGATTGGAGATCGCGCTTCCGGCGTTCCCAGTCACGCACGCGCTCGACACGCTCCGTCGGGCCCGCGCTGTCGATCTGCATTTCCGCCCAATCGACCCGAGTCTGATCACGCTCCACCATGCCGTCGGCCACCACGAGCCCCGCGCCGGCGGCCAACGTGGCTCCAAGCCAAAGCGCGCCGCGGCCGCTGTGGTTCGCGAATTCCTGCCCGGCGCCCGGGATCAGAAGCGACCGCCAGACGATGGAGGTTCGCGTGACGGCCGGGGCGGAAAGGACGAGGCGTTGGTTCGCGACCTCTTCGATCGCGAGGCGCGGGCGGAGCCAGTAGTCGACCGCGCTCACCCCCCATGTCGCGGCGCTGTAGCGCGCCCAGGAATTCCGAGAGAGGCGCTCGTCGCGGGCACGGTCGGCCGCATAGTCGCCGAACTCCCCGAGTCGATCGCGATACATCATGTGAGCGCGAGTCGTAGCGAACAGGCCGCCGATGGCCGCCACGCCGAGGACGATTCCGCGCCCCGTCCGGCCAGTCGTGATATTGGCGACGCCCGGGAAGTTGAGCGACCGCACCAGAAGCTCCAAGCTAGGCTGACGCGGCTCGGAGAGCAGAGATACCCTTCCGCCGTGACCCGGAATGACGATCGATCCACGAGTGCGCGCCACGCGTGGTCCTTCGAGGGTGACGCGGAACGGCCCCTCAAAGGTCGCGGCGACGTCGAGCGGGGCCAGGCCGTGAATCTCGCCGCTCTTCGAGTCGAGGCGGAGGCGTGTCTGGGCCGGCTCGGCTAGAATCGTGAGAAGTTCGCGGGGCGCCTGCGGCGCAACTGGAACGTCAGAGGCCGCCGCCTGCGCGGATGCAAACGTGGGGACGAGTAGCGTGGTGAGAATTAGCAGAGGAAGGATCGAAGGCTTGGCCATCGCCGCGCACTATAGGCGGTGCCCGAAGGACGTGTCAAGGACGCGGCGGGTTCCCTTCACCGCGCAATAGAAGAGCCGGACCGACTGGAGAGTCGATCCGGCTTCGTTGTGTCGCGTCGTTGATGTTCGGTACTGCTATTACTTCTTGCGGCGGATCAGCAGTCCCGCGAGACCCGGAGCCAGAAGAAGCAGCGACGCGGGCTCAGGAACCGTGGAGCCACCGCCACCGCCGTTCCCGCCACCACCACCGCTACCGCCACCTCCACCGCTGCCACCTTCACCACCGCCACCCGTCGCATCGTGGGAGAACGGGGCGAAGACTCCGTGGAGCTTGTACGTCGCCGTCCGACCCTGCTGCGTGTAGTAGTGGTCGAAGGCGTCGAAGTGGACCGCGTCGTAACCAGTGATGTGGATCATGTACGACTTGATCTCGCCCTGCTTCGCCGAACCGAGCGGTCCGCCAGTGTAATCGTAAATCGTGTCGGTCGTCTTCGTGAAGTCGCCGATGTCGTAGAACGCGTGGCTGTTCGCGTTCTTGAACTCGGCGTGATTGGAGACCCCTGCCTTGAAGCCCGGCTTGTCGGCGTAGTCTGCGTCGACCGCGAGTCCAGGGAGAATACTCATGTTGCCGCCGGTGCCGTAGAACGAGGCCGCGAGCGTCACGTCGTAGATCGATCCATAACTCCCGACGGCGCCGATGACCTGGAGCTCGAAGGTGTTATCGGAGATCACCCACGTTTCGTTCAGCTGGTCGTACGTGGCGTCCGGGCAATAAAGCTGCAGGGCGGGAATAGCAAAGGCCGCGGGAGCATTCACCGCCATGACGGCGATGATCAGAGCAGGGATCCAAAGTCGGCTTTGCTTCAAGTCGGTTTACCTCTCCCGTGGATGCTAGGGGCGCTCGTTCACTACGATCCGAATACGGAAACGTTCGCAGCGCTTCTTCAAGTGCTGAGAATCGTACGCTGTGGCCGCTCACTTTGTCACCGTAAATCTTTAGGCGACAATCGTCGGCACTCCCTCGCGCACTGATAAATCTACTCTTCCCCGCACAAAGTGTCAACCAACTTTTCGGGTAGAAAGTGAAGAATTTTTAGACCCTCGTAACCCATTGCATGCCAGATAGTTGCTACGCTAGTCCCCCGATTTGACGTCGGCACTCGGAATCTCGTTCAAGCCCCTCGAGCCAGGCAAGAGTCCGAGTTGCCCCAGTCGAGTCGCCGCGGTCCGAAATGTCGCGCGCGAAAGTAGCGCGCGGAGAATTCCCTCCACGCGGCCGAGTCGCGCGTAGTGCGTCCAGGTCGCGCGGCGTGACGGACCGAGGGTCGGTTGCGTGGGATCGAGTTCCCAAGGGTGAACGTTCACGATGAGCGCGCGGGCACCGGAGCGATGAAGCTCGAGCGCGAGACGCGAGAGATGAAGTGGAAGGAGGCGCAGGAATGCGCCGGCGAGTACGGGAATCCGCAACGGACCGACCGCGAGTGTCGGTAATGGAAATTCCGCGAGCGACGCGCCGCCCGGCCCACGAATCATCGCGGGCGCCACCGGGCCCTCCGGATATCCGTACCGCCGCCGGCGGATCGGATAGACGCTCGAATCATATTCGTACCCCGTCTCCGCGAGCAAATCGATGGCCCAGAGCGTCGAGCGTCCGATGCTATAGGAGGGCGCTCGAAATCCGAGGACCCGCTTCCCCGTGAGATCTTCGAGGAGGGCGCGCGAATCGCGTGCTTGAATTCGGAATTCGTCGGGGGTGAGTTCGGTCAACATTCGATGATCCATGCCGTGCGAAGCCATCTCGTGACCGCGAACCACGATTTCGCGAACGAGGCTCGGGTGTTCCCGCGCCACGCAGCCGAGCGTGAAGAACGTGGCCTTGGTCCCGGATTCGTCGAAGAGGTCGAGCAAGAGGCGGGTGTTCTGCTCGACACGGGACGGGTGAAGCGGCCACGACTCTCGCGGGACGAGTTTCGCGAACGCCTGAACTTGGAAGTGCTCCTCGACGTCGACGCTCATCGCGAAGAGAGGCTCCGCGGAGCGTTTCGAGTTCGATTCCGTCCCCTTCACCGTTCCCCTCGACGCCGTCTACGATCCGCCACGCGAAGTCGCGGCGGGTTGCCGCGCGCCTGGCCATTGTAGGGGGGGTGCGGGAAGGCGGAAAGCGGGGATTGCTCGATCAGGGAACGACAGCCACGCGCATCACGGAACGCCCCTCGGGTCCGTCGAGGATGGCGTTGTAGAGGCCCGGGGACACCGGGCTTCCCTGGTCGGAGCGGCAGAGCCACTGGATCGATTGCTCGCCGGACGGTACCTCTCCATCGAGGAGTTGAGCGATTCGGTGGCCGCCCATGTCGAAGACGACGATTCGCGCGTGTCCTGGTGATCCATCCCTCGTCTCGGCGCGGAATCGAAACGTCACGCTGCCGTGAGCGGGATTAGGATAGCCCTCGATCACGGTCACGCCTTCGGCGATGGCGACGGCCGGGACGTTGATGGTCGCGACGGCGGGCGTGCCTTCCACGGCGCCGAGATAGGTTGCGATCCGATATTCATAGTCCGTGCCCGCCTTGGCGGACGGGTCGGTCCATCGCGTCGTGCCGAGCGGTGAGGTCCGAAGCAGCGTGTCCGCGCCGCTCGCGCCTTCGCGACGATAGAGATGGTACCCCTCCCCCGCGCCCGACGCCGGCTCTTGCCACGACAGCAGGACTCCGCCCGTCGCCGCCTGCGCGGTGAAGCCGGTCGGCGTCGCGAGCGCGACCGCTCCGACCTGGCGCATGCGCGCGTTCGAGAATCCGGAGACGTTCGGCACTTCATCCGACGTGCGGAGGACGAAGTAATACGTGAGTCCGGTCGTCAGCCCCGGCAACGTGAACGACTCGCGAGCCCCCGCCGACTGAGGCGAAGGAAGCGCGCCGGCCACGGAGGCGGAGTTCCACCACGAGACCGTGTCCTGCCCCGCAATCGCCTGATCCGAGTAGCGAAGCTCATAGGAGGTCGCCCGGCCCGTGTTGCCGTCGTCGCCCGGCGCGGTCCACGAGAGCGTGATTGAATCGGCCGCGGCCGATCCCGGGAGAAGGAGGGCGGCGAATGCCGCCGCCCTCGCAACCCCGAAGCAACCTCCAGGAGAACGTTTAGGAATCATGACGCTCGTTGCCGCCGCGAAGCGTCGCGACCGGCGGCCCTTGATTGCCCGCCGGCAGATCGCGCATCGAGAGATCGCGAACCGCGGCCGGCGCGACCGTGTCGGCCGTGGTGCCGCTCACGACATTCGACAGCGCTCCGACGTTACCGCTGCCGTCCGTCGCCTTGATCGCCACGTAATAGGTCTGACTTCCGGAGAGTCCGGGGAGTGTGTAGACCTGCTGCGTCCCCGCGACGGCGGGAGCCGGTTCCCCGGTCGCCTGCGTTGCGGTTGTCCAATTGGCCGAGGTGATGGGACTCGTCGAATAGCGGATATCGTAGCTGGCGGCCGTGCCCGTGCTCCCGTCGTTACCCGGAGCGTTCCACCGAAGTGCCATGGTGGAGCCGGTCGTAGCGGTCACCGCCAGCGTGGTAATGGCGGCCGGCGGCGTCGCATCGCCGGACGTCGTCTTGCTCGCCACGTTCGAGTATCCCGACCAATTCGGAACCTCATCGGCCGCGCGCACGATGAAGAAGTAGGTCGTCAAGGGCGTGAGACCGCGTACTCGCATCGAATCGGTCGCTCCGGAGGTGCTCGGGACGGGCTCGCCGCTTACCGGAGTCGCGCCGTTCCACCACGTCAGAGTATCCGTGGCCGAGATCGCGGTCGTGCGATACCGAAGGTCATACGATGTGGCGCGGCCGATCGTGCCGTCATCTCCCGGCGCGGTCCACTGCAGAACTACCGACGAGTCGGCCGAGGTCTGTGCTTTCGCGACTCCGGCCGCGAACATGGTGAGAATCGCCGCTCCGATCAGGAGAGAACGGCGCATGACTCCCCGCATCGCGATTCGAGGGCCGCGAAGGGGGTGGTGAGGAACAGGTAGGCAACGGCGCATGGAGATCCTCCTCGAGATGCAGTTCTGTACCCAGCCGAACGCGAGCGTTCGCCTGGGTCCGATTGCCCACGGTGTTGCTCCCCACCCGAGAGGGCGGGTCGCATGCGTTCATGGGACTCGATTGATGTTTGGCAGGACCCCCATCCCACCGCGCGCCAGTGTCTGCACGAAATGTGCCATGGCGCGGAGTACGCGCGGTGCACCCTGCACGCTGCAAACACGGTCGTCGGTAAGCAGCTAGCGCGCGAGGCGTGTCCGAACGCGCACGATGCACGGCGCGATCCGCACGCGGCGGTCGCTCATGCTGCACGCGATCGAACGAGAATCGTTTGGGGGTGAGGAGGTGAAGCGGGAGGAACTAGCGGGAATGTTGCGCGCTTCGAAGGGCGAGTCGGATCGAAGGGAGCATGTCGCCGCTGAATTGCGCCAGCAACCGTTCGGCGTCGCGCGGATCGGGCGCGGTCGCGGCGAGCACGATCACGGCGGCACGGTCTCCCCGGCCGAGCATGCGGCTCTTCGCTTGAAGCCACTTTGCCCGGAACGGGTCGGAAGTGTACTCGTCGGGAAGCCAGTACCAGTTCCAGACGACCATCGGACCGTCGGGACCGCGAACCGAGGTCTCACGGATCGACGCGGGCGGCGAGCTGCCGGGCAACGAGCGGCTCCCCTCCCCGACGACGAGCCACGTCGGATCTCCCATCACGATGATCCGGTTCCCCGTGTGCAGCAGTTCCCGCCCCTGCGACTGGTTCGTGTAATACGCGACAAAGCATTGAACGGTGCCGCCGGCTCCGGCATAGCGTTCATTCAGCTCGGAAGTGGCGCCGAGAAAGTGGGGCTTCCAAAGCGAGTCCTGCACGGCCTCGAGCACCCAGCCACGCTGCGGGGCCGGGGCGGCGAGAACGACGGGAGTCCGATCGAGTCCGCGGGACGAACCGATCGCATCGAGCACCGGCCACGCGGCAAGGAAGATGGCCGCGAGAGCCGCGACAGAGACGCGACGGCCGAGGGGGAGCGGCGCACTCGGCGGACCGTCCCCTTCTCCCGTACCCGCGGGAGTTGCCGGCCGTTCAGGATCTCGAAATGCGGAGCCGATCATGAAGAACGCGGCCATCACGAGCGTGAAGACGAGCCATCCGTACATGTAGTGATCGAATCCCACGCCACGGCGCATGTGGGTCAGGTGTCCGAGCATGATGAGGACGTATGCGCGGATCCCGTTCGCGAGAATCGAAACGGGCACGGCCGAGGCGACGAAGATGGCCCGCTTGAGATTCGAACGGTACGAGAGGTGGGCGAAGAGAGTCGCCAGAACGACTCCCGCGACCGTGAATCGCAGCCCGCTGCACGACTCGACGACCCGCCAGCGTGAATTCGTCGTGGCGAGGAAGAGCCCCTCCCGGGAAACTTCCACGCCGCTCCATCGAAGCGTCCGCTCCGCGAACCCGGCGGTGATCTCCATGAGCCGCGGCTGGAAGACATCGCCGAACGGCACGGCGAAGAAGAGAAACGCGAGCGGAAACGCGAGGCGGCGAGCGACGGCCGGGCCGAAGTGCGCAATCACGAGGATCGGAATCATCGCCACGAAACAGAACTGTTCGACGGAGAGCGTGCTCGCGGCGCGGCCCATGATCCACCCGAAGCCGAGTGGAAGGAGTCCGATCAGGGCGAGGGGGTAGGGTCGCGGCTGGAGCGTTACCAGCCGGTCGCGCGAGCGCCACGCAAGAAGGACGCAGACCGGCAGCACGAGGAATCCATGCGCGAAGGTGTCCGAGATTCTCCAGATGTTCACGAGCGACGCGATGGTGCTCCCGTAGACGAGGAGCGCGAAGACAAACGTCGCGGCGAACGCGACGAGCGCGGAGGTCCAACCGCGCGAAGGGGCGGGATTCACTACGGAAGGAGGACGATGCGGTCGCGTACCCGCGTGATGCCTATGGTCCCGAGGATTTCATAGTAACCGGGTCCCACGGTTCGCCCGTCGCGCCCGATCCGGTTCCAGGCTACCTCGGTCTTACCGGGCGGGTAGTTCCCATCGGCCAGCGTGGCGACCCAGTGTCCGTTCAGGTCGAAGAGACGAAGGTAGGCCGGTGTCGCCACGGTGGCGTCCACATCGACGACGATCCGAATCGATCCGGTCGCGCTGCTCGCGGGGTTCGGATAGGCGTGAATGGTCGAAGAGCCCGCCGTGGCCGCGGGCGGCGGTGGCGGCGGCGTCCCCGGCAGCGTCACGGTCGCGACGCCGGTCGTCGGGCCTTCGCAGAGCGTGCCCATGTAGGCCGCGCGATATCGATAGGTCGTGCCGGCCAAGACGGACGTGTCGAGGAACGAGGTCGTGCCGGGCGAGAGATTCTGAATCTGGTTGAACGCGCCCGTCGAACCCTGAGCTCGGTACAAGTGGAGGGAGAGCGCGAGCGGGTCGGACGTGGCGCCCCACGAGACGGTCACCTGTCCCGTGTCGGCAACCGCTCCGAATCCGGTTGGCGCCGCGCTGGGAGCGTTGCATGAGGCGGTAGTTCCGGTAGCGACGTTCGAGTACGCGGAGTAATTGGGCTGTTCGTCGAAGGCCCGAATCACGAAGTAATACGTAGTGTTCTGAGACAATCCGGTCACTTTCGTCGAATCATCGGCGCCAGCCGACGCGCGAGGCGGGCCGAGGGTGATTCGTTGCCCGGAGGGCACGCCATTCCACCAGGTGAGGGTGTCGCCCGCGGCAGGCGGGGTGGTGCGAAAGCGCGCTTCATAACCGCTCACCTGCCCCTGGTCTCCGTCATCTCCCGACGCCGTCCAAAGTAGTGTCATGCTGTTCGCGGCACTGGTCTGCGCGAAGGCAGGCGTCGCCGGCAGGAAGAACGCCGCCGGGGCAATCGTCATGGTTGAGACGATACCCGCGCACGCCAGGGCGCGAACCACGTCGGGCATGAATCGGACTCTCATCAAGGCCTCCGCATCGGACGCTAAACCCATACAGGGTAGGATCGTCGAAGAATGACGCAAATTTCGCACCAACGCCACTCCGCTTCTCCCGGCGTTTGCAGGGAGCGCATCGATCGGCCTAACACGTTTCCTGCCGGGACGTTAGTCCCCCGGCCAGACGGCACACCTTTTCCTGCCGCCGGAAGGGGTAGAACCATTGGATGCGGAACGACCGGCTCGGTTTTCACCGCGCTTCGCGATTTCGCCCTCGCGGAGTGCAAGCCGCGACACGCGTTCTGTCGATGAATCGGGAATGATTCGGCGCCAAGTGCTCGATTCCATACGGGAGCGCGACTTGGCCCGAATCGTGCTAAATTCCGGGTGGATTCGGGAACGAGTTCGCCCAAAACGGGGTACTCGGTTCTGATCGACCCCAAACACGCAACGCGCGAGATGGTCATCGGGATCCAACTCCCTACGCCTAACTCTCGTGCGGCCGAGCCCGGAGCGAACGACATGAATCGTCGAGTGGAATTGGCATCGCCGGTTCGCGCCGCGGTTGCTCTGGCGCTCCTCGTGGTGGGCGTAAGCCTTCCTTCGATGGCGGAGTCTCGAACCCTCGTCGCGACGCCGGGAGCGGTCTCCGGCCAAGCAGGCTACTATCGGACGCTCGTCGGATCGCTCGCGCCCGGCGACACGCTCTACCTCCCTTCCGGCAATTACCCGGATCGCCTCGTTCTGGATGGAAAGAATGGCACCCCTTCGGCGTGGATCGTCATCACGGGGCCCGCGTCGGGCCCTGCCGCGACCATCACGACGGCGTCGACCTGCTGCAACACGGTTCAGCTGGGCGGCACATCGTACGTCGTGCTACGGAACGTCACGATCGACAGCGCGGGTCTGGATGCCATCGACGGCATCAACGCGAAGGGAAACCCAACCCACGACATTCTCATCGAGAATTGCACTCTGATCGGCCAGGACAACAGTCAGGGGACGGTCGCGATTTCCACCAAGTCCCCCGCTTGGAACTGGACGATTCGCGGCAACAAGATCATCGAGGCGGGAACCGGCATCTATCTCGGGAACTCCGACGGGACGCAGCCGTTCGTCGCGGGCGTGATCGAGGGGAATCTGTTCCTCAACAGCATCGGCTACAACATGGAGATCAAGAATCAACTCGCCTACGGAACGCAGCCGTGGGCCACCGCGCTCCCGCCGGAGCCTCATCGGACGATCATCCGGAACAACGTCTTCATCAAGGAGAAGAACAACTGGGCGCCGGGGCAGGTGGTCGCGGTGCGGCCCAATCTGCTCGTCGATCCCTTCCCCGACACCGGAATGGGAAGCCAGGACCTCTACGAGATCTACGGCAATTTCTTCTACAAGAACCCGAATGAAGCGCTTTTCCAGGCGACGGGCCGAATGACGGTTCACGACAACGTGTTCGTTTCGTCCGGTGCCGGACAGATGTCGGTGGTCTTTACCGATCACAACGGCCCGCTGAAGCTCACGAACGTCTACAACAACACGGTCTACAGCGTTTCCGGCGGCGGGATTCGGTACTCGACCGCGCCGCGTGAGGGTGGAATCGTGCGCGGGAATCTCATCGTGACCGGCGGGGCAGGACTCGGCGGTTCGGTGCCGACGGCCGGGAGCAACGTGATCGGTACCCCCTCGGACGGTTCCCCCTACTTCACGGCGCCCTCGGAGATCCTCGGGCAGATGGACTTCTACCCGGCGATTTCGTGCAGCGGCTGTAGCGGGACGCCGCTCGATCTTTCACCCTTTTCCACCAACGTCGCCTACGACCGCGACTTCAATGCGGACGCGAAGGCCGACTTCCGCTACCGGGGGGCCTATGCGGGACAGGGCGTGAATCCCGGCTGGCGCTTGCAGGCTGCTCTCAAGTCGTCGGTCGCGACGGGAGCCGATACGACACCTCCCGGCGTTCCCCTCAACCTCCGCGCTCCGTAATTCCCTTCCTCAGCCGGCGCTCGGTTTGTCGCCGGTGCTGCTCACCCCGGTTGTAGTCCCGGCACGGGCTGGGACAGCGCGGGAATCTCGGACGCGGGCTCCGGCTCCGCGGCGGCCTGCGAGAGAGCCCACGCCTCCCGTTTCGCGAGCGCTTTCAAGATGATCGTGGCGGCGATCAAGTGGTAGTAGAGGTCGAAGTTCGCGCGCCCGAGAAACGCCCCGCTCGTGACGTAGCCGATCAAGGCGATCTGCAGCATGTCGGCGTAGTCCGATACCCACCGCATCTCCGGCCAGTGTCGGTAGCGACGTAGTCCCTGCAAACTGAAGATCGAAGAGGCGAGGATGGCCAGGAAGAGTCCGAGCCCGATGAAGCCCTGCTCGCCGAGCATTTCGAAATAGATGCTGTGAGCGGCGTGAAAATCCGTCGGATTCGGCGCGTATCTGAGAAAGAGGTCGGGCGACCAGACATCGAAGCCTCCGCCGAAGAGCCGGGCGGAAGCGAGATTGTAGGCGAACATCCAGGCGTTGATCCGCCCTTGCGCCGACTCGTCCGCGACGTCGCCGATCGTCTGCATTCGATCCACCCACTGCGTCGGCACGAAGAAGAATCCGACTCCGACCGCGAGCGCGAGCAGAATCACCGCCAAAAACTTCTTCTTCGACTTCAGAAGCGACCACCCCGCGATAGCCGCGAGCCCGACGAACCCTCCGCGCGAGTAGGTGAAGATGACGGTGAGAATCGAAAGAAGGCCCGTCCCTCGCAACACCCACCGGAACCAGGCTCGAGGTTCGTCGCGGGTCAGGTAGAAGAGCAGCGGAAGCACCATGACGATGGCGAGCGCCAGATCATTGTTGTCCTCGAGGAACGAGCCCGGGGGGCCGTAGATTCGGTCCACGCCGCCGCCCCGAAGGCTGAAGAGGCCTCCCTTCGCGCCGAAGAATCCGACCGACAAGGCGATCACCAAAAGAAACGTCCGGAACCGATGCCGCGAGGTGACGAGCGCCATCGTGGCGACCGTCATCAGGAGAATCTTCGAGATTTCCGTGAAGCGGCTCCACGCTGAAATAGGAGCGAGGGCGAAGTTCGTCGTCACGACGAACAGGATGTAGAGAATGATGAGAAGGATCGTCTCTCGCTCGAACGGGACCTTCGTTCGATCCTTGGTGAAGAGGAGCCCCGCCAGCGTGGCGCCGCCGATCACCATGGCGGCCGGGAAGTTGTAGGCGATCCCCCACGTAAGGCGGTGGGGATTCATGTAGCTGATCCAGCACCACCAGAGGATGCCGAGATACGGCCGGAAGAGGGCGAGCGGCGCCCCGAGAAGGATGATGGCCAGCACGAGATAGTCGCGCATGAATGCTCCTCGGTCAGCCTCCGGTGATCGAATCGAGAAGCGCCGCGAGCTCGCGTGCCCGCGCGCGACGAGAATAGCGGTCGACCACTTCGGGCCCGGGCACCGCTGCGGCCTTCCGGCGGAGCGCGTCGAGGAAGGTCGACAGACCCTGAGCGATCTTCTCCGCGGAATCGAGCGGGACGATGCTGTCGACTCCCGCTTCTCGGAGGACGCGCGCGGTGTCGCCGCCGGAGTCGGTCATGGCGAAGATCGGTCGTCGCGCCCGAAGGTACTCGTAGACCTTCGCCGGGATCTGATGATTGCAGTTCGCGGCCTGGAAGAGGAGAAGCCCGTCGGCGGCGAGCATCTCGGCGAGCGCGGCGCGGTAACCGAGCGGCGGCTCGAGACGCACGAGATCTTCGATTCCCCGCTCGCGCAGCATGGGACGGTACGGATCGTCGAAGCCGGTTGCCCGGAGGACGACCTGCAACGTGCTCGACGAGACCGCCCCTTGGCGCCGTAGCGACGCCAGCGCATCGAAAAACGCGCGGGGATCTCGCTCGTTGGGATAGAGGAGCCCGCTGTGGACGAGCACGGTCGGCGCTCCCTCGGCCCGCGTCGGTCCGGCGGCGCCCTCCGCGTCGTGAAACGGCCCCTCGTCGTATCCGTTCGGGATCACGGTCCATCGCTCCGCCGAGAGGTTCGGGTAGCGCTCCGCATACATACGCCGGGCGCCGGGCGTCGTGAACACGGATCGCGACGCGCGCTCCACGGTTTTCCGTTCGAGGTCTTGGCGGACGCGGCGAAGCGTGGGGTCCGGCGGAAAGTTGGCCTCCGTCATGGAGTCGCGAAAATCGGCGACCCAGGGGAGCCCGGAGAGTCGCTGCAGCCAGAGACCGATCAAGTGGGCCGTGGCGATCGGATAGGTCGACCAGATGACGTCGGGCCGATGCCGGCGAATGATGCCCCACCCCGCGGGCACCGCGCCGAGGAGCCAGCTCGACCACCGATCGGGGAGCGCGAGCGCCTGCGGATAGGCGCCACGGATCGACAGGTGCCGCGACGTATCGAGTGCGAAGGGGCGGTAGACGGGAACATCCGCAGGGATATCGCGCAGCTGGTCGGCGCCGGTTCCGGGATAGGCGCGCGGGTTGGCCGACAGGACGATCGGCTGCCATCCGAATTCGCGAAGATCGCGCGAGAACGCAAGCGTCCGCTGAATTCCGCTACTCCCCCGAAGCGGAGGATAGTGATAGGCGATCATGAGAACTTGCTTCAACCCGTTTGCCCCGGCACGATCCCTCCAGCGGTCAGGGGACGTCTCCAAGGGTCTCTTCGAACGTTCCGGCGCGACGCGCCAGGATCGCCTCCCCGTTTCGGACCAGCACTTCCGCGGGCGTAGGCTGGCTCAGGAATCCGAGTGGGCTCGCCGAGCGGCCGTAGGCTCCCGACTGGAAGATTCCGAACAGATCCCCTACCTCGGCGGCGGGAAGCGGAAGGTCGCGGGCAATGACGTCGAGCGGCGTGCAGAGCGGGCCGACAACGTCGGCCTTCAGCGTTGAATCGCCCTGAAGACGATTCAAGATCGCGGCCGGGAAATTCCGTTTGATGACCTGGCCGAGATTTCCCGACGCCGCCAAGTGGTGATTCATTCCGCCGTCGACGACGAGAAACGTCTTCCCGCGCGAGACCTTCATGTCGTTCACGCGCGTGACGTAGATCCCCGCTTCGCCGACGAGATAGCGGCCCGGTTCGATGATGAAACGCGTGCCCGCGAATCGAGCATCCGGCTGGAGCTCCTTCACCATCACCGCGAGACCCTCCGCAAGCGGCGCGAGGGGCAGCGGCGACTCGCTCGGGAAGTAGGGAATGCCGAGCCCGCCCCCGAAATCGATCGTTCGGAGCGGGCGGCCCATCCGGTCGGCAACGCGCCGGGCGATCTCGATTCCTCGACGGTACTGCGTCACGAGGATCCGGTCGTCGAGGATCTGCGTCCCCGCGTAGAGGTGGATTCCCTGGAGATCGAGCGACGACTCGGCCAGCAAATGATTGAGGACGTCGTCGAGGAGCTCTTCGTCCACGCCAAACGGGGCCGGCTTCCCGCCCATTCGCATGGCGCCCCCCTGCGCTTCGGCGCCCGGATTGACTCGAAGCGCGACTCGCGTTCGAATTCCCAATCGCTTGCTGATCGACGCGACCCGCTTCCCCTCGAGGATCGACTCGAGATGGATCTCGCCGATTCCGTGTTCGAGGACGTAGGCGAGTTCCCGCTCGCTCTTCCCGGGACCCGCGAAGAGAATTCGATCGGCCGCGCATCCCGCCCGAATCGCCTGGTGGAATTCCCCGCCGGAGGCGATCTCGAGCCCGAGGCCGCGCTCCACGAAGTGGCGGACCACCGCGGGACAGGGGTTCGCCTTGACTGAGTAGTAGATCTCGAATGGCGCGGGATAGGTGGAGCGGAGATTCTCGATCTGCCGATCGATGGCGGCGGCGTCGTAGATGAAGAGCGGCGTACCGAACTTCTCCGCCAATTCACGAATCGCCATGCCGCCGACCAAGAGCTCTCCGCCGCGTTCGCCGAAGTGCCGTGCCACGAGCTCTCGGACGTGGTCCACGTTCAGCTCCCCGTTCGACGGCGCAGCGCGGGATAGTCCACCTTGCCGCTGCTCGTCTTCGGCAAGTGGTCGAGGACCTCGATTGTCTTCGGCAACATGTAGGGCGGCATCTTCGCGGAGCAGTAGGCCTGGAGCGCAGCGGGGTCGAACGACCCTCCTTCGCTCGGCACGACGAAGGCGACGACGATCGCGCCAAGCATCGGATCCGGGACGCCGATGACAGCGGCAAGTTGGACCATTCCGCTCTGGAAGAGCACCTCTTCGACCTCGGTCGGACTGATTCGATATCCGGACGACTTGATCATATTGTCTCGCCGCCCGATGAAGTAGAGGAAGCCGTCCTCGTCCATCTTGACGAGATCGCCGGAATAGCAGACCCGTTCCGTGTCGCCGAGCTCCGGCGGAAGGAATGGATGGGGTCGGAGCACGCGCGCCGTCAGTTCCGGCTGTCCCCAATACCCCATCGACACCGTCGGGCCGCGATGGACCAGTTCGCCGATTTCGCCGGGCCCGCACCGCCGGCCATTCTCGTCGATCACCAGGATTTCGGTATCGGGAATCGCCTTCCCCATCGAGGTCGGTCGCTTGTCGAGTTCGGAGGGAGGCAGATAGGTCGAGCGAAACGCTTCGGTCAGCCCGTACATGAGGAAGACCTTCGTCGTCGGGAGCGCCGCCCGAAGCGTGGCGAGGACGTCCTGCGGCATGACGCCGCCGGTGTTCGTGATGTAGCGAAGATGCGGGTAGGTCCCCTTGCTGAGCGACGAGCTCGGCTGGGCGAGGAGACCCCAGAGCGTCGGCACGCCGGCGAGGCCCGTGATCCGTTCGTTCTTCAGCGCCGTCACCAGCTCGCGGGCGAAGACGAACGGCTTCAGGACGATTGTCGCGCCGCGCTGGAACGCCGTCATGATCTGGTTCATGCCGGCATCGAAACTGAACGGGAGGACCGCGAGGATCCGCTCCGATTCCGTGATCTCGAGATAGGTCGAGACGATCGTGGCGCCGGCCATCACCTGCCCGTGGCTCAACATGACGCCCTTCGGCTTCCCGGTCGACCCGGACGTGTAGAGGATCGCCGCGAGATCCTTCTCGATCGATGCTTCCGGGGCGTCGGAGGCCGGCACGTCGCCGCAGAGCGCCTCGTACGAGTCGGCCGGAAGCGGCGTCCCCGCGGGCGCGCTTCCCCCGACCACGATGAGCCGCTCCAGCGTCGGAATAGACGAGAGTACCGGCACCACGATCTCCAGTTTCGACGCGGAGACGATGAGGCATCGCATGCGGCAATCGCGGACGATGTGCGCCACCTGATCTTGAAGCAAGACGCCGCTGATCGGCACGAAGACGCACTCGGCGCGCGAGACGGCGAAAATCGAGATCGACTGCTCGACGGAGGCGTCGAGGAAGATCCCGACGCGATCGGAGCGCTCGATCCCGGCGCGGCGGATTCCCGCGGCGAGGCCACGGACGCGCGCCCACACCTCGGCGTACGAAAGGCGCTGATCGCCGCACACCAGCGCCTCTTTCTCCGGGAGGCGGGCGGCGCTCGACCGCAGCATGTGGTGGATCAAGAAGTCCACGGTGTCCCGGCGGCTACGCGCCGACCTCGCGCTGGCGTTTCCCGTCCACGAACCGAGCCATCGTGGCGATCGACTCGAAACTCTCCGCAACGAGCTCCTCGTCGGCGACCGTGATCTGGAACTCGGACTCGATAAAAGCGACGACCTCGAGAATGCCGAGCGAATCGAGGATCCCCGTTCGGAGCAGCGGGTCGTCATCGCCGATGGCGCGTTGGCGGGCCAAGGGAAACTGGTTCAGGATGAAGTGCCGGATCCGTCCGGTCGTGGTGTCAGCGTTCATGAGCGATTCGGGCCGGGATCAACTCTCCCGGTCTCCGTCCGTGAGCGGAACGTCGCCTTCGCGCAAGGCGGGGCGCCGCCCGAGATCGGGACCGGCATGCGCGATCACCGGGCGCTCCTCTCGGGGACGAAATCCGCTGCGCTGCAAGACGGGTGCGATCGCGTGCGAGGCGAACACCGACATCGACAGCGTGACCGCTCCCCGCCGCCACGAATGGACGGCGCTCTCATCGAGGAGCGCCTGGGCCGCCTCTTCATCGAGAGCGGCCAGGTCGGAAATGGAGGCCTCGGAGCCTTCCGAAAGAACGACGGCATAGCCGCGTAGCCCTCGGGAGTCTCGCGCGGCCAGGAGTTCGTGGCGCGATCCCGGCTTCCCTCGGTAGCGCCAATTCAAATGCGCCGCCGAGCGCTCGAGGTGGACTCGCGTCCGTCCGCGTCGCGCGCGGTCGAGTTCATCGAATTCGCTCCCGCACGCTTCGGTCTGGAGACCGACGGCAAGTCCTTCGGGTGCCCGCGCGCGCGATGGCGGCGCCAGGTCGGCGATCGATGCGATTGCGGTCACTCCCTCGCGAAGGCCGGGGACCGAAATCGCCTGCCCGAGCCGGCGCCCCCACCGAAGGACGCGAGCGTGGCGCACGACGTTTCCTAGCGGGGCGATGCGCAGGCGGCGATAGACGGCCATCATGCTCTGACTCGGAAAATCGTAGCAGAAGGCGGCGTCGCCGCGGCCCACCGCGTCGAGGCAGGCGCGATTGAGCTGAAGCGCGGGGCCGAGTGTGCGGTATTGGTCGTGGATGCAGAAGTCGCCCAGCACCCAGGCGACGGTTTCCGAGTCGTCCAGGAGCGCGCGTCGCGGAAAGGCGCTTGCGACGCCGATCGTTTCGCCGCTGGTTTCATCGAAGGCGATCCACGCGACCGCCGGTCCGTGCGGACTCTGGAGGTAGAGCCAGTCGTAACGACCGGCATCCGCATCGGGCGACAGGAAGCGGCGGAGGCAGTCGATGATCACGTTTCGGTCCGCGTGTACGTCCGCCGGCCGGATCTTCAGCGGCACCGCATTCGATCCGGTTCAGGATGCGAAGACTGGGTCGAGACGGAGTCGCTCGACGGCGGGCCAAACTCGCGTAGGTTGGTTCATGACTGCCACTTATTGTAGAGCAACCGTGCCCCGAATGCAAATAGGTCGTCGTCCCACGGGGTGCCCCGCCGGAGCTCGAAACGGTCGGTCGTTTCGTCGTTCGCGCCTGGGGTGGTCGTCACGGCGAATCGGTACCCGCACTCGTCCAGGAGGGTCTTCGTCTCGGAGCGAAAATCGGCGGGCGTCCCGTTGGGATAGGCGAATCCGACCACCGGAAGTCCCAGGCGCTCCTCGATCACCGCTTTCGAATCCGAGAGCTCCCGCCGAGCGCGGTCACGATCGACTCGCGAGAGGATGGGGTGTGAAACCGTGTGCGAGCCGAAGCGGATTCCACCGCGGCTCATCTCACGCGCCTCGTCCCACGTGAGCATGAGACCCGGAACGGGGCGGGATGGCCCCACGTTCAGAGCCTCGCGCAGTTTCACGACGGCTTCGGCGCGTTCGTCGTCCGGAACGGCGCGAACAGTTTCGAGGACTTGGCGCATCACGTGTAGTCGATCGCCGACGCTCGCGAGCGAACCCCCGATCGAGCGCGGACCGAACGCGTCGAGAGTCGGCGACTTCGTTTCCCGAAAAGCCGAGAAGACGTCGTCGTGCCAGAGCGTCTGCTCCGACCCGACGGCCGACGTCGCCAGAAAGATCGTCGCGGGGATGGAATGGCGCTGGAAGACGGGAAACGCCTCGAGGTAGTTGTCGCGGTACCCGTCGTCGAGTGTGACGGCGATGGCATTCGGAGGAACCGCCCGCGCCCCAAGGGCCGCCACAAGTTCCTCCAGGGGGAGGACGGTGAAGCGTGACGAGACGTAGGCCATCTGTCGCTCGAAGAGAGCGGGGGAAATACCGCCGAAGTAGGGATCACCCTCGTCGTTCACGCGGTGGTAGATGAGGATCTGCGCGTTTCGCCCGGGACGCTCGACGAGACGCGGGAGCCGCGCCCGCCCCGGTGCGCCCAGCACAAGCCGCGTGCGGTTCACGAGGGGGCGCGCGAGGGTGACGAGGCCGCAGGCATGGAGGATTCGCGCGACAAACGCGAAGAGGCGCGCCCGGAAGCGTGGCGGAGTAGGGCCCATGTCGCCGGCGAAGGTTCCGGCCGTTACGCCCGGTTCCTTCCCTCCTCCTCTTGGCGCCGCAACCACAACTCGAGGATGACCAGATTCCAGAGCGTGGTCCCGTAGAAGGACGTGGGGTCCTCGCGATGGCGCTTCAGCAGCTCCGCGAGGGCCTCCTGTCGGAAATAGCCGCGCGCGAGCGAACGCGGGCTCAGGAGCGCATCGTTCATCACCTCCGCGAGCGCCGGATCGGTCCGGAGCCACTCCGCGATCGGGAGCCCGAATCCGTGTTTCGACTTCGACCGGATTTCCGGCGGAAGGATGTCCGCGTACGCCCCCTTGAAGAAGGTTCGTAGCGTTCGGCCCCGCATCTTGACGCCGGCCGGCACGGTCATGGCAAACTCGGCGAACGCCTGATCCAAGAACGGAAATCGCACCGTCACCCCGGCTGCCTCCGTCATGCGCGTCACCTTGACGATGTCGTTGTCGGAGATGGTGAGATGGAGATCGACGTAGAGCTGGCGATCCAACTCGGTCGGCCCGGTGGCGCGGCCGTGGAGTGCCTCCAGCGCGGCCCCGGGCTCGTACTGCTTCCCGACGTGCTCCATGAACTCGGGGGTCAGGAACCCCTCGAGCGGGACGAGCCGGAAGAAATCGTACGACGTCAGCCGCTTCGCCGGCGGGATAAGCGCCCTCCGGATGTACTTTCGACCTTTGACGAAGAGATCGAGTTTCAGAAGATCGGCGAGCGCCCCGACCGTCGGTTCGACGAACCCGCGACCGAGCCAGCGCGGAACGCGACGGTAGTACTCGAAGAGTTTCTGCGTGGCGTAGCGTTCGTTTCCCGCGAAGAGTTCGTCCCCTCCGTCCCCGGCGTAAAGGACGTCCACGCCGTGCTTCCGCGCGAGCCGCGCGCAGAAATAGGTCGGAATCGCCGAAGCATTCGCGTACGGCTCGTCGAACGACGCGAGAATGGTCGGTAGCGCTTCGGAGACGTCGCGAGGCACGACGAAGTATTCGTGGTAGTCGGACTTCAGGGCGTCGGCGGCGAGACGAGCGAACGAGATCTCGTTGTAGCGCGCTTCCCCGAATCCGATCGAGAAGCTCTTCATGCGGCGACCGGAGACCTGTTGAAGGACCCCCGTCACGGTGCTGCTATCGACGCCGCCGCTCAGGAACGAGCCGAGCCGTTCGGGCTCCCCGTCGACCCGGACGCGCCGCGCCATCGCCTCGGAGAACCGCGCGCGAAGATCTTCCGCCAGCTCCGCTTCGCTCGCCCGTCGTGGATTTCGAAAGTCGATTTCCCAATAGGGCGCGAGCGAGATCTTTCCCGCCCGGTGCGTGAGCCGGTGCGCGGGCGGCAATTTGAATACTTCCCGGTAGGCGGTGTGGGGCGTCGGAATGATCGAAGAACCGACGGCATCCACGATCGCCTCGGGGCGAAGCGTGGCCTCAAGCGGGATCGGCGACGCGAGGAGTGCGCCGATCCGGGAGGCGAACGCGAATTGGTCGGGCCGGTCGCTCGTGAACATGGAGTGAAACCGGAAGCGATCGGTCGTGACGTGAAGCTCCTCGGTCCGACCGTCCCAGACCGCGAACGTCGCCTCGCCGCGAACTCCTTCGACGAATCGAATTCCCTCCTCCAGGTAGCGCGCCAGGAAGTGTTCGGGGATCGCCGCGCGCGGAGCGTCTTGATCGTAGAAACTGCCGAGCACCGCGATCGCGACGGTGTGCCCCTCGTGCTGGAGGCTACCGACTCCGCCCCGGTGGCGCCCGAACGTGGAAGCGCCGAGCGCCACGGGGCCGAGCGAGAGGGTCGTGCAGACAACAGGATCGACTCCCGCGTCTCCCAAGGAAAGCCGCCGGCACATCGCGTCGATGCCCGCGGGAGCGATCGAGGGACCGCCGGGCCTGGACAGGACGCCGCAAATGCCGCTCATGGCTGCTCCGGGATCGGCGCCGCGAAGGCGAGATGGATTGTGGGAGAGGCCATGGAAGTCTGTCGGATCGGTGACGGAGCGCAACGCGGAAGGAACTCGCGCGAATCCTTCATGAGCCGATGAGGCTAGATTCCGACCGATGGAAAGTCCACGGGAAAGTTGCCGCTCTCACGCGCCGGCGAGACATCCAAGCGCCCCAAGGAGGCGCGGGGTGACAGGCACGAGCGCCGGTTGGTACTCTGCAGCCATGCACGCCCCGCGAACGCCCGTCGCTACTCCGGCGTCTCCCCTTCGAATCGCGCATATCGTCGACGTGCTGGCGCTCGCCGGCATGGAGTACGGCGTGGTGAAGCTCGTGAACCGACTCGATCCTGATCGGTTTCGCTCGATCATCGTTTGTATGCGCCATCAGCGCGAGGACGTGAAAGCGCTCCTCTCGCACGACGTTGCCGTCTTCGAGATGCGGAAGGAGTCGGGGCGGAATTGGAGCGTGATCGGACGGCTGGCGGCACTCTTCCGGGAGCAGGAGATCGACGTCGTCCACTCCCACAATTGGTCGACCTTCCTCTACGCCGTCTGCGCCGCCCGTCTCGCCGGAGTGCCGATCGTCATCCACGGAGAGCACGGCAAGGACGACACACTTCGCCATCCGAAGCGCGTGCTCGGGAGCCGCCTCCTGGCGATGGGCGCCGACCGTGTCTGTGCCGTGTCACGGGACCTCGCGGAGGAAGTGGTTCGGGACTGGAAGGTCCCCGCGGATCGCGTCCGCTGGATTCCGAACGGGGTCGACCTGGATGCCTTCGGTGGCGACGACCGTTCGGAAGCGTTGCGCGGCGAGCTGGGGCTGACGCCAGAGGACCGAGTCGTCATGAACACCGGCGGCTTCCGCTCGGTCAAGGACCACGCGACCCTGCTTCGCGCCTTCGCCCTCGTTCATCGCACGGAGCCGCGGGCGAGGCTTCTTCTGATCGGGCAAGGGAGCCCGGAGAATCCGCGCGGCGGGCTCGACCGGGAGGCGGAGTCGCTCGGCGTCGGCGCAGCCGTCCGTTTCGCCGGCGTGAGGCACGACATCCCGCGGCTCCTTCGGACGTGCGACGTCTACGTCAACTCGTCACGCTACGAAGGAATGTCGAATACGATTTTGGAGGCCATGGCGGCGGGCAGGCCCGTGGTGGCGACGGCGGTCGGCGGAAATCCGGACCTCGTCGGAGACGGCGTGACCGGCTACCTCGTACCGGCCGTCGAACCAGAGGCGATGGCGAGACGAATCCTGGAACTGCTAAATGACGCCGCGCTCCGAGAGCGGATGGGGGCGGCGGGACGGGCGCGCATGGAGGCGGTGCATTCCATGCCCGGAATGATTCGGGCCTACGCCGCGCTCTACTCGGAACTCGCGCTGGAGCGGGAACGACGAATCAGGAACCGGAAGCGGCGCGCTTCGCCTGCAGCGCGGGACTGAGCCCGAGTCGGCTCACGACGGTTCGATACTTCCCCGACGCTTCTCGCGGGATCGTCTCCACCTTTTCGAACTCGACGCGCATTCCCTCGCCCAAACGGGCGCGGACGCCGGCGACGATCGACGACTTCGCCTCCTCCGCGATTTCCGCCGACGCGACGAGCAGAATTCTCACGAGATCGGGAGTCTCCTGGATGAGCTTGAAGGCTTCGATCTCGGGAAGCCCCTTCACCAGGTGCACGACCATCTGCCCGGGGACTCGCGACCCGTCCGTCGCGAGCAACAAGTCGTCGGCGCGGCCATGCAGCTCGCGCAGGAGCGGTAGCCCCCGTCCGCAGGCGCAGGGGGTGTCGTGGAGAATGCCGATGTCCCCCGTCGCGTAGCGGACGAACGGAAAGTCGTCGCTCGCAAGGTGCGTCACGACAATCTCGCCCGAGCTCCCTCGCGGGACCGGGGCGCCGCGGTCGTCCACGATCTCGACCACAATGTCCTCGACGCTCAGGTGCATCCCGCCCTTCGGGCACTCCTGGGCGATGAAGCCGGCATCGCGTCCGCCGTACCCGTTCGCGACGGGGCACCCGAAGACGCGCTCGAGTTGCACGCGCTGATAGTCGTAGAGCTCCTCCGACGTGACAAACACCACGCGCGTCCCGAGCCCGGTGAGGGCTCGCCCGGTTCGCTCCGCATGCGCCGCGAGTTCGCAGAGGACCGAGGCGTGTGAAAACAGTTGCGCCGGCCTGACCCGAACGACCGTGTCCAGGTACTCGTCCATGCGCCGCGGCGTCATGCCCGCCGCGGAGAGGAGCGTGCTCCGGAAGAGTCGGTCGCGGAACTCCCGTACGCGGTCTTGTCTCGTCACCTCGATCGGGGACCCCCACAGAACGATTTCGGGGTCGCCGATGTCGACCCCCCACCACCGCATCGCGCGGCGGCGATGGGCGACGTCGGCCGTGATTCGCGCCGGTCCCACGAAGAGCTGGAGCGGCTCGCCGGTCGATCCACCGGTGCTGTACGTGGTGAGGCCCCGGGCTCCTGCTCGAAGGAAGGCGGCGTGATGGGCGCGGATGGTGCTCTTCGTGAGGATCGGCAATTGCGCCAGGTCGGAGGCGCTTCGGATCGAGGCGGGTTGGAAGTCCGAGCGGCGAAAGAGGTCGCGATAGTAGGCGACGTTCGATCCGATGGTTCCGAGGAATGTGCGGAGCCGCGCGAGTTGATCCGCCTCCAGCGTGGCGGCGGCCCACCACTGGCTTCGCTCCAACTGGCGGAGCCGGCGGTTCGTGTCGTGACCTTTGAGATTCTCGTGGAGCGGGAAGAGGACTCCAGCTACGAGCGCGCTGTACGCGTCACGCCCCAACGTCGGGTCTCCTTGTGTCGTCGAAAATGCCGAAGCATGCGCAGCGAGATTTTCGATAGAATAAGGTGTTTCCCGGCGCCCGGGGTAACTGTAAATTCCGGGGCCGCTTGCGCGTGCTCGCGAGACGCGTCACCCCTTCCAAGTGTCGAGGAACGAAACCAGACATGTGCGGAATTGCCGGCATCATCGACACTCGCGGTCGTCGAAGCCCCGATCACTCCCTCCTCGAGCGGATGAGCGAAATCATCCATCACCGCGGTCCCGACGCCTTCGGCTTCCACGAAGAGCCGGGAGTCGGCCTCGTCCATCGGCGGCTTTCCATCATCGATCTTTCTGGCGGGCGTCAGCCGCTCTACAACGAGAACGGACGCATCGTCCTCGTCTACAACGGCGAGATCTACAACTTCCCGAAATTGATCGAGGAGCTGACGGCCCTCGGCCACGTCTTCAAGACGCGCTGCGACACGGAGGTCGTCGTTCACGCCTGGGAGGAGTGGGGAGAACGCTGCGTCGAGCGCTTCCGCGGTTTCTTCGCCTTCGCGCTTTGGGACATGGACCGCCGGACGCTCTTCCTGGCGCGCGACCGGCTCGGCATCAAGCCGCTCTACTACGCTTCCCTCCCCGACGGGACCTTTCTCTTCGGCTCCGAGATGAAGACGATCCTCTGTTACCCGGACGTCTCTCCCGAACTCGATCCCTGCGCCATCGAGGAATACTTCGCGTACGGATACGTTCCGGAGCCGCGGACGATCTTGCGGCAGGTGAAAAAGCTCCCTCCCGCGCATACGCTGACCATCCGCCACGGCGAGCCGGTTCCCGAGCCGCACGAGTACTGGGACGTTACGTTCGAGGCCACGATCCGCGGCTCCGAACAGGAGATCGGCGAGGAGTTGATCGAGCGCCTCCGTGAGGCGGTTCGCATTCGTCTCGTCGCCGAAGTTCCGCTCGGCGCCTTCCTCTCTGGGGGTGTGGACTCGAGCGCCGTCGTCGCGCTCATGGCGGGGCTCTCGCCCGATCCGGTCAACACGTGCACGATGGCCTTCGGGGAGCGCGGCTTCGACGAATCGGACTTCGCGCAGGACGTCGCCACGCGATACAAGACGAGCCACCAGGTCGAGCGCGTGAGCTCCGACAGTTTCGATCTCGTCTCCCGGCTCGCCGACATGTACGACGAGCCGTTCGCCGACAGCTCCGCCATTCCGACCTATCGCGTCTGCGGTCTCGCCCGGAAGCGCGTCGTCGTCGCCCTCTCCGGCGACGGCGGCGACGAGAATCTTGCCGGGTACCGCCGCTACCGTTGGCACGCCTACGAGGAACGGCTTCGTCGCCTGCTTCCCGGCGCGATTCGCCAGCCGCTCTTCGGCCTCATGGGGAGCCTTTACCCCAAAGCGGACTGGGCGCCGCGCTTCCTGCGCGCGAAGACGACGTTTCAGGGAATTGCGCGAGACTCGGTCGACGGTTACTTCCACAGCGTGTCGCTCTTCGGCACGGCGGCACGGCGCGATCTCTTCAGCGAATCGTTCCGCCGCGGGCTCCAGGGGTACAACGCCGTGGAGGTGCTGCGTCGTCACGCCCGTCGCGCCCCGGTCGAGGATCCGCTCTCGATGGTTCAGTACCTCGACATCAAGACCTACCTCCCCGGCGACATCCTGACGAAGGTCGACCGGGCCAGCATGGCGCATTCGCTCGAGGTCCGCGTTCCCCTGCTCGATCACCCGCTGGTCGAATGGATGGCGAAGCTTCCCTCTTCCATGAAACTGAGAGGAAGCGAGGGGAAGTACATCTTCAAGAAGGCGCTCGAACCCTACCTTCCTTCGGACATTCTCTATCGGCCGAAGATGGGCTTCGCCGTTCCGCTCACGTCGTGGTTCCGCGGACCGTTGCGGGAGCGCGTCCGCCAGGCGGTGCTCGGGCCGTCGATGCGCGAACTCGGAATCTTCAACTTCGCCACCATCGAGAGAATGGTCGACGAACACCAGGCGGGATTTCGCGACCACAGCGCCCCTCTTTGGTCGCTCATGATGTTCGAGTCGAGCCTCCAGCGCCTCCGCGGCCTCAGGCCGCGCGTCGACGACGCCGTCCAAGTCTGATCGTGCGAATCCTGCACGTCCTCGACCACTCCGTGCCGCTCCACAGCGGCTATACCTTCCGCACGCTCGCCATCCTACGCGAGCAACGAAAACTGGGATGGGAAACGGTCCACCTCACGAGCCCCAAGCAGGGACCGACCTCAGCCGAGGTGGAGCAGGTGGACGACCTGCAATTTCACCGCACGCAACCACGCTCGGGCGGCCCGCTCGACGTTCCGGTCCTTCGAGAGCTCGCCCAGATGCGGGACGTGGAGCGGCGACTCGACGCGCTGGCGCGGGAGACCCGCCCCGACATCCTTCACGCCCATTCTCCGGTGCTGAATGCCTTTCCCGCCTTGAGCGTCGGCCGGCGCCTCCGGATCCCGGTCGTCTATGAAGTGCGGGCCTTTTGGGAAGACGCGGCGGTCGACCACGGCACCACGAAGGAGTGGGGCGCGCGCTATCGCGTCACGCGCGCACTCGAAACGAACGCGCTCCGGCGCGCCTCCGCCGTCACCACCATCTGCGAAGGGCTCCGGGGCGACATCGTCGCACGGGGCATCGCGGCCGACCGGGTCACCGTCATTCCGAACGCCGTCGACCTCCAACGCTTCTCGGGCGCGCACGATGCCGATCCGGCTCTCGCGAAGTCGCTCGGTCTCGATGGGGGGCCGGTGCTCGGCTTCATCGGCTCGTTCTACCGCTACGAGGGACTCGAGATTCTCATCGAGGCGCTGCCTGCCCTCGTGGCGCAGGTGCCGACGATTCGCGTCATCCTGGCCGGCGGAGGGCCGGAGGATGCGCGGCTCCGCGCGCTCGCGGCGGCGACGCTTCACGGAGATCGGATCCGCTTCGTCGGCCGGATTCCCCACGCGGAGATCGAGCGCTACTACGATCTCATCGATATCTTCGTCTATCCACGTCTTCCGAATCGCCTCACGGAACTCGTGACGCCGCTGAAGCCGCTCGAGGCCATGGCCCAGGGGCGATTGGTCGTGGCGTCCGACGTCGGAGGGCATCGCGAGCTCGTTCGCGACGGATCGACCGGAACGCTCTTTCGGGCCGGGGATCCGGGCGCGCTCGCCGACGCGGTGGTTCGTCTGATTCGGGCACCGGAAACCTTTCCGTCGTTGCGGCGCGCGGCCAGAGCCTTCGTCGAAAGCGAGCGCTCCTGGCCGACAGTCGTGGAACGCTACCGGAAGGTCTACGCCATGGCGCACGCGGCTCGCGCCTGATGACCGGCTTCAGCGGGCTGCGCATTCTCCTGGTCGGCCCCGTTCCTCCTCCCGACGGAGGAATGGCGAACCAGACCGCCCAACTCGCGAGGCTCCTTCGCCAGGAAGGAGCGGCCGTGGAACTGCGGGCGGTGAACGCTCCCTACCGTCCGAGGTGGACCGTCCATCTCCGCGGCGTCCGCGCTCTCTTCCGGCTTCTTCCCTACCTCGGCGATCTATGGAACGCGGCAGGGCGGGCCGACGTGATGCACGTCATGGCGAATTCGGGCTGGTCGTGGCACCTGCGAGCCGCTCCCGCCGTATGGATCGCGTCGTGGCGGCGCCTCCCCGTCGTGGTGAATTACCGGGGCGGCGGCGCCTCCGACTTCTTCCGCCAGTCGGCCCTTTGGGTTCGACCGACCCTCGCGCGCGCCTCCGCGATCATGGTCCCCTCGCCGTTCCTGGAGCGCGTCTTTCGCGATTTCGGGTTTGAGGCGGTCGTGGTTCCGAACATCGTCGACCTCGCCCGATTCGCGCCGGCCTCGATCCCGGACGACGGCGCTGCCGCTTCGCGCGCGCCTCACATCATCGTGGCGCGGCATCTCGAACCGATTTACGGAAACGATACCGCGCTCCGAGCGTTTCGCATCCTTCGCGAACGGTTCCCGGGAGCCCGGATCTCCATCGCTGGCGCCGGCGCCGAGCGTGCCTCGTTGGAATTGCTAGCAGGGGAACTCGGGATCCAGGACTCGGTCACGTTCACCGGGCGGCTCGACAACGATCAGATGGCGGGACTCTTCAGGCAAGCCAACCTCATGCTGAACCCGAGCCTGGTCGATAACATGCCGATTTCGATCTTGGAGGCGCTCGCAAGCGGCGTTCCGGTCGTGAGCACGAATGTGGGGGGGATTCCCGATCTGGTGAAGGACGGCGTCACGGCGTCACTCGTCGCTCCTCGCGATCACGACGCCATGGCCCGGGAGGCGATCGGTCTGCTCACGGATGACGCGCGTCGAAATGCCCAGGTGCTATCGGGCCACGAGTTGGTTCGCCGTTTTGCCTGGGAGCGGGTCCGGGAGGGGCTCTTGAAGGTCTACGAGGTTGCGGCCGCGCGGCGTGCGTCGCGGAAGTCCGCCTGATCGAAACGGCTGTTACCGACTCCCCTTCGCGCCGCTCGTCTTGGGAGCAGTACCGCCGCTCGTCTTGGGAGCCGTAGCGCCGGTGGCGGATCCGGGTGCCGGTTTTTCCTCTCCCAACTCCGGATGGGCAGCGAGGGCTTCAGCCAGCCACGCCTTGGCCTGAAATTGCTTGGGTTCGAGGCGAAGCGCTTCGCGGAGTTCCACCACGCCGGCGGTGAACGCTCCGATGTCGACCAGATAGTGGCCGTATTGAGCGTGCGTGAAGCCATACTGCGGGTAAAGCCTCAAGGCGTATTCAAAGTAGGGAATGGCCAGCGAAACCTGGTTCGTGATCTTGGCGATCTCCCCAACGAGGTGAAGGGCGCGGGGGTGATTGGGAAACCGTTCGAGGGCATACCGGCAATCCGCCAGCGGCTCGGTGTAGTTGCCCGACCAGAAGCGAGCCCAAACGACTTCGCCGACATGGCGATGCGAGACGAGCGCGAGGTACTTGCTCAACCCGGGATCCTGATCCGCCGTGAAGTAGTCGTAATTCCCGCCCCCCATGGGATTCTCCACGTCTCCGCCGGAGGGATTTCCGCCGACGACTGGCGTGGTCCCGGCGGTCGTCGACGAGTTGGGCGCGCCCGCGGCGCTAGAATGCGCAGCCGCGCCGAAGCAGAGGACGAGCTGAAGCGTCCAGGCGATCGGCGCGCGTCGGAATATCTTCACGTCGGGATCCTCAGGGTCGGAATCGGAATTCTTCCTATAAGGGTCTCATACCCTCGACAGTTCCTTCAACTTATAGCACAACACCTTGCGGAAGCGCTGGTTCCGCGAATGGAGGAGTATCTCGGAATGCCTCGGTGGATTACTTCCGGCTCTACCTGGTACCCTGCGGGCCCATGACTCCAGATCGATCCGAGTCGACGCTTCCCCGTGGCCGGTTCGATGTAGCCGTTGTCGGCGGAGGAATCCTCGGCCTCGCCACCGCCCGAGAAGTCCTTCAGCGCGCTCCCGGGAGCCGGGTTGTGCTGTTGGAGAAGGAGCCGGCCATTGCCCGGCATCAGACCGGGCACAACAGCGGCGTCATCCACACCGGAATCTATTACAAGCCCGGAAGCCTCAAGGCCCGCCTCTGCGTCGAAGGTCGAGCGGCCATGATCCGATTCTGCGAGGTGAACGGCATTTCGCACGCGATCACGGGGAAGCTGATCGTCGCCGTGGAGGAGTCCGAACGCGCCCGTCTCGAGGAGATCCTCGCCCGGGGCCGGGCCAACGGTGTCGAAGGGCTCGAACTCCTCGATGCCTCGGCACTACGGGAACGGGAGCCTCATGCGACCGGCATCGCGGCGATCTGGGTGCCGGGCGCCGGGATCGTCGATTACGTTTCCGTCGCGGAAGCGCTGGCGCGGGAAGCCACGGCCCTCGGCGCGGAGATCCTCGTGTCGCACGAGGTTCGCTCCATTCGCCGCGACGGGGACGGAGTTCGGATCGACTCGACCGGCGGATCACTGACCGCGAAGCGGCTCATCGCCTGCGCCGGACTCCAATGCGACCGCGTCGCGTCGCAGTCTGGCCGAGTCGACGATCTCCGCATCATTCCCTTCCGCGGTGACTACTACCGACTTCGCCCGGAGGCTCGCTCGTTGATCCGCTCGATGATCTATCCGGTGCCCGACCCCCGCTACCCGTTCCTCGGCGTCCATTTCACGCGGCGGTACGACGGCGACGTCTGGGCCGGCCCGAACGCCGTGCTCTCTCTGGCGAGGGAGGGCTACGGACGCACTTCCTTCTCCTTCTCGGACGTGAGGGACAGCGTCTCCTGGCCGGGGCTCTGGCGAATCATGGGTCGTCATTGGCGCGCCGGAGTGGCGGAACTCTGGAGGGACTGGGTGAAGGAAGTCTACGCGCGAGACCTCGCCCGCTACGTGCCGGAAGTGCGGGCGTCGGATCTCCTGGACGGTCCCTCCGGAATTCGGGCGCAGGCCGTCGCGCGCGACGGAAGTTTCATCGAGGACTTCGCCATCAAGTCGGAAGGCGCTGAATTCCACGTCATGAACGCCCCGTCGCCGGCGGCGACGTCGTCGTTGGCCATCGCGCGCGAGATCGCCGATCGGGTCGGGATTCCGGCCGGCCCCCAATGAGCGCCCCCCTGATCAGCATTGGGCTCCCCGTCTACAACGGCGAGTTGCGGATCGCTTCGTCTCTCGAGTCGCTCCTCGCGCAGACGGTCGACGATTTCGAAATCATCATCTCGGACAATCATTCGACCGACGCGACAGAGCGGATCTGCCGCGATTTCGCGTCGCGCGATCCGCGGATTCGCTACGTCCGGAACGAGGTGAATCTCGGCGTCGCGCCGAATTTCAACCAGGTCGTCCGACTCGCCCGAGGCCGGTACTTCAAGTGGGCGTCGTCGAACGACGTTCACGATCCCCCGTTTCTGCGCCGGTGTCTCGACGTCCTCGAAACGAATCCACGGGCGGTTCTCGCCTATCCGAAGACGAGCATCATCGACGAACGGGGCGCGACGACACAGGTCTATGAAGACAATCTCGACCTCCCCTGGCCGGAGCCGCCGCGCCGCTTCCGCGAATACCTCCGCCGCGTGCGCCTTTGCAACGCCCTCTTCGGCTTGATGCGCCCGGAAGTTCTGCGCCGCACCGGGCTGCTCGGAGACTACCCCGGGTCCGACATGGTCCTGCTCGGAGAATTGAGCCTTCACGGAACGTTTGTGGAAGTACCGGAAATTCTGTTTCATCGCCGGTACGAATCGACGAACGCGATCCACAACGCGACGCTGGAGAGTTGGCAGGAGTTCTTCTCGCCGGCGACTCGCGGCACGTTTGTGATGCGTACGTGGCGGCACCAGTACGAGTACCTTCGCGCCGATCTCCGCTCCCCCATTTCCGTGGCGGATAAGGCGCGCGTCGCCGGAACCATCGCGAGGATCTGCATCGCGGTGCGTCGTGAACTCCTCCGGGAGTTGGTGAGCGCGCTTCGACATCGTTCCTCCGCGCGTCCATGAGTCCACCGCGGCGGATCGGAATCATCGGGCACGTCGGGAACGGGAACCTCGGCGACGAGGCGATCATCGACGCGTTGCTCCGCGGCGTTCGTGAGGAAATCCCCGACGCGACGTTCGTTGCGTTCACCATTCGTCCGGCCGATACCGAGGCGCGACACGGGATACCGTCCTTTCCGTTGAGGCGCGGGCTCGACACCGGCCGCACCTCCGCACCTGGCGCCGCCCCGCCTCCGCCCACGGCGGCGCCGGCATCGTCCAATGGCTGGCGCACGGCCCTCCGCCGAACTCCCGGCCTCGGCAGGTTCCTCGCCGCGGCGGCCGCCGGGACACGCTGGCTCCGAGAAATGATGCGGGAGACGGCCTTCTGGATCGTCCGCTATCGCCGGATGAGGCGCGTCGACCTTCTGATCGTGGCCGGCTCCAATCAGCTCTCGGACTACTACGGCGGAGCGTGGGGCTTTCCCTACACGCTCTGGGCTTGGTCGCTCGCAGCGCGCCTCGCCGGCGCGCGCGTCGCGTTCCTCAGCGTGGGCGCCGGCCCGATCCGCGCTCGCGGGAGCGGACTTCTCATTCGGATGGCGCTCGCGCTCGCGACGTATCGCTCCTATCGAGATCTGGGGTCGCGCGACGCCGTAGCGGCGATCGGCGTTCCCGGTCCGCACCTCCTCGCGCCCGATCTGGCGCACGGCCTCCGGCCCTCCGTGCGGCCCGGCGCCGCCGCGCCGGCGGAGTCGGGAACGCTGGTCGCGATCAATCCCCTCCCCTACTTCGATCCGCGCTCGTGGGCGGAACGCGATGCGGTCATCTACCAGCGCTACGTCGACACGATGGCGACCTTCACCGTGATGCTAGGGGAGCGCGGCTATCGGGTTCGCTTCGTCCCGACCCAATTGCGCGCCGATCCCCTCGTGGTCACCGATATCCTCCGAGCGATCGGCGAGCGAGCGGGAGCGAGCGGCGGAGCGGCGTCGCTCCAAACCAGCGTCACGAACTTCGAGGACCTCGTGGCGCAGTTTTCGGCGGCGGACCTCGTCGTCGCCGCCCGTTTCCACGGGGCCTTGATATCCCAGATGCTCGGGAAGCCGACCCTCGGTATCGTCTACCGCCGTTCTACGCGCGACCTCCTCGTGGACGTTGGTCAGGGCGCGTACGCCGTCGACATCACGGACATGACCGCCGAACAGCTGCTTGAGCGCCTCGCGGCTCTGGAGCGGGACCATGACGCCGGGGATCGAATTCAGCGGCGGCTCGAGATGTACCGGAATGACCTGAAGGCGCAGTACGAGACCGTTCTGGGACCGAGGCGCCAAGAACGACCGTAACTGAGAGCCCCATCGCTCCCCGAACAGGCGCCGCGCCACTTGCTGCAACAATCCACCCTACAATGGTTTACAGCGCCCATCTGCAGTAATGAAGCACGGTTTCGCTCGGTGGCGCGGTATACTCTCTCCGTGTGTGGCTCTCCCCCCGAGGCGCCGGAGTCGCCCACCGGGCATCCTTTGATGCTCCGAAACAGCGTGGTGCTTCAAGAAGTGCTGCAGAGAGGAATCTGGAAACAATGGTGGATGCGGTTCGCGGGACGACCTACGCGAGGGCGGCCCGTCGTGGCCTTCGCGGCATTATCTTCACCCTTCTAACGTTGGGCCAATCCCTTCACGTTCACCCCGCAGCAGCTGCCCCCCCGAATTTCGTCAACGAGGTCATCGTCCCGGGAATCTCCTCGGGGCTCACGATCGCGTTCCTCCCCGACGGCCGCATGCTGGTCGGCGAATTGAACGAACGGATCTGGGTGGTCCATCCTGGTTTGAGCACGCCCGAGCCGAACCCCTTCCTCGCGCTCGACAACAGTACCCTCGCCGGCGAACAGGGATTGATGGAGATCATCCTCGACCCCAATTTCGCGACGAACAGTTGGTACTACGTCTTCTACACAAAGTGCTTCGCCACGGGTGGGAACCACGACCGCGTCGGCCGATTTACGGCGAACGGCGACACCACGCTCGCGGGAAGCGAGGTCGTCATCTGGCAGGATGATGCCGACGCCAACTTCGACCACCATGGCGGGGGCCTCGCCTTTGGTCCCCAGGGCAAGCTGTTCATCGCGGTCGGCGAAGCGTTCTACGCCAACGATGCCCAGCGCCTCGACACCTACCGCGGCAAGTTGCTGCGCGTCAATCCCGACGGTTCGATCCCGACGGACAATCCGTTCTACGACGGCGCGGGGCCGAACTACGATGAAATTTGGGCGTACGGACTTCGCAATCCGGTTCGTATGAACTACGACGCCACGAGCGGGCGAATCTTCATCGCGGATGTCGGCGGCAATTCCGTGGCGACCGCGCGAGAAGAGGTCAACATCGGGGTCGCCGGCGCGAACTACGGGTGGCCCCTCTGCGAGGGCGCCTGCGCCACGCCCGGAATGACCAATCCCCTTTACGACTACGGGCACTCGGGACGGGATGCCGCCATCATGGGGGGCTTCGTTTACCGAGGCGGCAATTTCCCCAGCGGTTATGAGGGGAGTTATTTCTTTGCGGATTATTCTCAGAATTGGATCAAGCGTCTGACTTTCGACGGCTCCGGAAATCTGGCCTCGGTCCTCAATTTCGAACCGACCGACGGTACGCCGGACGGGCCCTACGGCGATTTCACGAAGCTCCTCCAGGGCCCCGACGGCGCGCTCTATTACGTGGACATCGGCTTCAACGACGTGCACGAACCGAACGAGGCCACCATCCGCCGCATCCGGTACTCGACCGGTAATGCTGCTCCCGTAGCGGTCGCGGACGCGACGCCGCGAATAGGCTCCGCGCCGCTCACAGTCGCCTTCTCCAGCGCCGGGTCGCTCGATCCGGAGGGCCAGCCCCTCACCTATCTCTGGACCTTCGGGGATCTCGCCACCTCCACCGCGGCGAATCCGTCGCACACGTACGCGGCGAACGGGACATACACCGCTCGGGTCCAGGTCTCCGACGGCGTGAACTCGACGCTCTCGAGCAATCTCGTCATCACGGTCGGCGTCCCCCCCACCGTGCAGATCCTGACCCCGGCGGACGGAATCCTGTTCCGAGCGGGAGACGTGATCTCCTACTCCGGAAGCGGGCTCGACGGGTCCGGGAATCCCCTCCCGCCGAGCGCCTACGCCTGGAACATCCTGTTTCACCACCTGACGCATGTCCATCCCGCGGGCGGGCCGTTTCCGGGAGTCTCCGGGACCTTCACCATTCCAATCAGCGGGCACGACTTCACCAGCTCGACGAACTACGAGATCATTCTGACCGTCACCGACGCGAGCGGCCTCTCGGCCTCGAACTCAGTCCGCGTCTATCCGGACAAGGTGAATTTGTCGTTCTCGACCCAACCGAGCGGGCTTTCGCTCGACGTCGATGGCATCCGAAAGGTCTCGCCCTTCGTGCTGGATGCGCTGAAGGGGTTTCATTACACGATCAACGCGCCGCCGCAGCTCGTGACGGGGCAATGGTACGACTTCGCCGCCTGGTCGGACGGAGGGCTCCGATCTCACGAAATCATCGTGCCGACGAGCGACGCGAGCTGGTCCGCGACATTCGGCCCGGCCGGGACTCCGTTCGGACTGGTGGCGGCCTACGATTTCGCCGCCGGGAGCGGGACGACGGCGGCGGACAAATCAGGGAACAGCAACACGGGGACGCTCTCCGGCGCGACGTGGACCGCGTTGGGAAAGTACGGGAACGCGCTTCAGTTCAACGGGACCACCTCGAAGGTCACGATTCCCGACTCACCATCACTCCGCCTGAAATCGGCGATGACGCTGGAGGCCTGGGTCTACCCGACGGCGCAGGTCGGCAATTGGTCCGACGTCATCATGAAGCAGAACGATGATTTCTTTCTCGCGGCGACCGCGACGCCCGGCGGGAGGGCCGCAACGGGTTCGAGTATCACGTACCCCCTCTACTCCGTCTCACCATTGCCTGTGAACGCGTGGTCGCATTTGGCGGCGACCTACAATGGGGCCATGATTCGGCTCTATCTGAACGGCAACGAGGTGAGCAACCGAGCGGAGACGGACTCCTTGCCTACATCGGGCGGCCCGCTTTCCGTCGGGGGTGACGCCCTCTTCGGCCAGTTCTTCACAGGGCGAATCGACGAGGTCCTGATCTACAACCGCGCGCTGTCGGCCGCGGAGGTCCAGCACGACATGGCGAATCCCATCCTAACCGCCGTCGACACGGGGCAGAACTCCCCTCCGAGGACCAGCGCCCTCCTTAGCGCCGATCCCAACCCCTTCAATCCAAATACGAGGATTCGCTATCGGTTGACGACGGCGGAACAGGCGACGTTGCGGATTTTCGACGTGGCGGGACGACTCGTGAAGACGTTCGCTCTCCCGAGGCTTTCCGAAGGGGAGCACTCAGTCGGGTGGGATGGAACATCGGATAGCGGTATGCTTCTGTCGACCGGGATCTACATCGCGCGCCTGGAAGCCTCCGACGGGGCGCGCTCGATGAAGCTCGCCCTGCTCAGGTAGGACGAGCGGCGAGCCGATCTTCGAGCCAGGTTTCGCCTCGAAAGTGCCGGTACTGCTCGGCGCGCAAGCGATCGGCCAGGCGCCCCTCCGGTAGCTCGACATCGTCGTAGGTGAGCACGGCGTCCTTCGCGATGTCGTGTCGCAAGCGGCATCCCTCCACAAGCCCCTCCGGCAAGTACCGCCCTCGGTTCATCTCCTCCGCGTTCGCCGCCTCACCGTAGGTCATATACATGCCGTAGGCGTCGAGCACCTCCCCCGACTTGAGATTCCGTTTCGCCAAGGCGCAAACCTCGACGACCGGGCCTCCCAACGACGGCGCCACGTCGTCCTTGAAGAGGACCACGCGCGCGATCGCGAACGGGGTTTCGAAGTGGACGAGGTGATAGGGGATCCAGAAGGGATAGAGCGGCCCTTCCCCCATCTTGTAGAGGTTCAGGTAGTGCTGCTGCTTGGGGTCGGTATGTTCCGCGAGGCAGAACACCTTCACCAGCGGAAGTCCGACGACGTAGTCGACGATCCCCCCGAGGGCGCGCAGCTCCTCCACGTCGTAGATCTTCTGGACATCCATGACGGAGCCCTTGAACTCGAGCCCTCGGGACATTCCGCGCGAACGAACCTTGAAGCCGGTGGCGTTCGCGACGATCGACTGCTCGAAGCTGATCTTCGAGCCGTCCGCGAAGGAAGTGACCATGGCCGCGTTCTGCGCCCAGCGCTCCGCCCACGCTTGCTGGGTCGTGGGATTCCGATAGGGATCCTGCAGCCCCTTCACGTTCACCATGGCGCGCGGCGTGAGTCCCAGCCCCTTCACCCAGCGGTAGAGATTCATCTGCACGCCCGGCTCGTCCCCGTCGCAGGCGGAGAGGATGACGCCGTGCTTCTTCGCATAGACGCGAAGGATCGGCCCCAGGGTCGCGTCGACCTCGGCGTTCATGAGCACGACCGACTTTCCATGCTGGAACGCTTCGAGGATGACCTGGGCGCCGAAATCGACCGAGCCCGTCACGTCGATCAGAACGTCGATCTCCGGGGAGCGGCAGATCGTGAACGCGTCTTCCGCCACCGCGGGAACCCCACGGCGCACGGCGTCGTCGAGGGCCGCTTGCGTCTTCGCCACGACCACATCGGGGCAGCCCGAGTAGTGGTAGACGCCGACGGCGCGCTCCGGCTTCCGGTTGTAGATCGCGGCCATGCGCATGCCGGGCACGCTGTTCACGATTTGGTTCGTGAGCCCCTGCCCCATGAAGCCGGCGCCGATCATACCGACGCGGATCGGCTTTCCCTGCTCCTCGCGCGCCTGGAGCGCGGTGTCGACGAGGATCATCGAGTCATCCGCCGCTTCACCTCGGCCTCCACCTCGCTTAGTGGCTTCCAGACGGCATCCTTGGGGGAGATCTCGGTGACCGGAAGCGGCCAGCGGAGCCCGAGCCGTTCGTCCGAGTAGAGGAGGCCCCCCTCGGTTCCGGGCGCGTAGAACTCCCCCACCTGGTAGCTCGTCTCGGTGGTGTCTTCGAGAACCTGATAGCCGTGCGCGAATCGCTCCGGAACGTAGAGCGCGCGGTGATTCTCGGCGCTCAGTTCCACGGCGACGTGTTGGAGGTAGGTTGGGCTCTCGGGGCGGAGGTCGACGATGACGTCCAGGATCGCTCCCCGGGTGGCCCGAACGAGCTTCGTCTCCGCCGCCGGCGGAAACTGGAAATGCATTCCCCGAAGGGTGCCCTTCCGAACGTTGAAGGCGATGTTCGCCTGGGCGATGACTGGTTTCAAGCCGTGCTCCTCGAACTCGTGCTGGCAGAACGATCGGGCGAAAAAGCCGCGGCTATCCTCCCGGCGCTCGAGGTCGACGATGAAGGCTCCCTTCAACTTGGTTTCGGTGAAGATCATGGATCCACTCCTGGGGACGCCCGAAGGGGGCACGGAACGTTAGAGGACGAGTTTTCGGCCGTGAAACGCCTCGGCATAGCGGGGCGCGCGCGACTCGACGCCCCGAATCCGCATGAGCGCTCGAAGCGTCTCCGCGGTGAACCAAGGTTTCGCGCGCTGCGTGGCGTAGCACTTCGTGAGGTATCGAATCTTTCGTTCGCAGGTCGCAGAATCAATCTCCGTGAAGACGTTCGGAATGCCGAGGTCTCCGTCGTACTTTGGAATTTCGTATTCCAGGATCATCGCATCGCGGAAGGTCTGCCAGGTGCTGTCGCTGACGACCCGGTGGTCTTGGTGTCGGTCGTCGCGATAATGGGTGAAGATCAGGTCGGGCGTGGAGTCCTGCTTGAGTTCCTCGAAGACCTGCTTGATCTCGGCGCCCTGGTACGGGAAATGGCCGTCCGTGAACGCTTCGATCCTCACCATGCGGCGCTTGGCGCCCCGGAGGAAGAGGGTCGCCGCCGCCGTGCCTTCGCGCGCCCGCACCTCCGTGGAACTCAGGACGACCCACCGGACCGAGACGTCTTTCCGTTCGCGAAGGATCCGGAGCATCGACGCGCCGCAACCTATCTCGATGTCGTCGCAGTGAGCCCCGAGGCAGAGAATCGTCGGGTTTCGCGGCAGGTGATCGAGAATCCCGAGCGACCTCAAGCGCGCGGGCCCTGCCGCCAGATCTCCCACGGGGCGTCGCCGCGCGCCATGAGTTCCTCCAGCGCCTGCTTGTCCTTGAACGTGTCCATGCTCGCCCAGAATCCCTTGTGCTCGTGGCCGAGGAGAAGCCCCTTCGCCACGAGGCGAGGGAAGGCGTGGACCACGAGATCCTCGCCGTCCTTGTAGTAGTCGAAGATCGACTGGCGAAGGACGAAGAAGCCGCCGTTGATGAGCGGCCCCGCCTCCGTGAAGGGGCGAACGCTCTCGACACGCGAGCCCTTCCCAATTTCGACGGCGTGATAACTGAGCGGCGGGCGGACGCAGACCACCGCGCCGACGCAGGGCCCCGCGACGAACCCGTCGATCAGGCCCGGAAGGTGAAGATCGGAGACCCCGTCGCTGTAGTTGGCGAGGAAGACCTCTTCGCCGGCGAGGTGCTCGCGAACGCCCCGCAGCCGCTGACCGATCGTCGAGTTAAGTCCCGTGTCGATGCAGGTGATGCGCCAGTCGGCGATGTCCTGATTCAGGAGTCGGATCGTGCGACCGCCCTCGGAGAGGACGAAGTCGTTCGAGACGGCTTCGCTGTAAGTGAGGAAGTAGTCCTTGATCGCGCCGGGCCGATGGCCGAGGCAGAGGATGAAATCCTTGTGGCCGTAGTGGGCGTAGTACTTCATGACGTGCCAAAGAATCGGACGCTGGCCGATCATCACCATCGGCTTCGGAGTGGCGTTGGGGCCGTCTCCGAGCCGAAGTCCGAGCCCACCGCAGAAGAGCACGACCTTCATGGTTCTCTCCTCAGCCCGATCGACGCGCCGAAGCGGTCGCGGCTTCCGGGCCACGCTTCGTACGGCGGAGCTCGGAATCGAGCTCTCCGCTTCCCTGCAGTTCCGTGACCCGCTTGATGCGAAGGTATCGAGAGCTAAGGAACTCCTCGGTCGTCAGACCGTTCTTCCGATACGCGTCCAACAACTCCTCGATGCCGCGCCGGACCGTCCATTGCGGTTTGAACTCGGGGATGACCCGCGCGATCTTGCTGCAGTCGACGCGGTAGTCGCGCGTATCGGGTCCGCCGCCCTCGGCATATTGTACTTCGCTCGCGGGGATCGCCTCCTTGACCATCGCGGCCAGCTCGCGAACCCGGTAGTTCTCCTCGTTCCGCCCGACGTTGAACGCCTCGTTGTGGATCCGCTCGCGGGGCGCTTCCATGATCGCAAGAAACGCCCGGGAGATATCTTCAAGGTGAACCAGCGGGCGCCAGGGCGAGCCGTCGCTCATGATCAGAATGCGCCTCGTGGTGTAGGCGTAGCCGACGAGATTGTTCACGACCAAATCGGCGCGTAGCCTCGGAGACGAACCGTACGCGGTGGCGTTCCGGAGGTACGTGGGGCTGAAGCGGTCGTCCGCCAGGGCGGCCACGTCGCGCTCGACGAACACCTTCGATTCGCCGTACGCCGTCACGGGATTGAAGCCGGCGCTTTCGGTCAGCATCTCGTCCCCCGCTTTGCCGTAGAGGCTGCAGGAGGAGGACTGGAGGAAGCGGCTGACGCCCGCCTCCTTGGCCAGGGCCGCGAGCCGCACGGTCGCGCGGTGATTGATGTCGTAGGTGATGTTCGGATTCAGGTTCGAAAGCGGGTCGTTCGAGAGCGCGGCCAAGTGAATCACCGCGTCGAACCCACGAAGCGTGTCGACGGTGACATCCCGGAGATCGACTCGGATCGAGGGAACCTCGGGCGGGGCGGCCCCGAAGATGCAGTCGGCGAAGAGCCCGCTGTCGAGACCAACCACCTCGTGGCCGGAGCGCTGGAAGAGCGGGGTCAGAACCGAGCCGATGTACCCCTGATGTCCGGTGACTAGTACTTTCATTCAGGCGCCCTTTACGATGGGAGAAACGCTTCCGGGTCGAACCGGGGAGTGAGGTTGCAAGCTTCGCGCCACGGCGGGCTTGGAAAGGGCCCGGCCAGGGGTCGCTCGATCGGGGTCGGCGCTTCGCGAGCGCTGCTGGCCTAAACTAAGGTCCACGTTTCACCTACGGGCGACACTTCAACCTCAATCATAGCAGGTTTCGGGCCCCCAATGAGGCTCTACCTCGTCGACATTTGGCCGCCGGCGGACCGAGGCCGGCTAAGCGTTAGACGCGAACCGGGGCCGACCGTCCCACGCCGCCGCACGTGAGTTCGAGGTCGGCGACCCCTCCCCCGTATGTCCTCGTCTCGCTGACGGCGAAGAGACCGCAGGGGACCAGGTGCGAGATCGGCGCCAGCGTCGGGTTGTCGAAGACCCAGGTGGCGATGTGATACTGCCCCCGGACAAGGTGCGCTCGGAATTTGAAATCGATCGTGAAGCGCTCCCCTGCCTGGACCGAGTCCAGTCCGAGCTCGTCGCTTCGAAGATTTCCGTCGAATACCTTCAGGCCGTCCGTCGAGCGATAGAGAATAAACCGCATATGGTATTCCTTGGTCGGCTTTTGCACCTGATAGGTGACGCGGAGCGTCAACGGCGCGCCGGGGCTCACGTTCACGGCGGGCTCCCCCGCTTCGTCGATCAACTCCGCCTTCACGATGTCGATCGCGGCCCCCTTCGGGGATGCGGTCTGTTGAGAGACGGAGCGGACGTAGGTGCCGATCGCCTGATTGGCCGTGCCGATTTCCCGGACGGTGCTGGAGAGGTAGACTCCCGTATCGCAGAGCTCGGCCACGGCCTGCATGTTGTGCGAGACGAAGGCGATGGCCACACCCTGGCGCTTGAACTGTTTCATGCGCTCGATGCAGCGCTCCTGAAACGCCATGTCCCCAACCGAAAGAACTTCGTCGATCAGGAGCACATCGGGGTCGAGATGCGCCGCGACCGAGAATCCGAGGCGCGCGTGCATGCCAGAGGAATAACGCTTCACCGGCGTGTCGATGAAGTCAGAGACGCCAGCAAACGCCACGATCTCGTCGACTTTCCGGGCGATTTCCGCCGAGCGCATCCCCATGATCGCGCCCTGAAGGAAGATGTTTTCCATTCCCGTCAGATCGGGATGGAAACCGGCTGCGACCTCGATCAGCGCGCCCACGCGACCGCGCACGATGCAACTCCCGCGCGTCGGACGCAGGATCTTCGTGAGGACCTTCAGCATCGTCGACTTGCCGGCGCCGTTCGGCCCGATGATCCCGAGCGCTTCCCCCGGCTTCACCTGGAAGGTCACTTCACGGAGCGCCCAGAAATCGCCCTTCTCGAGCTCGGCCGGCTTGGGGCCGCGGCCGACGAGTCGCTTCGCCACCGCCGGGACCAGGTCCCGCAAACTGTCGTGGATCGCGCCGCGATGGAACTTCTTCCAGACATCGGCGACTTCGATGGCGTACTCGCTCATGGGCTTATTCCCCGTTCCTGTTCGTTCGCGCGCTCACGCGGCTAGATGTACTCGGCGAACACGAACTCGAGACGGTGGAAGTAGAGCGAGGCGGCAAGGAATCCTCCGACGCTCCAGACGAAGGCGGCAAGCAGGTACCAGGGGCTCCAGACCAGGATGGTCTGTCCCGCGGCGTTCACGATCGTGAGTACCTGTAGGAGATCGTGGTGCTTCACGATGCAGAGTCGGAGCCCCTCGAGAAAGGGCGAGAGCGGATTGAGCATCACGAGCACCGAACCCTTAGCTCCGAACATCGACGCGTCGAACAGCACGGGAGTGAAGAAAATCCCAAAAGTGAGTAGAACCTGCACGATGTACTTCACGTCTCGGAAGAAGAGATTCGCGCAACTGAGAAAGAGCCCGACAGCCGTCGTGAATAGAAAGAGAAGGAGCGCCAAGACCGGCACCCACGCCAGGGTCCACGAGAAGGTCACACCCATGAACGGGAGCACGATTGTCGCCACTGTCGCGCCGATCAAGGTGTCGAATGCTTGGGCGATCGTCGCGGCGACCGGGAACACCTCTCGAGGAAGGTAAACCTTCGTGACCAGTTGGATATTGGAGAGAAGGCTCGCCGCCGAGAAGCCGATCGCGCCGACGAAGAACGCCCACGGGATGGCCTTCACCATCACGCTCGCGATATCGGTCGATTGGATCGCCTTCCCCGCAAAACTGGCCATGGCGATCTTGATGAGGAGCCCGGCGAGAACGACCAACGCCGGCATGAGGAGCGCCCAGCCGAATCCCATGACCGCTTGCTTGTAGCGGATGCGGATGTCGCGAAGCGTCACCTGGTAGAGGAGGTCGCGATAATGCCAAAAGTCGCGCGCGATATCGGTCAGATCGCCGAGAATGGAGACGCGCGGCGTCACGGCCGCTGCGGACTCCGTGGTTGGCGCCGGGTGCGTCATGCGCGCTCGATCGAGTTCATTCGTGAAGGCGCTCCGAGGTGGCGATTCGCGAAGGCATCGCGCTCAAGTGTCGATTTCATCGGCATCTAGCATACCAGGCGCCACGGGCGACGCGAACGCTATTTCTGGTCATCGTACGGACCGCCTGGCGACCAGATCCGTGAGAAGCCCTTCCAGTTTTTCCCCGAAGCGCCCCCAATGATGGTGGCGTTCGACGAAGAGGCGCGCGTGGCGTCCGCACTCCCGCCGCTCCCCTTCGTTCCGCAGCAGAGTCGCCACCGCCGTCGCCAGCGTGTCGGGCGAATCGGCCATTCGAACGCCGTCTGCCGCACTCGCCGCAAGGCCCTGAAACGCGAGACTCGTCCCGACAACGGGAAGGCCGGATGCCATCGCCTCGAGGACCTTGTTCTGGACGCCGCGCGCGATCCGAAAGGGAGCGACAGCGAGGGCCGCGTCGGCGAGATAGGGGCGGACGTCCGGAACGGTGCCCGTCACGACGACGCCCGGGAGATCCGCCAGCCGGCGCACGGCTCCCACCGGATCTCGCCCCACGATGAGAAACTGCGCCTCCGGAACCTGCGCGCGAAGGTGCGGCATCACGTCGCGCGCGAAGTACGTGACGGCGTCGACATTCGGGTAATACCCCATCACGCCGGTGAAGACGATGTTCGGCTTCGGTGGGCGCTCGGCGTCCGGCGACGGCCGGAAAAGCTCGAGGTCGACGCCATTCGGTAGCACCACCGGATGGCTCGATGGCGAGTGCCGCCGAACGATCTCGGCCTCGGCCGCCGTGACGACAATCGACGCGTCGAACTCCGACGCGAGGCGCCCCTCGTAGCGCGCGAGTCGGTTCGCTTCGAAGGCGTAGAGCAGCGACTGAGGGAATCCCCGCCGGCGGCTGTAGACGCGATATTTCTCGGAGTCGGCGTCGACGAAGTCGATCACCCGCGGCGTCCCCGACAACCCTTCGAGGCTGGGCGCCACGGCCGCCGTATAGGCGAAGAGGATGTCGGGGCGAGTGGAGCGAACACGCTCCACGACGAGATTCCGAAAGGATCGCGAATCGAATGCGGCGATGGAGAGGGGGCGTCCGGAGGTTAACGCGCCAAACGCCGAAAACCCCGCTGCGTATCGAGAGCGATAGGCAACGCCGACGGAGGCGCACTGCTTTCCGAGGAACGCCACGGACTCCTCGTCGATCCCCGCGTCCGCCATCGTGACGAGATGGACCTCGTGCCGCCGCGACAATTCGGCGATCTCGTGATACGAGCGGATCTTTTCGCCCTTCGTGGGCGGGTAGGGCACCCGGTTCGAGAGAAAGAGAATCCTCACGGGAAATACCGCACGAGCGCGGGGCCGATCCGCCGCGAGAGCCAGAGGGGCGTCCGCTTCCACATTTCGATCGCGACCGAGAAGTTGCGATTTCGCGGGCTCAGGTCGGGGAGCGACCGCTGCCGCACGAGTTGGTATTGATAATGGAGCGGGGTCGGTTCGAAGCCCCAGTGGCGTTTGAAATCGTACGATCCGCTCCCCTTCTTGCTCCGGCCGAAGTCGAAGACTTTGTAGCCCTGCTCCATGCCGTAACAGAGAAGACTCCAGTACATGAAGTCGTTCACGGCGTACCGGAACTCCTCACGCCGCGCGCCGCCGTAGTACGGGAGCACCTCGTCGCGATAGAAGAACGTGAGCACGGCCGCCGCGGGGCGTCCATCCCGGCGGACGAGGAGAATCTTTCCATTGGCGCCGAACTCTTCGAGCAGATTCCGGAAGAGGCTTCGTGGAAAGACCGGCGTTCCAAGATTTCGAACGCTCTGGGAGTAGAGATCGTAGAACGCGTCGAAGTGCTCCTCCCTGCCGACCTCGTAGGTGAGCCCATTTTTCATGGCGATCCGGATGCTGCGGCGCTGATTCCTTGGAATCGCGGCCATGTTCTCATCGCTCGTCGAGAGAATCGGCTTCCGGAACGTCACGTAGAGATCCTTGCCGGGGAGATCCGCGAGGGGAGAAACGTTTCGGAACTCGATATAGCGGGCGCCGAGGCTCTCGCCGATCTCTTTGGCCCGGCCTAGAAGCGCGTCGAGCGCGGCAGGATCCGTGGCGACCGGTCCTCCGTAGACGGCCTGCGGCGCGGACACGAGCGCGCGGCCCCAGGGGAGCGTCGGGACGGCGAAGAGTGGAAGGATTCCTGCGATTCGGCCGCCGCGGCGGGCGACGAGGCAGTGGGAGCGGTATCCAAAGGTCCGGCGAACCGCCCGCTGCCAGCCGGAGCGATGGAACAGCGTCGCGTCAGGGCGCCCCGCCGCGAATTCGTCCCATTCCGCGCCGGGGTCAGCGGCCGTTTCGATCTCGAGTTCGGACGGCTTCCCGGTGAGTCCGAGCGATGCGCCCCCGTCAGCGCTCAAGGCGGAAGTGCTCGACGGTCCGCCGAAGGCCTTCCTCGAACCCGATCCCGGGCTGGAAGCCGAACAGGCGCCGCGCCTTCTCGATGGATGCCTGGGAGTGGAGTACGTCGCCCGCGCGAGGCGGAAGGAACTGCGGGTCCGCCTTCTTTCCGATGATTCGCCCCAGTTGGTCGAGAAGATCGAGGAGCGAGAAACGATCGCCGCACGCCACGTTCACCGCCTCCCCCGTTCCATCGGCGCACGTCGACGCGCGAAGGTTGGCGTCGACCACGTTGTCGATATACGTGAAGTCGCGGCTCTGCGTGCCGTCGCCGAAGATCGTAGGGCGATCCCCTGTCATCAACGCGGTGATGAAGAGCGGAATCACGGCCGCGTAGGCGGAGTTCGGGTCCTGCCGGGGGCCGAAAACGTTGAAGTAGCGAAGCGAGACGGTCTCGAGCCCCATCGTTCCGGCGAAGACTCGCGCCATGTGTTCCCCCGCGAGCTTGTTCGCCGCATAGGGCGAGCGGGGCAAGGTCGGCATCTCCTCGTGCTTCGGCAAGGTCGGCGTGTCGCCGTAAACGGAGGAGGAACTCGCCGCGACCACCCGGCGTACGCCGGCCTCGCGTGCCGCCGTGAAGACGTTCACGGTGCCGAGCACGTTCACTGCCGTGCTGTCGGCTGGGTTTTCGATGGAGCGCTGGACGGACGCCAGCGCGGCCTGATGGAAGACGAACTCGACTCCGTCGCAGGCCCTGCGGCAGACGTCTCGATCCCGGATGTCACCGAGAATCGGCTCGAATCGCTCTCCGTAGGTGCGCTGCAGGAAATCGAGGTTCGACTGCCGGCCGGTGGAAAGGTTGTCGAGAACCCTCACCCGGTGGCCGTCCTCCAGGAGCCGAGCGGCGACGTGCGAACCGATGAAACCGGCGCCCCCCGTGACGAGACGAAGTCCCACGGACTAGATCCGGAACACGCCGCGCGTGCGGCGGCCCTTGAGGGCGTTTCGGCAGTCGACGACGGTCCGCGCATGTCGCGAGACGAGGGCGTAGTCGAACACCTTGTGCGCGGTCGCGATGATGACGCAGTCGGCCGCTCGGAGCGTGCTCGCCCGGAACGGCAACGACTTCTTCACGCTTCCCCCGTGACGGATCGACGGAACATAGGGATCGCAGAACGAGACGCGAGCCCCTTCCTTCTCGAGGATTTCCATGACGTCGAGCGACGGCGACTCGCGCACGTCGTCGATGTCGGCCTTGTACGCCATGCCGAGGATCAACACATGGGCGCCCCGGATCGACCGGCGCTTCGAGTTCAACGCGTCGGAGACGAGGCGCGCCGCGTGGTACGGCATGCTCCCGTTCACCTGCCCGGCGAGTTCGATGAAACGCGCCTCGAACCCGCTCTGGCGGGCCTTCCATGAGAGGTAGAACGGATCGATCGGAATGCAGTGCCCGCCGAGCCCCGGACCGGGATAGAACGGCATGAATCCAAACGGCTTCGTGGAGGCGGCGTCGATGACCTCCCAGACGTCGATGTTGAGCTTGTCGCACATGAGCGCCATTTCGTTCACGAGGCCGATGTTCACGCTTCGGAACGTGTTCTCGAGCAGCTTGACCGTCTCGGCCACCTGGGTGGACGAGACCGGCACGACTTGGTCGAAGATCTGGGCGTAGAGCGTCGACACCGCGGTGCTGCAGTCCGGGGTGTGCCCGCCCGTCACTTTCGGAATGTTTCGCGTGTGGTACTTCGGATTCCCCGGATCGACGCGCTCGGGCGAGAAGGCGAGGAAGAAGTCCTTGCCGGCCCGCATCCCGCCCTCCTCGAGCATCGGGCGTACCAACTCATCCGTCGTGCCCGGGTAGGTCGTGCTCTCGAGCACGACGAGCGCCCCCTTCCGAAGCCGGGGCGCGATCTCCTGGACGGACGCGATGATGTAGGAAACGTCGGGGTCGCGCGTTTTCCGGAGCGGTGTCGGAACGCAAATCTCGATCGCGTCCATCTGCCGGAGCGCGTCGGATTCCACGCTCGCGGTGAGGCGCCCCGAACGGACGAGGTCGCGAAGTTCGCCGGTCGGCACGTCCTGAATGTAGGAGCGTCCGGCGTTCAGCGCCGCGACGCGTTTGGCGTCGATGTCGAAACCGGTCACGTAAAATCCGGCCTTCGCGAATTCGACCGCCAGCGGAAGCCCGACGTAGCCGAGCCCGATAACGCCGATCCGAGCCTTTCGGTTCTCGACACGGCGAGTGAACTTCTGAAGAAGGGGCATCGATCGTTTCCTGGGCGCCACTAACGGTCTCCTTCGAAATCTCGATCGCGTGACGGCGCGCGCTCGCGCGGCTCGTCCGACTGGCCGAGGGGTGTGGGTCGGCGTTCCTTGTAGCCGTAATAACGGTAGTCGTAGTAGTAGGGCAAACCGTTCATCGCGTTGTTGAGCACGATGCCGGCGATCTTAGAAACCACGGGCGCGAGAATCTGCATCGATCGTCGCACCGCGGTCACGGGCGTCTTCCCCGCCATCGCGACCACGAGAATGGCATCGACATGCTCGGCCATGAGAATCGGCTCGATGACCGGTACGACCGGCGCCGCGTCGACGAGAATCAGATCGTAACGTCCACGGGAATCACGGATCAAATCCGCGAAGACCTCGTCGGAATACGCCTCGCTCGCCGGAACGATCGAGTCGCCCCTCGGAATCACGGAGAGGAGCGGAAGCGCGGTCGGCCGCGTCGCGTCCGTGATCGATACGGTTCCGGCGAGAATCTCCCGCAACCCGGGGCCGCGCGCCACGCGCAAGAGCGAGTGAATCGTGGGCCGCCGGAGGTCGCCGTCGATCAACAACGTTCGCCGCCGAAAGACCCGCGCCGCCACGATGGCCATGAGCGCGCACGTGGTGCTCTTCCCTTCGTCGCGCGCCGCGCTGGTCACCAGGTACACCTGTCTCTCGAGCTTCTCGTTGCCGCGCTGCCGGCCGAGATTCTGCAGAAGCCGCCGCACCTCCGTCACATAGGGGGCGTCGATCTGGAATCCGTCGAGAAGATCCTGAGACTCGTGCTTCGCGAAGAACAAGGCCGCTCCTGTCGACTACCGCTGGACCTGGCCGGTCTTCGTCGGGTGAGGGAAAACGAACTCATCGAAGACGACGACGAGGGCCGAAACGAGCAGCACCGCGAGAATGGCGAACTTGGGCCAGTGATTCCGTAGATACCCGCCCGGCTTCGGGCGCGTCTCGATGCGCGGAACGACGCCGACGACGCGGAGCCCGTACTCCGCCTCGGCCTGCTCCACCGTGCGGACGACCGCCGCGAGACGCTCACCCGCGAAAATGATGAGCGCGTCGATGACCAATCCGAGGAATCCCGCGACGGCATACGTCGCTCGGGCGCCGATGGACGAAGGCTGGAGCGGGAGGAGCGGGTGCTCGACGATTTCGAGACGCGGCCCCATCTGGCTCGTGGCGAGGGCTTCCGAGACGCCCGACGACACCGTCTCGTTTCGCATGGTCGAGAGAAGGGTCCGAGCAGACGTCAAGTTGTCCTGGAGCGTCTGGAGCTCCAGCTGGTCGCGCGGCGCCCGCTGCACGTTCGAGAGATACTCCCCGATCGCCGACCCGAGACGACCCTCGCGCGACTGGAGCGAGCGAAGCACCGCGCGGTCGAGTGCAATGCCCGCGGCCGTATTCCGTAGTTCCGCCGAATATCCGGCGTCCAGCTCCTGCGCGAGTCGATCGAACTCGACGAATAGTGCTTGGCGCGTGGCGGTGATCCGCCCTTGAAGCGCGTCGGATTCCCCGGTCTTGTCACCGCGGCCGGACAATTGGGCCATGACCCCCGTCACCTCGTGACGGACGAGCTGGCCCCCCAATTCGGTCGCCCGGCTACTCGAGAGAATCGGGAGCGTTACGCCTCCAGCCGAACTTCTCCACTCTTCGTTCGCGGCGCCGATTCGCGCTCGAAGCTGCGCGATCTCTTCCCCGGTCGATCGGCGGGAGGATTGCGCGGACTGCAGTTCCTGCTCGGAGGATATCCCCGCCGTGATCGTGGTTCGGAGATGCGACTCCTGGAACTTGCGGAGCGCGGCTTCCGCCTCATGGACGCGCTCCTCGAGGACGACAACCTGGTCCTTGCTGAACTCGCCGCGTGCCTGAACCTTCTCGAGCGTATTCTGGAGGCTACGCTGGAGAAGGAGATCGCCGATCGCCGAGGCCAGGTCCCTGGCCACTTCGGGATTCTCGTCCTTGACCGTGATCTGGATCGCGGTTCCGCGTCCCTGCCCCACGCTGATCTTGGTCCACAACTGCCCCACCGCGAGCCGAATCGCATAGTCGGCGGGCGTGATCCCCGACATGACCTTCGTCGCTTCGGCGGCGCGCTGCAGAAGGACGGGATTCTTGTCCATTCCCATCCGCTCGGCCAGGGCTCTGAGGAACGTGTGATTGTGGATCTTTCCGTCCACGAGCGAGATTCGCTCGCGCGGCGCGCCGCCTTCGGATCCCCCCTGGACGTAGGGGCGCATGCCGGGCGACACGTCGGACTGCGTGTCCACCGCGATGACGAGGAACGCCTGGTAGATGGGCACCGACTGGCGCGCGTAGAGCGCGGCCACGCAGAGGCTGGCGACAATCGGCAGCACGAGCAACCAGCCATAGCGCCGGAGCCGCCAGATCAGATCTTGCGGATCGATCGATTGAGCCGAAGGCCCATCAGGGGGTGCGCCGCCGGGGCGCCCCGGTACTGGCTGGTTCAACGTTTCGACAAGACCAGAATAGAGGTCGTGAGCGCTACGATCGACGCGATGCCGCTGACGATTCGAAACGGGCTGAAACCGCTCTTGATCGGCCGGAAGTGCACGGTGTCGCCCGCCTGCAAGATCGGATTGCCGACGACGTCACCGCGGTCGAAGTACTCGCCCATGCTGATCTTCATTCGGACGATCTGAGGGCCGTTCTTCCGGATGATCTCGACGTGCTTGAAATCCGCCGACGGAGAGGGCCCGGAGCGAATGAAGGCGCTCACGAGGTCGGGCGCCGTGTTGAGAGGCAGCGGTCCCTGGAACCCGACCGCGCCGAAGACGTAAACGACTTCTTGGCCACCGAGCGTCGCCGTGGCCGTTCGCGGCACGCGGACCGTGTCCCCGGGGTGAAGACGGGGCAACTTGGTCAGATCGCCGGTGGAGCCCGCCGTCACGTCGACAACGGTGGGCTTCGGCTGCGACTCGGAGAGTACTTCGACGGCGCTCAGATCGGCGTCATCGGTCGGACCTCCGGCCTCTGCGATCGCGTCCCAAACCGTGGGAGGATCCTTGAAGACGTAGAGCCCGGGTAGAAGGACGGCCCCGAGCACGTAGTTCCGCCGCGAGGCGACCTGCGCGATCGTGACCGTGGCCTGGATGATCTTGTTCGAGATGAGCGACATCCGACGGGCGACGTCCGTGCCGATATCGAACGTGGTCCGTCCCACCGCCGAAATACGACCGACGCTGGGGAGCGTGACGTTGCCTCCCTTGTCGACCGCGAAGTCGCCGGACACGTCCGGGCGGCTCTCGACGTCGACACGAAGAATGTCCCCGACGCTCACTCTCGGGGCAGCGTCCTGAGTCCTTCCCTGCGCATGGCCTGCCGAAACCCAAAGGAGCAAGCCAAATAGCCCAACGGCAGCGCCGCCGAGCGTCCTGAGGAGTCTCATCCCTCGTCCCCCTCGCATATCGTTCGGTTGAACCTCCATAAGCCTTCCTTTTTGTACGGACTTACACGAATCTTAGCATCCGCCCCCGGGAATTTCAACCTACCGACAAATGGGCGTGGAGCACGGCCGCGATGCGTTCGCCCGCGTGTCCGTCCCAGAGCGCCGGGGAGCGCGCCGGGACAACGCCCCCATCGAGAATCTCGAGGGCGGCGGGGACGATCGAGGCGGGGTCGGTGCCAAGGAGGCGGTTCGTCCCCTCCGAGATCGTGATCGGCCGCTCCGTATTCGCGCGTAGCGTGAGGCATGGAATCCCGAGCGCCGTCGTCTCCTCCTGCACGCCGCCGCTGTCGGTGAGGATAAATCGAGCCGAAGCCTGAAGGCTGAGGAACTCCACGTAGCCGAGCGGGTCGCAGAATTGAAGCGCCGCCGTGGAAGGAACGCCGACCTCCGCGATTCTCCCCCTCGTTCTCGGATGGACCGGGAAGATGACCGGGATGCGCGCCGAGAGCGTCTCCAGCGCGCCAACGATTTGGAGAAGGCCCTCCGGCTGGTCCACGTTGCTCGGCCTGTGAAGCGTGACCAAGGCGTACTTCCCCTCCTCCAGTCCGAACCGCGCCGCGGCATGGCGTGCGCGCGCGGCCGGCAGGTGAAGCCGAAGCGTGTCGATCATCGGATTCCCGACGAGATGCACTTTCGATTTTGGGATCCCCTCCGCCACGAGGTTGTCGATGGCATCGGGCGACGTGGCGAAGAAGAGGTCCGTCACCGCGTCGGTGAC
>JANMQV010000243.1:0-2688 GCA_031370645.1 Candidatus Eiseniibacteriota bacterium | reverse complement strand
GCGAGCCTGCTCCGGCGAGAGGTTGGCTGCGGTGCCGAGGATGACGCCCGGCATGGTGGCCGGGGTCTGCATCGTCGGAGAATGGAGGAGCGTCGGGGAGTGAGCCGCGGGACTTGTCGCGTCCGTGGGGCTGGAGGCGCTGGCGCTTTCGACCACCCTTCCCTTCGCGAGTCCGAAGTCGAGGACCTTCGCCTGGTCCCCCGACGTGATGACGATGTTGGCGGGCTTCTGATCGCGATGGACGATGCCGGCTTCGTGCGCCGCTTCAATCCCGGCCGCGATCTGAAGTCCGATCTCGATCGTGTCGGCGGGCGAGAGCGGCCCGCGCAGAAGACGATCCGCCAGCGATTCTCCTTCGACGTATTCGAGCGCGAGATACTTCCGCCCCTCGCTCTCCTCGAGCCCATAGATGCCGGCCACGTTCGGATGCGTGAGCGAGGCGAGCGCTTTCGCTTCGCGCTCGAAGCGCGCCATCCGCTCGGGATCCGCGGCCACGTCCTCCGGCAGCGCCTTGATGGCGGCTGCGCGGCCAAGCCGCGTGTCTTGGGCAAGAAAAATGACGCCCATGCCGCCTCGCCCGATTTCACGGTCGATACGGTAGGGGCCGATGGTGGAACCGGGGGTGAGCATCGGGGCGGAGAATAGCACCCCGGGCGTGGGAATTCACCGGGCGTGACTGAACCGGCTACGTCTTCTTTTCCTTCTTCTCCGCGGCGGGGAAGAGCACGTTGTTCAGAATCAGTCGGTAGCCGGGCGAGTTCTTGTGGAGGGAGAGGTCGGTGGGGGGGTCGCCTACCGCGTGCTGGTAGTCCTCGGGGTCGTGACCGCCGTAGAAGGTGAAGGTTCCCTTCCCGAAGTGGCCATGGATGTACTTCGCGTCATCCTGCCCCGGCGTCTCCGCCAAGACGGTGATCCCGGGCTTCAGCATCGACTTCTCGAACCCCGTCGTCTGTCCCAGGAAGCCCTTCACGGTCGCGACGTGGTCCTGGACGAGCATGCTCGGCACCGGATCCTGCTTCGCCGAGAAATCGAAGAGTGTGAAGGTGTCGCCCAACTGACCGCGCATCGTCGCTTTCGGAGTCGTGTCGATATTCGAGTACTCGTAGACGAGCGGGTTCATTTCGAGTTCGAAGTTTTGAAACGCCAGCGTCTCGTTGAAGTCGAGCTTCGACGGGGCGCGCGGATCGACTCCGTCGCCGTCGTACTCCTTGGCCACGATGTCGGTGTTGTGCGCGGCGAGCGCGATGTCGAACGTATCGGTCGCGGAACACATGGCGAAGAGGAACCCGCCTTGCGCGATATATGCCTTCAGGGTCTCCGCCACCGCTTTCTTCAGATCCGAGACTTTCGCGAATCCGTAGCGGTGCGCGACGGCTTGGTTCTCCGCCACCTGGCGCTGGTACCAGTCGGCGGAAGCAAACGCCGCGTAGAACTTTCCGTACTGCCCCGTGAAGTCCTCGTGATGAAGATGGAGCCAATCGTAGTCGGCCAGTTTCCCGTCCAGCACTTCGGCGTCCCAAAGTTTCGTGTAGGGAATCTGCGCGTACTCGAGCGCAAGCTGCACGGCGTCGTCCCAGGGCGGCGCGCTCGGCGGGACATAGACCGCCACGCGCGGCGCCGTTTCGAGTTTCACCGTCTCCATGTTGTTGTCGGCGATCTCGGCCTGGATCTTCGCCACCCCGCCTTCGTCCACGAGTTCGATCGCCACCCCGCGGACCAACGCCTCATCGGCGAGCGAAGCGGCTTCGGGAAGGAGGAACGAGCCGCCCCGATAGTTGAGGAGCCATTCGCCGTGGACGCCGCGACCGAGCGCCCAATAGACAAGCCCGTACGCGCGGAGATGATCGGTCTGCGCCGTGTCCATCGGGATCAGCACGCGCGCGGAGGCAATCGCCGGCCACGCGCCGGCGAACGCGGCGATCAGCAACGCCAGCATGGAGCCACGGATCGACGCCATGGCGCTCCGGAGTTTTCTCACTGCGGCATCCGCTTCCGAATCTCGAGCGCGCGCATGCGCGCCTCCGGCGCGACCGGGGATCGCGGATAGCGCTCCAGGATCTCCTTGTAGTACGCGAGAGCCTTCTGCGGCGGCTCTTTCAATTCCATCGACGACTCCGCCGCGATTTGGAGCGCGAACGGAGCCAGGCGATTCTTGCCGGTCGTATCGGCCGCTTCAACCGCCCAGCGGAGCGCGGCGGCATGGTCTCCCTTGTCCCGCGCGAGTTCGGCCAGCATGAAGTGGACGTGGTGGCGCACTTTGGCCCCAGGGAAGCGCTGCTCCGCGGTGGTGAGTACCACCATCGCCGAATCCGTCCGTCCGGCGACGCGATACGCCCGACCGCGCGCGTAGAGCAGAAGCGGCTGATCCTCGAAGTCACGCGCCTCCTTGATGAGGAGCGTCATCGAGAGAGCGTCATTCACCTGGAGATTCCGTGGATAGCGACGGGCGAAGTCGAAGTACCCCTTGCTCGCGTCGTCGAACTTTCCGGCCGCGAAGGCGGCGTCGGCCCAGCGATAGGCGCCGCTCCCCATGGAGTCGGCGGGCGACATCGTGCCAAAGCGGCGGACGAGCGCTTGATAGGTACGCGGGAGCGACTGGAGCAACGAATTGGTAGCGTCGTCGAGGTCGTCATCCGGAGGGATGGCGACGACGCCCGACTGCGGCGTGGAGATCAGGATCTTCGGGCG
>JANMQV010000067.1:0-4216 GCA_031370645.1 Candidatus Eiseniibacteriota bacterium | reverse complement strand
GCGGGCGCGCTCGATCGTCTCGCGCACTTCCTTCACGCCGGAGGTGACCGCGCTGAAGGCTACGAAGTTGGCGCCGCCCACCTCGGCCAGGAGACGGGCCAGCGTCGTCTTTCCGCAGCCGGGCGGGCCCCAAAAGATGAGCGAAGGGATGGAGCGTGATTGAATCGCGTGGCGGAGGAGTGAATCGGGTCCGAGGAGCCGCTCGCCCCCTTCGAACTCTTCGAGGGTCCGGGGGCGCATTCGCTCCGCGAGCGGGGCTCGAGCGGGGACGCGCGAGCGCTTCCCGGCGGAGTCGGGACGATCGCCGCCGAAGAGATCGAGGGGGTCTTCCATGCGCGGGTCCTAGACCGGAATGCGGGGAGCGCTCGACCTAGTCACGCGGCACCCGCTCGCGCTCACGCTCGGTCCCGACTTCGACGAACGGCACCTCTTCGGCAAGCGAGGAATCGATTCGCGGAAGCCGCTCCGGCTTGGCGGCGCCGGTTCGAGCTTCGGGGTTCAGCGGCTCGGGTCGCGGAGCGCCACTTCCCCGATTCACGCGACGCGCGGTGGCAAAGAGGAGCCGGAGCGCGAAGAGCGCGGCCAGGGCGACAAAGAGGCGGCTCAAGAAGCGGAACAAGGAAGGCTCTCCTCCGGCGCGAGCCAGCGGTCTAGCGGGAGACGGTCTGGCGCAGGTGACGCGACGCCCTCGCGGTCAGGTCGGCGAGGGTTAGATCGTTCAGTTCGACGATCGACTGGAAGGCTTGGATGCGCCGTTCCACCATCTGATCTTCCCGCTTCGCGGCGAAGAAGGTCCCCTTGTTCGTGAGGACGTCGCGCTCGAAGAAGGTGGGCATCGGATAGTGTTCGCGCTCGTGGGCCGGGATGAATTTTTCCAGGAGGAAGGCACGCTCCGAACGCTCCTCGGGCGGCGTGGGCGCATCCTCCGCTAGTGGCGTGATCACTTGGTAGGCGCGGAGGGAGAGAAGTTCGGTCCAGAGATCGACGCTCGCCACGCCTCCCTGCGGTGTGCTGTGAAACGTGAAGAAGGGCGAGATCTCACGACTCGCGCCGGTCTCCTCACCGAGGATGAGCGCCAGCCGCGTCAATCGCGAGAGCCCGGTGATCCCCTTCACGTGCGGCACGGCGCGCGTGTCGGCGTTCCAGTAGAGGAGCATCAGGAAGTCGCCCCGCGTCAGGGGGCCCGTGGCCGCGATGTTGGCGTGCGGGATGCCGCTACTCAAGCGTCTCTCCTTCGGGCCGGTGGGCCCTCTCGCTTCGGGATCGAGGCTCGATGGCGGGGCGCCGCTACGGCTCGCTCCGCTCCCCGATCTTCAGCACGTGGACATTGCCGTTCGTCGTCGTGAAAGCGAGGGCCGCTCCCTTGCCGCCCCCGATCGTCCCGTGAATCGATTTGCTGCTCATCGCCCCGCTCAGCGTCAGCGGGAACGAACTCGTCACTTTGCCGTTTGTCGTCGAGGCGGACACGGAGGCCCGGAGCGTGGCCGGTAGGTAGACCGTCACGTTCCCGTTCGTCGTCTCCAACTCGACGCTGCCGTCCGCGCCGAGCGTGCCGATCTCGGCCTTCACGCTTCCATTCGTCGTCGTGCCCGTCACGTCGCCCGAGATCGCGAGGAGCTGCAATTCCCCGTTCGTCGTCTCGACTTCAATCGGCCCGCTCGCGCCGGAAACGCTGATGTCGCCGTTCGTCGTGGTGGCGTTCACGCTCCGGCTTGTTCCGCGGATCCGGATCTCGCCGTTCGTGGTCTCCAGCGTCAGCGCCGTCGCCTTCGGAACCTGAAGGTAGTAGTGGATGTCCATCGCCGCTACCTTCCGCCCCAGAAAGTCCCAGAACCCGACGTTCTCGCGGCGCTTCGGATAGCGGCTCACGATCTGGAGCTGCCCGGGCGTCAGTTCGACGTCCGCCTTCAGCTCCTTCAAGAGCGCCTGCGCCTGCGCGTCGTCCGCGGCGCGGACGCTCCGCGTGATCTGGACGCGCACTTCGGGGCGATCCCACGCTTCGATGACGATCCGCCCGTTTCGACTCTCGATCGACACCGTGCCGTCGGGGGCAAATTCGAATGTCTTTTCCGCGACCTTCTTGGCTTGCGCCGCCGCGGCCGTGTCCGCGCCCGCGACGAAGAGCGCGAGCGCTGCGCCGAGCGCCACGCCCCAACCTCCCGCGCGTCTAGCGAAGTCCTTCATGACAGCCCTCCTCGGGTTCCGGAACCGGTTCCTTCACCAGCCTTTACGCCCCGGAACGGGAGCTTGTTTCGCTACACGCTGAAGCGGACGTTGAGGATATCGCCGTCTCGGACTCTATAGTCCTTCCCCTCGGTCCGCAAGAGCCCTTGGTCGCGCGCTTTGTTGAGGGCGCCGGCCTTCATAAGATCATCGTAGGCAATCACTTCAGCGCGAATGAAGCCGCGCTCCAAGTCGCTGTGGATGGCCCCCGAGGCCTCCGGGGCCAGGGCCCCGTCCCGGACGGTCCAGGCTCTTACTTCGTCGGGACCGACCGTGAAGAAGGAGAGGAGGCCAAGGGCTCCGTAGGAGAGCCGGATCATGCGGGTGAGCCCCGGCTCTTCGATGCCGAGGACCTGCATGAATTCCTTTGCGTCCTCTTCCGAGAGCGCGGCTAGTTCTGCCTCGGTCTTCGCGGAGAGCGCGATCACCGGGGGCCTCGGTTCCGCGAGACGCGCGAGGACCGGCGCCACGAGCGCCGCTTCCCCCTTCTGCATCGCCTCGTCATCGGTGTTCACCACCAAGATCCAGGGACTCGCCGAGAGAAGCCGAAATCCGCGAAGGGAACGCTCCTGCTGCTTGTTGAGCGCGACCGAGCGTGCGGGGCGCTCGTTCTCGAGCGCCTCCATCACGAGTTTTAGGGCGTCGTACTCGTACGGATCCTCGGGCTTCTTACCCACCTTGAGCGACTTCTCAATCCGGTCGACGCGCCGCTCCACGACGGCGAGATCTTCGAGCAGGAGTTCGCTGACAAGCCACGAAGCGTCGCTCGCGGGGTCGATGGTTTCGCGGAAGTGCGGCACGGCGGGGTCGGAAAACGCGCGGACGACGAGCACGAAGGCATCCACATCGCGAAGCGCGGTCAGTGCGGCAAGAGTTCCCCGCTCCGCGCGGCCGGGAGCCGTCTCCATCGGAGGAGCATCAACATAGTCGACCTTGGCGGGCGTGAATTTCTTCGGCTGGTAAAGGTCGCGGAGCTTTTCGAGACGCGAGTCGGGCACCTTCACCGACCCGAGATGCACCTTCTCGCCGCGCGACGAGCCGATATCGGCCTGTCCGCGCGTGAGCGCCGCGAAGAGCGTGGTCTTGCCGCTTTGGGGCGGCCCGAGAATTCCGAGTTTCACGAAGTGGCGGAGTCGAGAATCGTGGCTACGCGCCCTTCCCGTTCGCGGCGGCGATCTTCACGGCGAGCGTATCGGCCTGCTCGCTAGCGTAGGGCGCGTCTCCGTCATTCGGGAATTGCTTCGCGTAGTCGAGGTAGAGCCGACGAGCGGTCGTCAGGTCGCCCTGGCGTTTATACGATCCGGCGATTTCCAAGTGGGCCGGCAGGAACATGTCGCTGGTCGGATAGCGGTCGAGAATCATCTGCGCGTACTTCCGCGTGTTCACGTAGTCCTTCGTCTTCCGGTGCATGCGCGCCAGCGTGTAGAGCCCGTCGTCCACCTGTCCGGTTGCGTTCTTCGGATCGAGTTCGAGGAGCTTGAGATAGGCCGGCTCAGCCTTGTCGTAGAGCCCGTGGCCGTAATATTTCTCCGCCAGGTTGTAGAGGACCTGGGGATCCTTTCCCTTCGCCGCGGCCTCCGCCTCCATCGAGGCGATGGTGTTCCGTCCGGCGAGATAATCCTCCACCTGCTTCATGAACTCCGGCGCGCGGAGGTAGCCCACGACCCGGTCGATTTCGGTCCCGTCACTTTTCAAGAGGAGAACGGTCGGATAGGAATGGACGCTGTATTTCGTGGCGTTCGCCGTATCCACCTCGGCGTTGACGCGCGCCATCGTGAATTTCCGCGACGACTGAATGAACGCGCTGTCCGTGTACGTCGAATCGTCGACCACCTTGCACCACTCGCACCAGTCGGTATACATGTCGAGCAGGATCGGGCGTTCGTTCTTCTTCGCGTCGGCTAGCGCGGCGTCCACGGAGGTCTGCCAGGTGATGCCCTTCGGCGCCTCTACCTTCGCCGGCTGGCAGGCGCCGACCCCAAGCGTCAGGACG
>JANMQV010000189.1:0-5231 GCA_031370645.1 Candidatus Eiseniibacteriota bacterium | reverse complement strand
CAGAAACTTTCGTTGCGGATCGGCGAACACACGCTCCGCTTCACGGTGGACGCGCCGGTCGTGCTCGTCGACGAGGGGTCGAAGAATCTCGTGGCGCCGGTCCGGCTCGTGCAGGGCGTGGTCTGCGCGCCGGAAGCAGTTGTGCCGCTCCTCTTCGAGTGGGGCCTCGTGCCCAACGCGACTTACGATGAAGCGGAGCGAGTCGTGCGCTATCGGGTGGAAGCGCACGCGGTGCGTCAAGCCCAGCTCTACGCACGAAACCGTGTCACCGAAGTCGTGGCCGCGCTCTCGAAGAGTCTTCCGGCACGGATTCTCTATGCCACGCCGACCGAACTTCGCGTCCTCATCGAAGGTGGCACGCTCGACAGCACGCGCGTCTTCTCGGGCGGTGTGGTGGCGGACGGCTGGATGCGGGAAGTCGTGGGCGGGGTCGAATGCCGGCTCGCACTCACCGAAGCAGCGCGGGGCTGGGCCGTGAACGTCTCCGCCAATCGACTGAAAATCGCGGTGACCGACGATCAGAGTCTAGTGGACGCGGGCCTCTTCAATCCGCTCGAGCCGATCCGCCTCGGGGGCTCCGACCGCCGCGTTCGGACGATCGTGCTCGACCCCGGACACGGTGGCGTGGACATCGGAGCGTCGCTCCCGGGCGGCCAAGTGGAAAAGGACGTGTCGCTCGACGTGGCGCGCGCGCTTCGAAGCGCGCTCCAGAATCGCCTCGGCGTGCGCGTCGTCCTCACCCGCGATGGGGATCAGAATGTTCCTGTATCACAGCGCGCCGCGATCGCGAACGGCGCCGACGCCGATCTCTTCATCAGCATCCATCTCGACAATGAAGGCGCCGTGCGCGGTGGAGGCTTCCGCATCCTGACGCTCCTTCCCGCGAATTCGCCGAGCGAGTCGCCGGCGGCGCCGATCACGATCGGCGGCGGCGAACGCGATGCCGAGTTGATGCCGTGGCGCGGTGCCCAGATCGGCGCGGCGGGTTCGAGCCTGGCGCTGGCGCAGTCGGTGGCCGAAGCGCTCCAGCGAGTCTTTCCGTCCACGCCGACGGTGCTCGTGACGGGACGGCTCGGGGTGCTCGAACCGATTTCCTGCCCGGCCATCTTGTTGGAATCGGCGCCGACGGCGCGGAGCGGACCGGAGGCGACGAGCCCCCGTTCTTACACGATCTACGACTACACGCAGACGGTGGCGCGCGCGATCGAGGAATTCGTGCGGCGTTCGAACGCGTCGTGATGACCGGCCGCGGGAAATGGGTCGCGATCGGCCTCGGCCTCCTGGTCGCCGTCGGTGTATGGATCTACTTAGCGCGCGGGCCGGGCCGCCCGGGGCAGACGGCGCCCGGACGCTTCGTCCCGCTCGCGGCGGAACTCGAAGGGATTCGCGGCGTGACGCTCTACTACGGCGTCCCCGGTTCGGATAGTCTCGGCGAGGAGCATCGCGACGTGGTCGTGAAGGATCGCCCGGCCGATCAGGTGCGCGCGATCTACCGCGAGCTGGTCGCCGGACCGACGGAGAATCACGTGGCCCTCTTTCCCGAAGGGACCGAACTCGTGAACGCCTATCTCACGCCGCGCGGAACGCTCTATCTCGACTGGAACCGTGCGATCGTGCAGGGATTCCGCGGGGGAAGTGGACGGGAGCGGCTCCTCTTGGGGTCGATCGTTCGCACCGCGGCGACAAATCTTCCGGAGGTGGAACAGGTGGCGATTCTCGTGGACGGAAATCCGATCGAGACGATCGGCGGGCACTACGACGTCATGGCGCCGCTCGCCGTCTCGGAGTGGCGATGAGCGTCGTCACGCCGCGTCCGGGGCGCCGCGGCACGCTCGGCGTTTTTGACTCAGGCATCGGCGGTCTCACGGTTGTTCGACATCTCCGCCGGCTTCTTCCCGGCTGGCCGATCGTTTACTTCGGCGACACGGCGCGCGTCCCGTATGGCGCGAAGTCCGACGCCACCGTGCGCCGATTCGCCGCCGAAGCGGTCTCGTTCCTGAAGCAGTTCGAGGTGAGCCAGATCGTCGTGGCCTGTAACACCGTCTCGGCTGTCGCGATTCGCGCGCTGAAGAAACACGATCCCACGCTGCCGATCGAGGGTGTGATCGAGCCGGGCGCCGAAGCGGCGGTCCGCGCTACCAGAAACGGCCGGATCGGCGTCATCGGAACGCGCGCGACGGTGGCGAGCCACGCCTACGAGAACGCTGTCGCCGCCGCCGCCAAGCGCGCGGGGACGAAGGCGCGCGTTTTCTCCCGTGCCTGCCCGATTCTCGTACCGATGGCGGAAGAGGGACTGGAGAACAGCATCGCGGCTCGCGCCATGCTGAAGGAGTACCTCGCGCCGCTTCAGGCGAAGAAGATCGACACGCTTATCCTGGGGTGCACGCATTATCCGCCGTTCCGCCGCGCGCTTCGTTCGGTGCTGGGGCCGCGCGTGCGACTCGTCGATTCGGGTGAAGCCACGGCGCGGCGATTGGCGCGAGCGCTCGGTGAGAGCGCCCGAGGCGGTCGCGGGTCGCTTCGCTGCTACGTCTCGGACATTCCACGGCAGTTCGAAGCGATCGGAACTCGGTTTCTGGGCCACGGCATGGGGCGCGTGTGGCTCGTGCCGCAGGACGACCTCCCCTGGTTCGAGCGCCGCCCCGTGCGACGGGGGCGGAAATGACCGCGAAGAAAAGGGGCGGAGGGCGCGTCGATGGGCGCCGGGCGAATGAACTTCGCCCGCTCAAGATCACGCGCGGCTATTTGAAGAACGCCGAGGGCTCGGCATTGATCGAAATGGGCGGCACGCGCGTGCTTTGCGCGGCGACCGTGGAGGAGCGGGTCCCGCCATGGCTTCGGAATACGGGCCGCGGCTGGGTGACGGCCGAATACAGCATGCTCCCGCGCTCTTCGCACGATCGGATCACGCGCGAAGTGACGCGTGGCCACGTCGGAGGGAGAACGCACGAGATCCAGAGGCTCATCGGGCGCTCGCTTCGGGCCGTGACGAATCTCGAGGCGCTGGGCGAGCGACAAATCCTCATCGACTGCGACGTCATCGAAGCCGACGGCGGCACGCGGACGGCGGCCATCACCGGCTCGTTCATCGCGCTGGTGGACGCGCTCCGCTGGCTCGGAAAGCGGACGGCCCTGCCGGGGCAGCCGCTCCGCGACTTCGTGGCCGCGGTTTCGGTAGGCATCGTGAACGGCGGCGCCTGTCTCGACCTCTGCTACCTGGAGGATTCGAAAGCCGGCGTCGACATGAACCTCATCATGACCGGCGACGGACGCCTTGTGGAGATCCAGGGCACGGCGGAAGGCGAAGCGTTCACGGAGAAGGAACTGGCGACGCTGATGGAATTGGGGAAGGGCGGAATCAAGCAGCTCGTGGCGCTCCAAAAGCGCACGCTCGGCCTTCGCTCGCTTCCAAAGTCTTGGACGTAATCGTCCTCGCCACGAAGAACCGCGGCAAGGCCCGCGAGATCCAGGCGATGCTCGAAGGCGTCGTCTCCTGCGTCGAATCGCTGGCCGATCATCCCCACGTTGAACTGCCCCCTGAAGGAGCCGATTCCTACCGCGAGAACGCGCTCGCGAAGGCGCGGGCCGTTTGGCGCGCGCTCGGGGTTCCCGCGCTGGGTGATGATTCCGGCCTGGAAGTCGACGCGCTCGGCGGCGCCCCCGGCGTGACCTCGGCGCGATTCGCGGGGCCGGATGCCGATGACGCGGCCAACAACGCGCGGATGTTGGATGAATTGCGCGGGCTGCCTCCGGCGAAGCGCGGCGCGAAATTTCGCTGCGTGCTCGCGCTCGTGGCAGGGGAGGAGCGGGAGCGCGTCGTGGAAGGCGTCTGCCCGGGCACGATTCTCGACGCGCCGCGGGGGAGTGACGGTTTCGGCTACGATCCGCTCTTCTTGCCCGAAGGCGAGACGCGGACCTTCGCCGAACTCCCGCACGACGTGAAGAATTCCATCAGCCACCGCGGCCGCGCGGTGAGAGCGCTTCGAGCCGTTTTGGCGACGCTCGTTCTCCTACCGATCGCGCTCGCCGGTTGCACCTACGCCCCTCCCACGTGGCGTCACGTCGTGATGAACGCCATGGCGCAACCGCGCGAGCACCGCTTCGCGGTGGTCATCATCTCCACGCAATCGCGCGAACCCAAGGGGCTCGCGGCATTTCCGGATGGCGGGAAGGCACTGATTCTTCGGCAAACGGCAAGATTGTGGCTCTGCGATCCCGAGGTGGGCCGGGCACGGCTCATGGCGCGGATCGAGCGTCCGAAGCAATTGCGGAGCGAGTACTCGACCTGGATCGTCGGCTGGGATTCGACCGGTGACTACCGCTCGATCTACCTCGACGTTCGCGGCAGGGAAGGGGAGACGAGCGACACGAAGGTGCTTCGGTGGCTGCTCAAGGTGGAAGTCGGCCCCGACACGTCGCGCGCGATCGCGATTCCGTTCGTTCCCTCGACGGCAGTGGCGCCACGTGGCTCCGGCCCCTTGCGCGGCGGCCCGGAATTCCAGGTGAGCGCGGGCGACACCATGAGCGTCCGGACCGACTCCGCGCCGGAGTGGGAACCGCGGTTCACCATCGACCAAGCGACGGGAAATGTGATGCCGATCGAGCGCCCGTTGCCGCCCGTCTCGACGAGTCCGGGGACAAACCGATGACCGCCCGCCCCGTCCGCATCGCCATGATCGGCGACTACAATTCCGCATTTGCCGCGCACACGACCGCGGACTCGTCGCTCGTACACATCGCGGAGGCGACGGGACTCGCGATCGAATCGGCATGGGTTCCCACTGCTTCAATTCCCGCGGAACCGGTGGCCGCCGCGAAGGCGTTGGCTGAATGGGACGGACTCTGGATTTCCGCGGGAAGTCCCTATGCCAACCGCGACGGTGCGCTCGCCGCGATCCGCGTTTCTCGAGAGCGGGGGAAGCCGATGGTCGCGACCTGAGGCGGGTTTCAACATGCTCTGTTAGAGCATGCGCACAACGTCCTCGGACTCCGCGCCGCCGGACACGCGGAGGAAGATCCGACCGCCGAAATGCTCATCCTCACGCCCGTCGCCTGTCCGCTCCCGAATCGCCCAGATGGTGCGCCGAAACTCTCGGGGCACGACGCGGTGATGATTCACGAAGGATCGCGACTTCTGGAAATCCTCGGAGTGGATACTATCGAACATGAGTACTTCTGCAATTAAGAGCCGTATCCGAAGTATAGCGAACTCTTCGAGCGCGGTGATTTAC
>JANMQV010000147.1:0-1712 GCA_031370645.1 Candidatus Eiseniibacteriota bacterium | reverse complement strand
GTGCGCGGCGGCATAGACCTCGTTTGCCTTGTCGATCCAGGTCGCGACCTGTTGCGGAGTGATCCCCGCGACATGCTGCCCCGCGCACGAATCGCTCACGCGAACGGCGTGGACATGGAGCGTGTACCAGCAGGAGTCGGAAGAGGCGTTTCGCTCGCCGGGCCCGTGGGGGATGGCGAAGCAGTCCGTGTCGGCAGCGGCGGCAGGCTCCGAAGCGCGTGCAGTGGGGGCGGCCACGCCGGAATCCTCAGCGGGGAGCGCGGTCGTTGGCGCTGCGGGGGCGGCCGCGCAGGCCGTGAACAGCGTCAGGGCGAGCAGTGTCCAGCGAGCGCCTGTGGGAGACCGGGACTTCGTGCGGCTCATGCCCTGATTCTACCGGACTTCAGGGGAACTTCACCCGCTTACGTCGACCGGTGTCGGGGGCGGCCCAGCCTCTAGGAGCTCCCGCAGATGGTGGGCGAGCCGCGCGGGCACCATGAAGTCGGTCGTCGCCTCGAGTTCTGCAACCGACCACCAGCGAAACCCAAGGTGCTGGTTTACTTCCTCAGCTTCGAATCCCGCCGTCGAGGGTTCGAAGCGCTCGGTCGGGACGTGAAAAAACTCCTCTCGTTCCTCGATGCTGCGGTCTTTGATGAGAAATGTTCCCTGGCGGGTCCACACGAGGCCGTTGATGGCGAAGTCACGCTTCCCCGTTTCCTCGAACAGCTCTCGACTCAGCGCAGTGATCGAATCCTCGTGGGGCTTAACTCGACCCCCGGGCGTGATCCAGAGTTCGCGCTCCCATCCCCGAATCTTCATCAGGAGAATGAGCCCCTCGGGGGTGAGGAGCAGGGCACGCGCGCAGTGCTGCAACGGCGCCTCCGAGATTCGGCCGAACTACTTCCGGCTCACCAGCGACTGAAAGTCCGTGACGACCTCGATCGTTCCGACCATCAACTGGGGCGGCGGGATCGTGAGGGCGAATTTCTCGCCCGTCGCGTCCACCGACCATGAGGTCGCGCCGAAGGCCGACGACTTCATCGGCAGCATGAAAAGTGGATGCGGCGTCCCGGCCCGGAACCCGGCTGTCGTGTCGATATCGACCGCCATTAAGCGGCCGTCTGTTCCCTCGAAGACGAGTTCGCGACCGCCCTTCGTCCATCGGGGAAAGATTCCGAGTGTCGTTGAAACCTGCCACCGGCCGGGCGTGCCGGTCAGGCTCTGCACGTAAACCTGCACGTCGCGAGCCGTTCCGAAGGCGTACGCGAGCCAGCGACCGTCCGGAGAGATTTGTGAGTGCCCTCCGACGAGCGTGGAGTCGGCCAGCGGCCGCCAGGCTCGGGCACTTCCTTCGCTCGGCGAGGCGAAGAGTTCGCCGTTAGTGGTGCCGGTCAGGATCTGCGATCCGGCGGACGCCCACTGCCACAAGAAGAGCAGCGGTCTGGGCGGAACCGGCACGGAGTCCTGCCCGCCCAATCCGTCCGCCGATAGGATTCGGATCTTCGCGTCGCCGGCCTCGGGAAGCAGGGAATAGGCGAATCGCTTGCCATCGGGGGCCCATTCCGGGCTGCTGGCATGACCGTTCGTGAACGTGAGTTTCGTGTTCGTTCCACGGATGAGATCGAGCACGCTGATGTCGCCCGCCGCGATGGCGCCGGTACCGCGCTTCTCGATGAGCAGCGAGCGGCCGTCCGGCGAAAGTCGAGGGTTCGCGAGCGTGCCCGACGCGATCG
>JANMQV010000096.1:0-1781 GCA_031370645.1 Candidatus Eiseniibacteriota bacterium | reverse complement strand
GAGGCGGAACGCCACTGATCGCCCAGGCGGTCGAGCCGCGACTCCAGCATGCCGACCGATCCGACCGGAAAGCGCTTCATCGCGGCCGTCTTGTCGTAGCCCGTGACCAGATAGAGCGAGCTCGCGTCGGGAGAACCCGATTCACGGCCGTTCGCCGGGCGGTCGAACGCAACGAGCGCGCGAGCGCCGTCGGCGAAGACCACCGTGGCGCCAATTGCCTCGGCGGCGCCGCGGCCGCCCAGCAGATCGATGCGCGCCGTGCCGCTCGCGTCCACGCGCGTCACGATGACGCCCGGGGCGTCCATGGCGGCGACGAGGAGGAGGCGCGGCCCGGTTCCGAGGAGATGCACGTGTAGATTGCCGAGGGCGTCCTCACGCGCGCGACCGACGCCGCGAAGAAGAGAACGAAGCGCGGCGCGCACGCCGGTTTCGCGGCCCGGCGGGCCGTACGCGGGAACGAGCGCCTTCAAAATGGCGTCGAGATTTCCGGCTCGCGGTTTCACAACCACTCCTTTCCAATCGACTCGAGCGTGTGCCAGACCAGTTCCACCACACGCTGCGGATCGCGAATATCGAGGTATGCGGCGGGAGCGTGAATGTAGCGACACGCCACCGAGACGACCGCCGCCGGAATGCCCGCGCCCGAGAGCGCAATACGCCCCGCGTCGGTCCCTCCGACACCGGGGCGTTTCCGTTGAGTCGGGATCTTACGCCGCTTCGCCGTCTGATCGAGAATTTCGACGAGGCGGGAATCGGCCATGAGGCTTCGGTCCATGACGGTGACGGTGGGCCCGCCGCCCATACGCGGCTGCTGCTCCTCCACGGGAGCGCCCGGCGACTCGCCCGACGCCGTTCCCTCGAGGATGATCGCCAAATCGGGCATCACGCGCCGCGCGGCGGCGGCGGCTCCGCGAAGCCCGATTTCCTCTTGGACCGACCAGACCGCCGTGACCGGCACCGGAGGGCGCTTCTGGACGAGGCTCGCGAGGACCGCGCAGCCGACGCGGTCGTCGAACGCCTTTCCTTTACGCACCCGGCCCGTCGCCTCGTACGTCGTATCGAAGGCGACGAGATCGCCGAGCGAAATCGCCTGGAGCGCTTCCTCGCGCGAAGCGGCGCCGATGTCGAGGAAGAGTTCCTCGATCGGCGTCACCTTGTTCATGTCGGAGTTGGTGAGGAGATGCGCCGGCAAGACGCCGACCACGCCGCGCGCGCCGTTTGTTCCGACGCGGAAGACCTGTCCCAAGAGAATGCGCGGGTCGATGCCTCCGACCTTTCGAATGCGCAGCCGCCCGTCTTTCTCGACGGCGGTGACCATGAAGCCGACTTCGTCCATGTGCGCGCAGAGCATGACGTGCGGGCGGCGGCGGCGGCCGCGGGCTCCCGACGGCTCCACACGCGCCACGAGACTGCCGAGCGCGTCCACCTCGAGCGTGTCGACGCGATCGCGGACGGCCCCGACGACGAGATCGCGCACTGGCCCTTCCCAGCCGCTCGGCCCGTCGGCGTTTGAGAACGCCTCGAGGAATCGCTCTTCGAAGGGGGGAGCGCCGTTCCGTTTGGCGGTGCGCGCGGCCGGCATTACTTCAGCACCTCCGTGGCGCGCCACTCCGGGTCGAGCGAAGCGAGGTACGTCGCGAGGAGTGTGGCGCAGCGGTCGACGTCGCGCGGCTCCACGACTTCGACCCCCGTGTGCATGTACCGGCACGGGATACCGAGCACCGCCGTCGCGACGCCGAGGCTCGCGATCTGAATATCCATGGCATCGGTCCCGGATGAGG
>JANMQV010000014.1:0-9411 GCA_031370645.1 Candidatus Eiseniibacteriota bacterium | reverse complement strand
GCGAGCGCTTCCGCGCGACCGTCCACCCCGGGCGGGACCTCTTGCTCGTCATGCGCACCGACGCCTGGTACGCGAACCGGCTCCGCGTCTCGGTCGATGGAAAGCCGGCGGGGATCTGGAGCATCGCGCGCTCGGAGAGCGCCTGGGTCGAACCGCGCTTCAAGGTAGCGGGATCGCTCCTGCGGCGCGACCGGCCGGAATTCAGGATCGAGCGGATCGGTGCCGCGGGCGAAGAAAATGTCGCGCCTTTCCGCTACTGGTTTTTCCAGTAGAACGCCGAAGGGGCGAACCCCACGGATCCGCCCCCTCGCTTCGCTTTCTATCCGCGCCCGGTGACCGCTACTGATCGATCCAGGATGAGACCTCGTACGGTGAGAGCGCGTTCAATTGGTTGATCATATCGCTCGAGTAGAGGCACTTGATATTGCCGTTCATGGTCCCGGTTCCATTCAACGTCCCCTGCACCATCAACGCCCCCAATATCTGTTTCGCGGTGCCGCCGCCGGTGATGGTCACGTCTCCCAGGCAGAGAACGACGCCGTTCCAATTGAAGGAACCGCTCATATCGAAATTGCCGTCGATTACGAGTACTCCTGCGCCCGACCCGTTTCCAGAGACATGCAGATCGCCGGTCACACGAACAATTTTCAAATTGCCGATCGATCCCCAGCTGGCCGTGCTCGGGTTGTTCTGATTCCCGTTTAGGGTGATGTCGGCCATCTGGCTCCAGCCCGCGGCCAGCGCTGGGAGATCGAGATTGACGCTCGAGGAGCCGACGCTCGGATCGGAACCCGCGCCCTGAACGTTGTCGGACTGCTGGCCGTTCAGGGCCCCGGAGATGACTCCCGGGTTGTTGGGGGTCGAGATCCCGAGGAGGGGAGTGGCGCCCGCAACGGTGTCATACGGGGCCGTTGCGTTGTGATCATGGCCGTCGACGTAGAACGAGTTACCGTTGAAGTTGATCGGACTCTCCGTATAAACCGAGCCCGGGATCGGCGGGAGCGGCCACTTCACAGCCTCCACCGTCACGATCTTGGAGCCGAGTCCTCGCCTTCCCTGCGCCGAGACGATGATTTTCGGAATGCCGCGCGTGGTGTTCTCGACGGGAGGGGTCAGGGGATTGTTGTCGTTATCCCCGAACAGGACGATCGAGCCGGCGCTGTTCAATTTGTAGCGTACCTTCACCCACGGATAATCGAGCCGGTCGGCGACCGGAAGATTGGTGTTTCGCGAGCCGGTCTCTGCGTAGTGTTCGCTTGCTTCGTCGATCGCCGCGTCGCCGTCGTTGTCGCGCCCGTCGCTGGTGGTGGCGGCATACTGGGGATCGAGACTTCCCGCTCCCGGGTCATTCACCACGTAGCTTCCCCAGCCGGCCGTGTAGGAGCCAACGGTCTGGCCGATGTACTCGGAGCCAGGGGCGTTTGGGTTCGACATACGGACGAGTACCTCGCTGATTCCCGCCTCCGCGCTTTGGAACGCTTGGGACGCGGTCAACTGGTTACCGGCGATCTGTTTTTCGCCCTTCGTAACCGCTATGTAGGAAATCCCCACCGCGGTAAGGAGGAAGAGGATCAGGAGGGCCACAACAAGCGTATTCCCCGACTCGGGATCTGAACGGAATTCTTCCTGCATCGGCTGGTCGTTCATGGTGGTCACCTCTTCGCTCCGCCTTCCCTGAGTTAGCGCTCGCGCCACGACGACATCCGGTAGTGGCTGAGGAGCAACGCGTTGTTCACGGCCGCGGAAGAGTAGTAGATACGCCCGGCGCCGCCGACACTCCCATCTTCGATGGCGGTGCCCTGGTAGATCAGGCCGCCGAGGATGTGCGCGACGTCCGCGGGTCCTCCGCCGGCGATTTTGATATCGCCCAGGACGATGACGACCCCGTTGAACTGGCTGCCGCCGGTCATCTGGAGATTGCCGTTCACGACCAGGATGCCCGCGCCGGTCCATGTGCCCGCGATCTTCAAGTTGCCGTCGCAGACCGTCACCTTGGGCGCGCCAATCGTTCCGAGGGACGGATCTCCCGAGGTGAGCCCCGTCTCCCCGGGGAGCTTGTAGTCCACGATGCCTCCGGCGGCCGCCAGTATCGCGTTGAAGTCGTACGCGACCGGTGATTGCTGAATGCTGGCCGTCCCGCCGAGACCGAGGATGTTGTCCGGCTGGCCCGAGCCGAGCGGGACATCGCTGGTCGGTCCAAGCGTCTGGATCCCGGCCACCGGCGTCGCGCCTGGAATTGTGTCGTACGGCGCGTTGATTTCGTGATCGTTGCCGTCAATCAAGAGCGCGTTTCCGTTAAGCTTCATCTTCTTGCCCGTCCAGAGCGCCGAAGTCACGTCCACGAACGGGTAGCGAACGGCTTCGGCCTCGAGAATCTTGTTGGCTGTGCCCTTCTCGCCCCGCGCGGTAAGACGGATCACCGGCGCGCCAACCGTCAGATTCTCGACGGGAGGAGTCGCCCCGTTTCCGTCGGCGTCGCCGAATCGAACCAGCTGGTTCGAGCGTTGCTTGAACTCGACCCGTACGTAGGGGTACCGTGGCGCGTCCGTCGCGACCGGCTGCTTGGAAATGACCTCGGGGTAGCATTCCCCGCTCTCGTCCACAAAGGAATCGGCATCGTTGTCCCAGCCGTCGGAGGCGATGGCCGCCTTCCCTGGATCGAGCGCGCTGTTGCCGGCCTGGACCACGAGGTACCGGCCCCATCCCTGGAATGGAACCTGAGGACCGATGTAGTTCGCCGCGTCGGAGGGGTTGTTCATGCGGAGAAGCGCCTCGCTGATCCCCGCCTCCGCGGAATACATCGCCTGCGTCCCCGCCATTTGATTTCCGGCGATTTGCTTCTCGGATTTGGTCACGGCCACAAACGTCACGCCGGCCGCGGTGAAGAGCATGAGTACGAGGAGCGCGACGACCATGGCGTTTCCGGACGCGCCGTACCCCGTCGTCGCGCGGAACGTGCCCTTCCGACCTTGGGTCCCTGGGTTCATGGTCGTACTTCCTCCTTCGCCGTTCGATCGCATCCGCACCGGACTACGGCAGGATGGTCGACGCGTACGGATTGAGATAGATGACCAGGTCGCCCGTGCTGGCGCTCGTGGCCGTACCGGCCACGATGTCCTGGAGGGGATCCTCGCTCGGTTGATCCTGGGAGCATTCGAGGCGGCCGATGGCGACGGCATTGACGGAGCCGCCGGCGTTCGCGTCGGCCCAGCTGAAGACGTTCGGGATGATCGCGCCGCCGGAAGCGGCGGAGTCGCAGAAGTAGGCTTGCACCGACGGGGGCGTCGAACCGCCCGCGCCCGCGGATCCGACGACGATGTCCAGGTCGCTGCCCAGGTTGATCTTTCCCACGGCGACCGAGAGTGCCGGCCCCGGTGTCGCTTGCTCGTCGCGCCGCGCAAGCGCGCCCAGCAGCGATCCGCTGTTCTTCCAGAATTCGATCTTGCCCGTGTTGCTGCCGGTTCGAACGGCGGTGACGACGTCGGGGTAGGAGTCGTTGTCCATCAGGCCGACGGCGAGCCCGTAAACGGAGCCCCCGGAAGCGACGCTGAAGGTCGTAGTGTATCGCCCCAGTGTGATCAGGCTGCCAAAGAGGATGTCGATGTTCCCCTGCGTATCGGAATTATTCGTCTTGCTGCCGGCCACGATGTCGGGATATCCGTCCTTGTTCATATCGGCGATTGCGATCGAGCGAACCTCGCCACTCGCCGTGTAGACGTCGAGGGACGGCGAGTGCGAAAACCCGCCGCTGCCGTCTCCCCACCACACTTCCAACTTGCCGGCGTTCGTGTTTGTTTTCGTGCCAAGGACGACATCGAGTCGGCCGTCTTGGTTCAGGTCAGCCGCCGCGATCGCGCGCACCTCGCCCGTCCCGGGATTGTCCCCGTACGTCCCGTTCGGGGTCGCGGTCGCACCCGCCACGCCCACCTTCCCGCGAACGTCGAACGCACCGCTGAAGGCTTGGTTCTTCCAGACTTGAAACTTGCCGGTGTTGGATCCCGTGACCACGCCCGTGAGGACGTCCCGAGCCTCGGAGTCCGAGGCATCCACATTGGCCGCCGTTAGCGCCGGAATGTCGTACGAAGCATTGCCCATGTAATTCTGCGTCGAGCGGTAGTAGACACCTCCCGAGTACTTGCCGGGTTGCCCGTTCCACCAGACTCGGATGTTGGCGATGCCGCTAGCCTTCGTGCCGACGACGATGTCGAGGTCCTTCTCGCTGTTTTGAGTCGTCGCCGATCCCTCCAAAGCGTCGTACTCGTCCAGGTTGGCTAACGCGAGCGAGAGAACTTTGTCGGTCGGGATATGAATTGGAGGCTGGCTCGGCGGGAGGCCGGTGCCGGAGCCGGTGCCGGTACCCGAACCCGTACCGGTCCCCGAACCCGTACCGGTCCCCGTGCCGGTGCCGCTCCCCGTGCCGGTCCCCGTTCCGGTGCCGGTGCCGGTCGCGCCCGTGTTCGCCGCGTAGGCGGAGTTTGCCTGCGCCAAGTACGGAAAGTTACGCGGCTCCACGGCGGTCCCGACGCTGATGCGGTCGTAGCCGCCCGTCTGGACGTTCTTCTGCCGGGTCTCGGTCACCATGTTCACGCGGATCGACTTCACGCTGCTCGACACGCCCGGTGTCGGCGGTTTGCCGAGGTCGGTGTCGCTCACGGTCTTTCCGAAGAAGGCGCCCGCGGGATCGTTCGCCGTACCCGTCTTCGTCTCGAGCGCCACGCCCGCGGAGTTCGCATAGGAGAAGAGCGGCACGTCCTTCGACGTAACGTTGTCTCGGGAGCGCTGCGTGAGTCCGTAGGCCACGATCTCACCCGAACCGGCCGTCGGCGCCGCGAGCGAGTCGCCCGAGGCGCCTTGCTTCCGGCGGAGGACGTAGTCGTACGGGTTCGCGCTTGAGTTCGCCAGCGAGTTCGAGGTGCTGGGGTCGAGGAAGTAGGTGATCACCTCGCCCATGTCGATCTTCCGGTTTCCGTTCAGGTCGAGAGCGAACGTCACGCGGTACTGCGATCCGATAACCACCGACGGCTGCACGGTGGGATCGACGCCGTAGCCCGCGGAGCGGAGTTCGCGCGCGATCAGGTCGGTGCCCGCGCGGGCGTTTTGACTCGCCTCGGCCAGTTCCATGCCGACCTGCTGCGAGCGCTCGCCGCGTATCCAGATCTCGTAGATGGATCCGATCACCAGCGCGAAGAGGAGCACGGCGATCGTCATTTCGATTAGCGTGAAGCCGGCGCTGAAGCGCGTTCGATTGGTACTCACGGGTTTCACCTCGGGGTTGCGGCTTTCCGTGCCGGTCATCGCGTCACGTAACTGGTTAGGGTCGTCGATTGGGATCCTCGCGCGTCGGTCCACGAAGACGTGACCAAGACGCGCTTGCAACCGGCCGTCGGGATCGAATCCGTCACGGTCCAGGTGCGCTGGAAGACCGACACCGTGTCGGCCGTGGTTCCAGCCGCAAGCGAGGAGTAGGGCGTCCCGCGAAGTTCTTCGAGTTTCAACTGGGCCGCCATCAAGCCGGATGTAATCGTCCGGCTTTCGGACACGCCGCGCGTGCCGGCCGGAATCATCGAGGCAACCGCCAGGATTCCGATCGCCAGGAACGTGAGCGCGAACATCACCTCGATCAAACTGAAGCCCTCCGCGCGGGAATCACGCGGACGCCGCTTCGCCGTACCGCCGTGCCGAGTCTTCATTGTGCCGTCACCATGCCCGTCGGCCGGATCACCGAAAGAGACTTCTGGTATCCGTCCGCGTTCGAGTAGAGGAGCGTGCCCGACTCGCTGGCGCTCCCGTTCGGGAAGAATTTCAGCGTGTCGGACGCGAAGGTATTGCTGGGATCGTTCGAGGCGGTCATCCAACTGGGAATGGGGGCGTTCTCGCCCGTCTTCTCCGTGTTGTCCTTCACGCCGTCGTTGTCGTCGTCGTCCCACCAGAGGATGCTGTGGCCCGCTCCGAGGATGGCCACGTAGTTGTTGTTCTCCGTCACCGCGCGCTGCCGGACGACGCGAAGGCTCGTGGCCATCCGCTCGACGGTCCCCGAGAGCTCGACGCTCCGGAGGAATTTGTTGAGACCGGGAAGAGCGATCGCCGTGACAATGCCGAAGACCACCAGCACGACCATCAGCTCCATCAGCGAGAATCCGCCGTCGGAGCGATTCCTTACGGCTCCCTCATCCCGGATCAGCTTCATTGAAAGCACCTCCAACTCAGTGTGGTCGTGTCCGGGTCCCAAGGATGGCAATCGCCGTGCCAGTCGGAAACGCTTGCGGGAACAGGGGAGAAGGCGGGGCGGCGCCCCCCGTTGCGCCATTCTCCACGGCGCCTTGGTTCGATCGAGCCAGCGGCGAGCCATGCGTTCGCGCTCGTACGCACGTGCATGTTGCACGCGTTACGGAAGGAGCGCCCGGTACCAGGAGGTGAGCGTATCGCCGAATAGAAGGAGGACGACGGCGGCGGGCGCGAGGAACGTACCGAACGGAATCGCCGTCCTGCGGTCGCCTTGCCCCTTCGCGATGAGGGCCGCGCCGAACACGGAGCCCGCCAGCGACGCGAGGAAGATGGCGCCGAAAACGCCGCCGGTGCCCAGAAACGCGCCCATCATGGCGGCCAATTTCACGTCGCCGCCTCCCATGCCGGGCACGCCGGTGGCTTTTTCGTACGCCGCGCCCACGAGCCAGAGACTCGCGCCTCCGGCCACCGCACCGATCAGGGCGCCGGTGAATCCCGGAGGGCCGAAGAGACTCGACGCGAGCCCGAGGCCGACTCCCGGAATGGTGACGACGTCCGGGATCGTCCGCGTGTCGAGATCGATCCAGGCGACGGCGAGGAGCGCCAAGAGGAACGCGGCGTGAGGCACGAGAAGGCCCGGATGGGTCGCGCGGCCGGCGAGAAGGGCGAGAAGGACTCCCGCCGTCAGTTCCACGACCGGATAGCGCCAATGGATTTTCTTCTTGCAGTGCCGGCAGCGCCCGCGGAGCAACAAGTACGAAAGCACCGGGATGTTGTCGATCGGCGCGATGGCGTGCTTGCAGCGCGGGCAGCGCGAACGGGGGCGAACGATCGACTCCCCCTTCGGCAACCGGGCGATCACAACATTCAGGAACGAACCGAGCGCGAGCCCCACGAGGAACGCGGCCAGTTGGACGAAGTGTTCGGGCGTCATGTCAGATTCCCCCTTGGCCTTCGAGCCGCTGCAATGCGCGACGCGCCACTTCCTGCATGTATTTGTTCCCCGTCGATTCGATCCGCTTCCAGAGGAGGATCGCCATCCCGGCGTTTCCCGCCTTTTGATTCGCGAAGGCTGCGAAGCGCTCCACGTAGTCGGGATGTCCCGGCAGGCGGCTCGCGCGCGTGAAGTAGCGGGCCGCAGCGTCGTAGTTTTTCGTGCCAACGTAGTGGAGGAATCCTGTTTCGAACGCCAGGCGCCAGCTGTCGGGATTCGCCCGCATCCCCCGCTCCATCAGTTCCAAGCCGCGTTCGGGCTGGTGCAGCTCCTGCGCCATCACGAAGGCGCCGAAGACGTAGGCTTCGGTGAAGCGGGGGTCAAGCTCGGTCACGATCCCCATGACATGCCCAATCATGTCGTAGCGCTGGTCGCTCATTCGGTGCTCGCCGTAATACTGAATGGCGCGAAGCCAGGCGATGTCGGCCGCCACGGTCTCGTACCCGACCGCCGCCTGCCGAACCCACACGCCGGAGGGGTAATAGAGGAGTTCGTCCACCGACGGTCCGGCGGCCCGTGCGCGATACGAACCCTGCAGCGTCCCGGCGCACGCGAGGAGCGCCAGCGAAATGCCAAGCGCGCCGAAAAGGCCCGCCTTCCCCCGGAGCGCGGTCATCGGAATTCGCGCCGCTCGAAGATCGCGCCTGCCGCGATCAGAAGCGCCATCATGTAGAGAAGCCCATACGCCGTTGCGAACGCGAGGCGCTCGGGCTCCACCGCGATGCCGTGCACCACCTGGCCGCGCGCGTTAAAAAGGCTCAAATGCGGCAGGAGCCAATAGACCGCTTCCGTCGTCCGCGTGATCCAGACCGACGCACCCTGCGTGGCGAAATAGCGAAGGTCATCCGCGAAGTGTCCCGCCACGATCGTCGCGATCGTGAAGAAGGCGGTGAGTGCGGGCGTCGTGAAGGCCGAGAAGAAAACGACGACCGCCGTGATCACGCCGAGTTCGACGACGGTCAGCGCCAAGGAGCCGAGGAGGAGCCAGGGCGGTTCCCGGTAGACGACGGAAAGGAGGGCGAAGACGATGGCCGTCATCCCCGCCACCAGGGCGGCGGATGTCACCCAGAGGCCCAAGAACTTCCCCAGGAGGAATTCGCTCCGGCGAATCGGCTTCGCCATGACGGCGTAAATCGTTCGCCGCTCGAGTTCCTTGTGAAGCAGGTTCGAGCCGAGCATGACCGCGAGGAGCGTCGCCAGAAGCGACGACCCGGCAAGGCCAAAATCGGTTACGACCTTCTGTCCTTCCCCAAGCGCGATCGGCGAGAGAACCTGGGACGCGCCCACGAGCGCCACGCCGAAGAGCGCGAGCACGAGAACCATCCGCTGCCGCACGACCTCGCGGACGGTGTTCTGGGCGATGGCGAAGGCGCCGCTCATGATGCCGCCTCCACGCCTTCGCGCCGTCCCAGCACGCGAACGAAATGCTCTTCGAGCGTCTCCCGGCGCGCTTCCACGGAGTGAACGAAGACCCCCGCCTCGACGAGCGTTCGAAGGGCGCGCTGGAGCGCGTCGCCCTCGGCCACGCGGACGAGCGTCCTCGAGCCGATCCGCTCGATGACGTGTCCCGCCTCGCGGAACGAAGCGAGTGCCGTGTCCGGCAGTCGGTCGACCGCGATCTCCCACTCGCGAACACCGCTCGCGAGGAGCGACGTCACCGCGCCGACTTCGGCGAGCGCGCCCTCCTTAAGAATGCCGACGCGGTTGCAGATCGATTCGGTCTCGGCCAGGACGTGGCTGCTCATCAATACGGTCACGCCCCGGGACCGCTGTTCCCGGAGGAGCGCTTTCACTTCGGCGCGCCCCACGGGATCGAGCCCCGACATCGGCTCGTCGAGAATGAGGAGCGTCGGCTCGTTGATGAGCGCCTGCGCCAATCCGACGCGCTGCGTCATCCCTTTCGAGAACTTCCGAAGCGGCTTTCGCGCGTGCGAGGCGAGGCCGAGCCGCTCGAGGAGATCGGCGGCGCGGCTTCGGCGCACCTGAGGCGCAAGGCCAAAGAGGGCGCCCGAGAGATCGAGGTACTCAAGCGGCGTGAGATGATCGTAGAAGCAGGGATTCTCGGGAAGGTAGCCGAGTTTCCGGCGCGCGGCCGGCTCGCTCGGGTCCCGCCCGTCGAGGCGCACGCTTCCCGACGTGGGACGGACAAGTCCGAGGATCATTTTGATCGTCGTCGTCTTCCCGGCGCCGTT